>CAYQRX010000294.1:0-3983 GCA_964419865.1 uncultured Hyphomonas sp. | reverse complement strand
GGGCCGCCATGAACAAGCGCTCCGACCGGTATGGCGGCAGCCTTGTCGATCGTGCGAGCTTCGGCGGCGACATCATCCGGGAAATCCGCCGCAAGGTCGGGCCGGACTATCCGATCATCCTGCGCTATTCGCAGTGGAAGCAGCAGGATTATGCCGCCCGGTTGGCGGAAACGCCGCAGGCGTTGGAGTCTTTCTTGAAGGTTTTTGTCGACGCCGGCGTCGATTGTCTTCACGTTTCCCAGCGCCGCTACTGGGAGCCGGAATTCCCCGAAATCGACGGCGAAACAGGCCTTAACGGCGCGGGCTGGGCCAAGAAGCTCACCGGCCTGCCCACGATCACCGTCGGCTCCGTCGGCCTCAACGGTGACTTCATTTACGCCTTCGCCGGCCAGGGCGCCGGCCAGCGTTCCATCGACGATCTGGAAGCCCGCCTCGACAAGGGGGAGTTCGACCTCGTCGCCGTCGGCCGCGCGCTGCTTCAGGACCCTGAATGGGCCACCAAGGTCAAGGAAGGCCGGGTGTCCGAGATCGCCGACTATGACGCGAAAGCGCTCGCCACATTGTATTGAGCCTGCATGGATCAGGCTGCCGGCCTGATCCAGCTCGGCCCGGGCTGCGTATCAAAGGCAGAGTGAAATCTGCCTTTCCGGAGCCGCCCATGCGTTTCGCCCGTCATTTCGCCCCCGCCCTGGCCATGAGTGTGTCCACGGCTGCGGCAACAGGCTGTACCACGCCTGGTCCCGCCCAGCTGGCCCGGTTCGAGAGCGCCCCGCGCCAGCTTGTCCTTGAGGATTACTTCCTCGGCGAGACGCGCGCCTATGGTCTGTTCGAGGACCGGTTCCACAATGTGCGCCGCCAGTTCACGGTCGACATTACCGGAGAGGTGGAGGGCAACCGGCTGACCCTTACCGAGCGTTTCGTCTATGATGATGGCGAGCGCGACACCCGGATCTGGGAAATCGACATCCTCGGAAACGGCCGCTACCGGGGCACTGCGGGCGACGTGCCGGGCTATGCCGAAGGGCAGGTGACGGGCAACGCCTTCAACTGGAAATACAAGGTGGACCTCAAGGTCGGCGACTCGGTCTGGAATGTCGGTTTCAATGACTGGATGTTCCTGATGGAAGACGGCGTGCTGCTCAACCGCGCCTATGTCACCCGTTTCGGTATCGAGATTGGTCAGGTGACGATCGCCTTCCGGAAAGTCTGACCCCGGATCATCCAAACAGCCGCACAAGGATGATCGCGGCAAAGGCTGCCGCCGGCACGAGCTGCGTCAGCATCAGGCCGCGCCGGAGGGCGTGCTCATCCGCTTCGCTGAGCCCGCCCGCTATGTCATCCCCCGGCCAGGGCGCGCGTTCATTGCCCCACAATGTCAGGAAACCGGTCTTTCCCTCCGCCATCGGACGCTTGACCATGCCCACCCTGGCGCGCTTCGCCAGCGCCCTGGCAGCGTCGCCGGCAAGGGTCGTATAGGCCTCGCTCCTGGGCACAGGCCGGTCCTCGCCGAGTGCGATCACCCCGCCGGATTTCAGCCGTATGGAATAGACGCGGTTGATGGTGGTCAGGCCCAGGCTGCGCATGACCTCCTCGCGCCACTCGATTGCGGCGATGGACGTGTAGGCGAGGGAACCTGAAAGGCTTGGCTCGGGCCCGGACAGGAGCCGCCAGACAGGCAGATTGAACCAGGCCGTCTCCGGGCCGAGCGTCAGCTGCCACCGGCTTCGGAAGATGTAATCACGCACCATGATCCGGTTGAACGCCACGAAGAGCAGACCGACCGCGAAAAAGGCGAGGCCGGCAAAAAGCTCGCCCCCCAAGACGAGGTCTGCCGCAAGCCAGACGAACATCAGCATCATCAGCCCCATCAGGGCGATCAGAAAGCCGGCCGTAAAGATCTGCACCCCGCCATAGCGGAAATCATCGCGCGCCGTTGCGTCGTCTTTGTGTGGCATCGAGCCCCCTCATCAGTCCAAGGCGCAGGCCCGCCGGGAATCGGATCATTGGCCCGGCAGGCTGGCGCAAGGGGACGCAGGTGCCAACGCCCCGTTCCGGGGGCCAGCGGCAAGAGGGCGGCCGCGCAGCGGGCGGGTGTCTTCACCGGCGCCCGCTGCTATATGTTCGCCATGAGTTCCAATCCGAATCGCCTGTCGATCAGCCAGATGGCTGCCGCCCGCCCGCCTGTTCCGGCGGCTGGCGGCGCGCGCTATCTGGAGGGCCTCAACCCCGAGCAGCGCGAGGCGGTCCTGTATACCGAAGGCCCGTTGCTGGTGCTGGCAGGGGCGGGCACGGGCAAAACGCGCGTGCTCACCAGCCGGCTGGCTCATATCATCGCCTCGCGCCTGGCTTACCCCTCGCAGACACTGACTGTGACTTTCACCAACAAGGCCGCCCGCGAAATGCGGGAACGCGCCCTCGCCCTGCTCGGCGATGCGGGCGAGGGGCTGCGCTGGCTGGGCACCTTTCACTCGGTCTCGGCCCAGATCCTGCGCAAGCATGCCGAGCTGGTGGGGCTCAAATCGAGTTTCACCATCCTCGACACCGACGACCAGATCCGGCTCTGCAAGCAGATCGTGCAGGCCGAGGGCCTCGATCCGAAACGCTGGGCGCCGCGCTATCTCGCCGGCCTCATTGATGGCTGGAAGAACAAGGCGCTGACCCCGGACAAGGTGCCTTCGGAAGACGCCGCCCTGTTCGGCAATGGCAAGGGCATCAAATGCTATGAGATCTACCAGGCGCGCCTGAAGGTTCTGAACGCCTGCGACTTTGGCGACCTGCTCATCCACAACATCACGATCTTCCAGGAACACCCTGATATCCTGAAGGAATATCACAGCCGGTTCCGCTACATCCTGGTCGACGAGTATCAGGATACCAACGTTGCCCAGTATCTCTGGCTGCGCCTGCTCGCTCAGGGCTCCAAGAATCTCTGCTGCGTCGGCGATGACGACCAGTCGATCTATGGCTGGCGCGGGGCGGAAGTGGACAACATCCTGCGCTTCGAGAAGGATTTTCCGGGCGCGAAGGTTGTCCGTCTTGAGCGCAATTACCGCTCCACCCGCCACATCCTTGCCGCCGCCTCCAGCGTCATCGCCCATAACCGGGGCCGGCTCGGCAAGACGCTCTATGTCGGCGACGACAGCGCCATCAATGAGGATGTCGATGCGCCCAAGGTGAAGGTGCGCGGCCTCTGGGACGGGGAGGCGGAAAGCCGGCTGATCGCCGACGACATCGAAAGCTGGGTCCGCTCCGGCGGCCGGCATGATGACTGCGCCGTGCTGGTGCGCGCCTCCTGGCAGATGCGGGCCTTTGAGGAACGCTTCATCCTGCTGGGCATTCCTTACCGCGTGATCGGCGGTCCGCGCTTCTTCGAGCGCGCCGAGATCCGAGATGCGCTCGCCTATCTGCGCCTCATCCGCTCACCGGATGACGACTTGGCCTTCGAGCGCGTCGTGAATGAGCCGAAGCGCGGCGTAGGGGATGCCAGCCTCGCCAAGCTGCAGGCCTATGCCCGCGCCGATGGGCGCAGCCTGTTCACGCTCACCCCGATGGTATTGCAGACCGACGAGATCAAAGGCGCAGCGAAACGGGGTCTGACCATCTTTATCGACCAGATCGGCATGTGGCGGGCCAAGCTGGCGGGCGGCATGCCCCACACCGAGCTGGCCGAGATGATCCTCGAAGAGTCCGGCTATACCGACATGCTGCAGAAGGATCGCAGCCCGCAGGCGCAGGGCCGGCTCGACAACCTCAAGGAACTTGTCCGCGCGATGGGCGAGTTCGACACGCTCGCGGGCTTCCTGGAGCATGTCGAACTGGTGATGGATGTCGCTGCCGGCGGGGCAGGGGACGATCAGGTCCAGATCCTGACCCTGCATGGCGCCAAGGGCCTTGAATGGCCGGTGGTTTTCCTGCCCGGCTGGGAGGAGGAGGTTTTCCCCTCGCGCCGCAGCCTGGATGAAAGCGGCCTGAAAGGCCTCGAG
>CAYQRX010000293.1:0-3997 GCA_964419865.1 uncultured Hyphomonas sp. | reverse complement strand
GGCTTGTTCATGCATTTCTCCGGTGAGTTGGAGTTGCATGACGGCATTGGTCGGGGGGATAGTGTAGGCAACGTTCTCCTGTATCGTCAGATACTTTGCCCCCATCCCGCATCCGCAACCGAACCAGCCCGAGCGCCAGCAGGCCGCATAGCTCAGTGCGGCGCTCTGCGGGCGTCATCTGGTCGGGCGGGAGCGGATTGGGGCGTTTCATGCAGCCGACCGCTCCGCACGGCCAAGAACGGCAGCGGTGATCGCGCCGCGGTTCCAACGGAAATTCAGATGGCAGTTGGCGGCATACTTCGACAGGCTGAAATCCAGCCCATTGGCCTCGTGCCCCGCGCGCTGCAGCAGGTCAATCTGCTTCATCGTCGCCGGGTCGTTCAGCCAGCGACGGCTCTTGATCGAGGCGGTCCCCGTCTCGGTGGCGCGCAGGAAATCGTCTGCGGCGGCGAGCGCCTGCACCCGGGTGCCGATGGCGAGCGGCCGGATCGCCCTGCCTTTCGGCTGTCCGAGCCCGTGCCAGAGCGCGCCATCATGGAACACCCCGGCCCAGCCATTGAACCCGCTCGCCATCATCGCTTGGCCGTCGCCATGCAGATCGCACCAGGCGAACGGGGACCGCTCCAGCAGGTCGATCTCAATCATGTCGAAGGCGGTCAGCAGTCGGGCCTCTGCTCGTTCCCGCGTGAAGACGTGACCGCAGAAATCACAGATCGATGCTCCAAGCGGCAATTCGGCCTCACAGGTCGGGCACAGTTTCCACGGTGCCTGGCCGGGCTCAGGATCGTCCTCGTCGAGGGTGATCTCCTGTTCGAGCGACCCGTGCCGGAGCGCCGCGCCCGCGAAGTCGAGAACGATGCAGTCGGTTTTCACGATGCCGGGAAAACGCGCGGGATCGACCCGCCGCAGGCCGCGACCGACTGCCTGGATGAAGGTGCCCTTGTGCAGCATGGGGCGCAGGATGCCGATGCAGCCGACAGGCTGGCTGTCGAAACCTTCGGTCAGGACCATGCAGTTCGTCAGCACCTGCACCTCGCCCCTGTCGAACCGGGCGATGAGGTCGGCGCGCGTCCGCGATGGCATCTCGCCCGAGATCGTCTCGGCTGTGACGCCGGCCGTGCGGAATGCCTCGGCAACTGCATCGGCATGGTCGACCGTCGCACAGAAGAAGATGGTGCGCCGGTCCGCTGCCTTCGCCTGCCAGTGTTCGACGACGGCCTCGTTCAGCACCGAGCGGTTCAGCACCTTGTCTGCCGCGCGCATGTCGAAATCGCCCGCAGTGGCGCCCAGCCCGGCCAGTTCGTCCTCGACGCCGAGATCGATGGTGTAGGTGCGCGGTGGCACCAGGAGACCGCGACCGATCAGCGTGCCGATCTTCAGATGATAGCCGACATTGCTGAAGGTGCGGCGCAGGCTGCGGCCATCGCCGCGACCCGGCGTGGCCGAGAGCCCGAGCAGCTTGATCTCCGGATTGAGCGCCCGGGCCTCGTCGATGATGGACTGATAGCTTTGCGCCGCGGAGCGGTGGCATTCGTCGATGACGAGATGCGAGACCGGCGCCATCCGCTCGCGCCGGTTGGCGCGCGCCAGGGTCTGGACGCTTCCGAAGACGATGCGGCCGTCCCAGTCGTCCTGCTCGGCCTTGACCACCGAGGTTGGCATTCCGGTGACAGTGCCGATGGCGCTGCGGTTCTGATCGATCAACTCGTCGGTGTGCTGCAGCACCAGAACGCGGTCGTGTTTACGTTGCTCCAGTTCCTCGCCGATGAAGAAACCGGCGATGGCCGTCTTTCCCGCCCCGGTGGGCAGCACCAGCATGGTGTTGCCATGTGCGGCGGTGCGGTCGCGGGCGGCATCGACCGCCGCCTTCTGATAATCGCGCGGAATCATGGCCGTCCCCCTCAGCGTGCCCAGAAGGGCGCGGAGCCGGAGGACGGCGCGCCGGACTGGCCCATGCCGGTGTTTGACAGCTGGGTGCCCGTCGCGGTGTACTGACCCTGCTGCGGCGGCTGCGGCACGCAGCCCAGCAGACGCGCATATTCGGCATGGTCGGCGCCGATGGCCGCCTTGATGACGTTGCGGCCGCTGTCCTCGGGCTTGTCCTTGTCGCGCTCGATGCCGATGCGGGCCAAGAACTCGAGCCCGTTCAACTCGCCGAGGCTGCGGATCATCCGCGCGGCCCGGGCAGCGTTCGACTGGTCGTCGGCGCGCACGCCGCGGGCGGATTCGAGGATGCCGCGGATCATGGCGCGCCCGCGGTTGCCGTAGGTGTCGTCGCCGGGACCGCCCGCAGCCTTTCCGCGAAAACCGATGCGGGTGTAGATGCGACGCCGCGCGAACGGCCCCTCCATCACGACAGCCTCGGTGTTGAGGTAGAGGGCCGGGCTCGTCTTGCTCTGGGTCAGCCAGCCTTCGGGGCCCGCGCCGCCGGGGCGGACGGTGAGGCAGACCTTGACCAGCGTGTTGGCCGGGATGAGGTCGAAGGCGGCGTCCTGCGTGTCCGCGCCGTTGAAATCCATGTCGCTCGCCATTGTCATGCTCCTTTCGTCGTCGGGGGATTGGGTGCGGTGGCGGCCGCGGGCAGATCGAAGTTCAGGCGGGCAGCGCCATCGGGGCGCGGACCACGGATCTTCGCCATGAGCCGCCCGAGATGGGCGGGCTCGATCATCGACAACCGGCCGCTGCGGTCCTTCGCAGGCAGCCCGAAATCGTTGATCGTGGTGCAGATGAACGCCCTGAACGGGTCACCCTTCTCGGGGCGCAGTTCAGTCAGGGTCACGACTTCGTCGACGATGCCGGGCAATTCGAGACCGGTCTTCGATCCCTCGATCTGCATCGAGAAGAAGGGCTTGCCGAAGTCGTCGAGCTTGCGGTCGAGAAGACCGACCAGCCAGATGTTCTTGGCGGGCGTGTGCTGCAGATGCGTGAGCCAGCCGATCATCTCCTGGCCGAGCAACCCGTAGGTCGCGCGGAGATCCGGCTTGCCGGTGCGGTCGGACTGGGCCTGGGATTGGCCCTTGCACCACTGAAGGCAAATGCGAGAGGCGACGGAGATGCTGTCGACGAAGACCGTGTCGTATTTGTCGAGCTGGCTGGCGGGACCGAAGGCGGCGCAGACCCGCGCGAAGTGCCCGGGCCCATAGGACTGGTCGTCCCGCATGGCCGGGTTGGCGCCGCCGATCCAGGCGGCCAGATCGCGGGCGACCTCCCAGTCGCGGATGCGGATCTCGTCGCCGGGCCAGCCCTGAACGGCCAACTCGCCCGCCTCGAGGTTCAGGAAAAGCGTTCGCTGCGGATCGAGGGTCAGCAGCTGCGTGGTCTTGCCGATGCCGGAGGTGCCCGTGAGCACCCCCTTGATGCCGCGCGCCTCGCGCAGGCGTTCGTCGGCCGTGATTATGCGGAGCGGCCCGCCGCCGAAGGGGGCACTCACTTGCCGCCCTCCAGATCCCGCACAGCGGCCGAAATGGCGATGTCCGCGCCACCGGCGCCCTGGCGGCGCGCCATCTTCAACACGTCGCCAAGCGCACTCGTCAGCCGGTAGAGCTCGGACTGCTGCCGCGCCAGGGCGACAAGCGCGAACTCGATGTCGTCCACGGTGGCGCGCTCGATCGGCACCGCGCGGTTCGGCCTGTCAGACAGGGCCGGAACGTTGATCGTGTCGGGGATCGCCTCCATCCAGCTCGACTGGCGCAGGCGTTTCAGGGGGGAAGTCGTGAACATGGTGAAGCTCCGTGGTTTCGTCGGTTGGTGTCCAGGGATCGTCGGGAAGACTGCTGCCGGGCCTGACGCCGCCCTGGAGCTTGCGGTCGGAGTGTTTCCCCGCGTGGGGGTGTTGCATTCCTCCGAGGGCCCGGCATGAAACTTGGTGGAACCAGGTCATCGCCGGTCCTGTTGTCACCTACCGGCGGGCCTCCGAGACTGTCGGGGCGGCGCCGAGATATGCGGCGAGATCAAGCGCCTCGGCCGCCTTCCGGATCGTGCCGAGCCGGGCGTAGAC
>CAYQRX010000292.1:0-4012 GCA_964419865.1 uncultured Hyphomonas sp. | reverse complement strand
AGGAATCATTGCATGAATGCACAGGGGCAGGATTGGGACGACCTGCGGCTGTTTCTGGCCTTGGCGCGGGCGGGATCGCTTTCGGGTGCCGCGCGGGTGCTTGGCGTCACCCATTCGACCGTCTTTCGCCGCGATGCCGAACTCCGCGGCGATAGCGCGGGCGGCCTGTAGCTGCTCGCAGTTGGCATGTGATGCGCCGCATTCCGATGTCAGGAAGCCAAGCGATGGTCGGCGGTCGAGGAATATAATTGATCGAAGGGCCAAAGATTCCCGCGATCCGCCCGTCGAGCGGAACGATCACCGGCGAGCCCGCGCTCCAGAAGCGCAGCCAGCGCCAACGCCGCGCCAACGCCAAAGGCGATGCCCAGCTTTGGTGTAGCCTTCGGAGTTTCGGGACAGATGCGCGGCATGCTCCACTCTTGACCGGCGTCAACGAGCCTTAATCCTTCCTCCGATATACAAAGCACAGTGGCCACTATAGAAAGAACTCGCCCCGATGCAGAACATCAAGCTCACCTTCTGGGCACTCTTGGCGCTTTTGACGGCTTTGTGGCTGTTGGCGGAACCAACGGTATTCCAACCGGCCAATTTCTTCGCGCTTCGGGGAACGATGGTCCAGTACACTGGTATCATCGCCATGGCTGCGATGAGCGTTGCCATGATCCTGGCGCTGCGGCCGCGCTGGCCGGAACGGTGGTTCGGCGGGTTGGACAAGATGTACCGGCTGCACAAATGGCTGGGCATAGCGGCCCTCGTCGTCTCGGTGGTCCACTGGCTCTGGGGGCAGGGTCCGAAATGGGCGGTGGGCTGGGGCTTGATCGAGCGGCCCGTGCGCGGCGAGAGACCGCCCCTGGAAAACCCGATCGAGCAGCTTCTCATGAGCCAACGCGGAACGGCGGAGGGTCTGGGCGAATGGGCCTTCTATGCTGCCGTGCTGCTGATCGTGCTGGCACTCCTCAAATACTTCCCCTACCAGCTGTTCTATAAAACACACCGCTTGTTGGCGGCCGCCTACCTGGTGCTCGTGTTCCACGCTGTTGTGCTGACCACGTTCAGCTACTGGATGTCGCCAATCGGCACGGTAATGGCGCTGCTTCTTGCGGCAGGTACTTATTCGGCGGTGATAGTCCTGCTGCGCCGCGTCGGCGCGGGGCGGCAGGTTCGAGGCAGGATTGCCTCGCTCCAATACTATCCAGGTGTGAAGGCCCTCGAGACGGAGATCGAGGTGCCGCAGGGCTGGCCGGGGCATAAGCCTGGCCAGTTCGCCTTCGCCATGTCCGACCGTACCGAAGGGGCTCATCCCTATACGATCGCCTCTGCCTGGAACGAAAAGGATCGACGCATCACCTTCGTGACCAAGGAACTCGGCGATCACACCAGCCGTCTGCGCGAGAAGTTGAAGGTGGGAGATGAGGTCAGTATCGAGGGACCGTATGGCTGTTTCGACTTTGATAACGGTCAGCCCCGACAGATATGGATCGGCGGCGGCATCGGCATCACGCCGTTCATCGCCGGCATGAAGCATCTAGCGCAAGAACGGCGCATGCATCCAGACCAGCGTCCTCCCATGGTCGACTTGTTCCACACGACTGCCGACTACGACGAGAAGGCCATCGTCAAGCTGACAGAGGATGCTGTGGCGGCAGGGATCCGCCTTCATGTCCTAGTCGATGCCCGCGATGGCTTACTGACCGGCGAGCGTATTCGTGTGGCTGTGCCGGATTGGCGCGACGCCAGCATTTGGTTCTGCGGTCCGACGGGGTTCGGTGAGGCGCTGCGGCGGGATTTTTCCGCCCAGGGACTGCCGGTGGCGAAGCGATTCCATCACGAGCTGTTCGCTATGAGGTAAGCTTTAATAAGCCATTCAGCACAGCGCAGCAGCCCGGATTCCGTGTCGCGACGTGTTGCGAAAGTGGTATCCCCCTGCCCGAAGAGTTTTAAGACGGTCTCCTCGAGTTGGGCAGCGTAGAGGGACCGATTAATTCGTTGCTGCTCAGGACCGCTCTTTTCATGGCTGGTTCCTTCTTATGGTTTTCAGCGTAGCTACGGCAGTTATTGCCTATCCATTTGAGATATGCTGTCCTCTCAGGATCAGCATTGGTTAGGCTGACAAGGATTCCTTGCATGAATGCACAGGTGCAGGATTGGGACGATCTGCGGTTGTTTCTTGCCGTAGCCCGAGCGGGATCGCTTTCGGGCGCGGCACGGGTGCTGGGCGTGACCCATTCAACCGTTTTTCGCCGCATCGGCGCTTTCGAGCAGCGGATGGGTGTACGACTTTTTGACCGGCTGCCCGGCGGCTACGCCCTGACGACCGCCGGTGAGGAGATGCGCGATTCCGTGCTCCGCATCGAGGAGGAAGTGGCCGCGCTGGCGCTGAAGGTCACCGGGCAGGACCAACGGCCAAGCGGGATGATCCGTATCACCGCCACCGACCTGCTGGCTGTCGGGGTTCTTCCGCGACATATCGCTGCATTCCGGACGCAATGGCCGGGGATCGAGATCGAGGTGGTCGTTGCGGACACGGTGCTCGACCTGACGCGGCGTGAGGCCGATGTCGCGTTACGGCTGGGCAATCCGGGGCAGGAAACACTGGTAGGACGGCGGGTCGGGCGATTGGCCTTCGCCGTCTACGTAGCGCCCGGCCTTTATGCGCGAGAGCAGGGCGATCCGACCCATGGCGACTGGATCGGCTACGGCGCGGCCCATGGTCCGCTCAGCCGCAGCTTGGCGCGCTGGTGGCCGCAAATGCGGCAGGTTTACCGCACGAATTCGATCATCGCCGCCCATGCCGCGGCCCAAGCGGGCGTCGGTCTTGCAGCCTTGCCCTGCGTGGTTGCCGATTGCGACCCCGCACTGGTTCGCGCCGCCTCGTTGCCCGAGGATTTCATGCTGGATTTATGGATCCTGACCCATGAAGATCTGCGCCATACCGCGCGCGTTCGCATCTTCGTGGATTTTATGGCGGCGGCGCTGGCCGCCGACGCCGATCTGCTGGAAGGGCGCTGCCCGTGCAAGGCAAGACCGGCGGAAGCATAACGCCCCCGCCAGCTCGTTCTTCTGGACCGTGCTCGAAAGGCGTCAGTGAAGCGCCTGCCAGCCCGGATGTTCGAAATGCTCGCCATAGACGTTGAGCGCCTCGACGATCTTCACCGCGCCAGATTCCACCTCGCCGGCTTCCAGCGCCGAGACGCCGACCATCATCTCTCCGAGGACGGCATGGAACTGTTCGTCGACCTCCGGTTCGAGCACGCAGTTCTCGATCATGAAATCGAGCTGCTTCTGGACATCGGCGGCGACCTCCTTCGCAGCGTTGGCCGACAGGGCACCGCTATGGATGGCCTCCGCATTCTCGGCTATGGTGCTCCGGATTGCGGTCATGCCGGCGATCATATTGTCGTCGCCCCGCCACTTGGCGCCGTTGTTCAGCGTGATTTCGATCGTCGCTCCGCCATGATCATGGGATTGCGCAGCGGCTATCCCCGATACCCCCAGAGCAAGGGTGAGGGCAACGGCGAGGGCGGCGAGGGGTCTTGCGGTCTTCATAGTCGTCTCCTGTTGCATCGGTTCCGGCCGCAACGGGTGAACGCCGTCGGGCATGGGTTGAGGGTATGATGTCCATTTCCGGACAGGTATTCGCTAAAGCCGCAAGGCGCTCTTGCACGAACGGACAGGGCCTCGGGCGATGGCGGGATGATTGAGAAGGGCTTCCGTCCTTGCCTCGAACAGCGTCCCGACAGCATGTGTCCGGACACTGCCTGCTTCACGCATGAGAAACAGTGCATCGAGGCCGAGGCGCGCGGCGAGTTCACCGCCGGCCTTCGGACCCAGTACCATCAGTGCGGTCGCCCAGGCATCAGCCTCGGCACAAGTACGGGCGATAACCGTGACCGAAGCCGGCGACGACCGCAGCGGCCCGCCTGTTCTGGGGTCCATCGTGTGTGATAGGCGGTGGCCCTGAACGGTCACATGATGCCGGTAGTCACCCGACGTGGCGACGGCGGCATTCTCC
>CAYQRX010000291.1:3092-4029 GCA_964419865.1 uncultured Hyphomonas sp. | reverse complement strand
AGGATCATGCCGTAGCGGTGGTGGAGTTGCACGACCGGCGTGTGGTCGCCCGTGCCCGGATGCATCAGCTCGTCGGCGCTGGTCCGCGCCAGCAGCTTGTCGATGCCGCGCCTGACCGTCTCGCGTGAGCCGATGATGGCCACATCCAGCATCGCGGCGGCGCGCGCCTTCTCTGCCGGCGTCCAGTAGGTATCAATATCGTCGATGGGCGGCTGGGTCAGTTTGCGCTCGCCGCGCACCAGGTTGGCGAATGACATCTGCTGCGACGTGGCGAGGTAACGCGCCTCGTCATCGCTCTCTGCCGCAATGATGTTCACCCCGATCAGAGCGTAAGGCTTCTGCATCTTCTCATTCGGCTTGAACCTCGCGCGATAGAGCGTCAGCGCCTCGTCCAGTGCCTGCGGGGCGAAGTGTGAGGCAAAACCATAGGGCAGGCCCAGCTCTGCCGCGAGCTGTGCGCCGAACAGGCTTGAGCCAAGGATCCAGAGCGGGACGTTGGAGTTGGACCCCGGCACCGCCTCGATCCGCTGACCTTCCTTCACGGGGCCGAGCCAGAGCTGCAGTTCGACCACATCCTGCGGGAAGCGTTCGGCTTCCTCCGGATGCACGCGTAGTGCCCGGAGCGTCAGCTGGTCGGTGCCGGGGGCGCGGCCGAGGCCGAGGTCGATGCGGCCAGGATACAGCGCTTCCAGCGTGCCGAACTGTTCGGCGATGATATAGGGCGCATGGTTCGGCAGCATGATGCCGCCCGCGCCGACGCGGATCGTGCTTGTGCCCGCCGCGATATGGCTGATGACCAGCGATGTGGCGGCGGTCGTGACGGTCGGCATATTGTGATGCTCAGCGACCCAGAAACGTTTGTAGCCGAGCGTCTCGGCATGCTGGGCAAGGCGTCTTGCTTCATTGAGGGCGTCGGCCCGGGTAAAGCCTTCCCGCA
>CAYQRX010000291.1:0-3082 GCA_964419865.1 uncultured Hyphomonas sp. | reverse complement strand
GTTGCCCCTGACCAGGAGGAGGTCGGCGATGAAGCCTTCCCGCACGCGGCCGAGTTCGAGGATTGAGATTTCCGGCAAGGTTCGGTTCCTTTGTGATCGCTGCTCACTAGATGGGGGCCGCCCGGGCCGAGCCAACCATCATTGACCCGGCGTCAGAACCCCGCCGGTTTTGCCAGCCCCGATGAGGACAGGCAGATCGCCTTGAACCGCTCGCCCATTTGCGCCGGATCGATCAGTTTCTGAACCGCAGTGAACACGGCTTCCGCCTCATCCGGATTGGCTTTGATCAGCTGGTCGAGGCGCGCCTGCGCGCCGAGTCCGAGGAGGAACATGCCCTGCGGCGTGGGCCCTGCGACGTCCAGCCCGGCCGAGGCCGCAAGGCGCGCGAGCCGTCCGAAATCAACGTCGACCGTGAGATCGCTCTGTCCGGGATGGTCCAGGGGCGAGACCTGCGCGCCGTTCCGGTAGGCCCTTAACGTATCGCCCGGCGCCTGGTCCATCGGTCCGTAGTCTATGTACAGCGCACGGAAGGGCTCGGTGCGGGTCGCAAGGTCGGCGACGACCAGGTCGAGGCCGGTCTGCACTTCCACGACATCCCCCGCGAGTGTCGTGCCGGCGAGGGCGCGCGGTTCATCGGCGGCCAGCCCGAAGGTGAGGCCGCCATCCGGTGACAGGCCGACCACGCACTCGCGCCACTGTTCTCCATCGCGCCGGAACTGGCGGGCGGGCAGGCAGTCGAGATACTCGTTGGCCACCAGCAGCATCGGCCCGGCGGGGACTTCGCTGAAGCGGCCCGCAAAGGCCGGACGGAACTTGCCGAGGCGCTCCTGCTGCACGAGGCGCAGTGCGGGGCTTGGTTCAACCAGCGTCAGGTGCAGCGCGGCCTGGAAAGCCTCGCCGCCCGCAAAACAGGCGATACGCAGCGCATCGGCCATCAGAAGGCCCCGGCCCGGACCGATCTCGACCAGCTCGAACCGGGCCGGGCTGCCGAGGGCGCGCCATTCATGCACGATCCAGAGCCCGATCAGTTCGCCGAACACCTGGCTGGTTTCCGGCGCGGTGATGAAGTCCCGCCCGATACCGGGCCGGGTCGCATAATAGCCGTCCCTGGGGTCATGCAGGGCGATCTGCATGAAGGTTGAGAGCGGCACGGGGCCGTCCGTCCCGATGAGGCGGACAAGGCGGTCTTCAAGGGTCATGGCCGGCGTCTCAGGCGGCCGGGGCAGGCTTGCGCAGCGCATTCCAGACCAGCCAGGCCCCGCCGATCCACATTGGCGCCGACAGGATGATGCCCATGGTCAGCCATTCGGGCAGGCCATCGACAAAGGCGTCGGGCTCCCGGAAGTTCTCCGCGATGGAGCGGCCCACCCCATACATCAGCAGGAACAGTCCAGCGACAAGACCGGGCCGTTTCAGCGCACCGAAGCGCCAGATCAGGACAGACAGGACAAGCAGTGGCAGCCAGCCTTCCAGCACGGACTCGTAAAGCTGGCTGGGATGGCGCGCCAGTTCGTCGCCTCGATAGATCCAGTCGCCGGTCTCCCAATTGTAGGCGGGTGGTGTTGACCCGGGCACATAGCCTTCCGGAAAGACCATGCCGATGGAGGATTCTGTTGGGCGGCCATAGAGTTCGGCATTGGTGAAATTGGCGATCCGCACCAGGCCTATGCCGATCGGCGCTGTGACACCGGCAATGTCGCCCACGGACAGCAGGTTTACCCCTCGCTTCGCCGCGAACCACCAGAGCACAACCGCGACCCCCAGGATTCCGCCATGGAAGGCCATACCGCCATCCCAGATCCGCAGGATCGCCAGCGGATCGGCTGCCAGCACGTCCATCTGATAGGGCACCATGTAGAACAGGATATAACCGAGGCGTCCGCCAAGGATGATACCGATGATGATCCAGAACATCAGGTCATCGAGGCCGTTGCGGTCGAGCGGGGCGGTGCCGCCGAACAGCTGGGGCCGCTTCAGCAGCATGCTTGCATACCACCAGGCCAGGCCGATCCCCGCGATATAGCCGAGCGCGTACCAGCGCAGGTGAAACATCCCGAGACCAATGAAATCGAGATCGATGGAAACCAGCGCCGGGCTCCACTCCGGAAACTTCAGCGAGGTCTCACCCAGCATTACGGTGAGCGCGGCGAGCAGGTCGTTCATGCGGCGTCTTTTCCCTGTCTGGCGGGCGTCTTATCTGGTAGGTCCACCCTACACCCCGCGCGAAGGAGTAGCCGCATGGCTGGGACAAATCCACTGCTCGATGACATCGCGGGCCTGATGACCGGGGCCCTCGGCGCTGCGCGCGCAGCCGGTGAGGAGGCCCGCACTGCCGCGCAGGCCCGCGTGCGCGCGCTGATCGCGGATATGGACCTGGCGGGCCGGGATGAGGTGGAGGCCCTGAAGGCCATCGCCGTGGCCGCGCTTGACCGCGTGGAGGCCCTCGAAGCCCGTATTGCGGCTCTGGAAGCTGCAAAATCCCCCGAAAGCTGAACCGTTAACTGCACATGAACCTAGACATCGCCGGCCCCACCGGCGTTGAGTGCAGTTGGATTTGGGGCGCGAATCCGGCAGCTTGCACAAATCACAGAGCGGAGGCCCGTCAATGAGCCTTGAAATGAGCCGCAGCGACTTTCTCGGGATTGATCCCCTGGAACTGGTCGAAGACGTTCTCGAAGCCGCTGGCTGGCCAGCGGAACGCGATGAGGAAGGCACCCTCCAGGTCGTCGCCGAAACCCGCTGGGGCGATATGGGTGCCCTTTTCGCCTACCGGCCCGAACCGGCCGCCGTCCACTTCTCCCTGACGCTGGACGTGAAGCCGCAGGAAGCCAAACGCGCCGCCATCGCCGAGCTCATCATGCTGGCGAATGAGCGCCTCTGGATCGGCCATTTCGATTTCTGGGTTGAGGACGGCGTCATCATCTTCCGCTACACCTTCCCGATGGAAGGGCGCGATGAGCTCACGGAAGGCGAAGTGCGCGCGGTTCTGGCCGCCGCCGTGGCCGCCGCTGACCGGTTCATGCCGGCTTTCAACTTCCTCGTTTGGGCCGGCAAGTCGCCGCGCGAAGCGATTGATGCGGTG
>CAYQRX010000290.1:0-4032 GCA_964419865.1 uncultured Hyphomonas sp. | reverse complement strand
CTCACCAGCCCGGCCCTGACGCTGGATCTGACCCCGGCCTTTGAAGCGCCGCTGGATCTTGCCAGCGTCCGGCTGACCGGGGAGGCGGATATGGACATTCTTGCGGTGCGCGGCGCTGCGGCCGATTTCGTCTCCGGTGCGGCGCGGTTCCGGGCCGAGGGCGATCTGGCCCGCACGCCGGAGCGCGCCAGCGGAGAGCCGCCGGTGCTGGGGCGGCTGGAATTCTCTGTCGGCGGACCTTTCCCGGTCGAGACCGTCTATGCCTTCTGGCCGGTGGAGCTGGGCGCCAGTGCCCGGCGCTTCGCCTCCGCGCGCATTCCGTCCGGCAATGTGAACGATGTGCAGGGAACGCTGACCCTCGAACGCGGCAGCCTGATCGACGGTTATCTGCGCGACGATCACCTCAATCTCGTTTTCACCGGCGAAGATGTCCGGGTTCAGTTCCTCGACGACCTGCCGGCGGTGGAAAACGCCTCCGGCGAGGGGCAACTGACCGGGAACAGTTTCCGTGTCCTGACCACCGAAGGGAGCTTTGCCGGCTGGACGCTGCAGGAGGGCTTCGTCCACTTTCCGGCATTCAACCCGCGCGGCGAGCCGTTCCGTGTCTTCGCCCGCGGCCGTGGCCCGGCGGAGCGGATGATGAAGGCGCTGGTCGAATCGCGCCTCGACATCGACCTCGATCCGGCACGGGTTGCCGGCGACGGCGAGCTGACCTTCGAAATGTTCCGCCCGGCGCTGAACAATGTGCCCTATGAGGATGTGCGGTTCACCGCCGTCGGCCTCATCCGCAATGGCGGGCTGAAGAACGCCGCGCTCGGCTTCGACCTCACCAGCGCGGCGGTGAATGTCAATGTCGACCAGGCCGGCGCAACCCTCAGCGGAGATGGCCGGCTTGGCCCGTCGCCCGTCAACTATCGCTGGCGCCAGAGCTTCCTCGGGGAGGACACGCCGGCCGACCTTCTGGCAACCGGTTCGGTTTCTGCGGATTTCCTCAACCGGTTCGGCATTCTCGGGCGCGCCTATATGACCGGTGAAGCGCCGATTGACGTCACCGCCCAGCTGCGGGGCGCAACGCTGCTGACCTCTTCGGTGAGTGCAGACCTTACGTCTGCACGCCTCGATATGTCCGAGATCGGATGGGTCAAGCCGGCGGGGCACCGGGCGACGGCGGATGTCGATTATGTGCTGCGGGAGGGGCGCGCCACCTCAAGCGTCAAATTCACCAGCCCGACGGCGCGCCTTGATGGCGACTTCACGCTGGCCCCCGACTCCCGGCTTGTCGCGGCGCAGCTGCGCGAAGCCTATTTCCGCAATGTCGCCGAAGTTGCCGGGTCGGTGACACGCGGCGACGATGACACAATCAGCATCACGCTGACGGGAAAGTATCTGGACGTCTCCGGCCTGTTGCCGGGCCTTGGCGGCGGTGTTGCGGCAGCGGCCGGGCCGGATGCGGAGGAGGGCACGCCGCTGATGGTCGCCGCCTCGGTTGACCGGCTGACCCTGCGCCCCGGCCTCGATCTGCGCCAGGCCAGGCTGCTCCTCAATACCGGCACGAAGGGTCTCACCAACATGCAGGCGAGCGGGCTGGGGCCGGGCGGCGCGCCGCTTGAGGCCGTGCTCGATGCGGCGGGCGATGGCCCGGCGCGGCTCGGCGTGACGGCGGCGGATGCAGGCTTTCTCGCCAGCGCCTTTCTGGGTGCGGACTTCATCACCGGTGGTCAGCTGGACCTATCCGGGACGCTGGAGGCGCCGAACCGGCCGGCCGACCTGATGCTGACGGTGACAAACGCCCGGATGAAGGATGCGCCTTTCCTGACGCAGATCCTGTCGCTCGCCTCATTGCGCGGGCTCGCCGATACACTCGGGGGGGAGGGCGTGATGTTCTCGCGCATGGACATTCCGATGAAGGTCTCGGGCGGGCGGTATGTCATCGAAGGGGCCAAGGCGCAGGGGCCCGCGCTGGGGCTGACCGCCAGCGGCTATGTCGACATGGCGGCAAAGGATATCGAGTTCGACGGCGTGCTGGTGCCGAGTTTCGGCATCAACTCCGCTCTCGGAGGGATTCCGATTATCGGCGATCTTGTGGTCGGCCGGGATGGGGAGGGCGTCTTCTCGCTGACCTATTCGGTGCGCGGCACACTCGACAAGGCGAATGTCGCTGTCAATCCGCTGTCCGCCCTTGCGCCGGGGGTGATCCGCCGGATTTTCGAGAACCCCTCCGATACCCGAATCCCGGAAGCAAAGCCCCGCCCGCCGGACGAGCCCCTGCCGGCGGAGCTGCCTCCGATCAAGGAAGAAACCTTCTGAGCCCTCGCCTGGTCAGCCTGCCCGGCCCATGCGGCGTTCGAGGCGGGTGGAAAACCAGGAGATGATCCGGCGCCAGATTTCGTCCTTGAGGACAGCGCCTTCGACATCATGGTCGATGGACGGGTTGTCATTGATCTCGATGATGATGACGCCCTGTTCGGTCTCTTTCAGGTCTACGCCATAGAGGCCGTCGCCGATCAGGCTGGCGGCGCGCACGGCGACATTGACGACTTCGGGCGGGGCATCTTCGACCGCCATGGTCGTGAAACCGCCCTCATGGGACTTGCCGCCCTCGCCATATTTCACTGTCTGCCAGTGGCCGCGTGCCATCCGGTATTGGCAGGCATAGAGCGGTTCGCCGTTGAGGACGCCGATGCGCCAGTCGAATTTGGTCGGCCGGAATTCCTGCGCGATGATGAGGGCGGTGTCCTCGAACATCTTCCTGGCGCCGGTTTTCAGCTCGTCGAGCGACTGGGCCTTGACCATATTGATGCCGAAGCTGCCATCCGGCGTTTTCAGGATCACGGGGCTGCCGAGGCGGCCGAAGACAGCGGCAAGGTCGGTCTTCTCGTCGAGAATTTCCGTACGCGGAATGGGCAGGCCGGCCTTTTCGAGGATTTCCTTGAGATAGACCTTGTTGGTGCAGCGGATCATCGAATGGGTGTCGTCGATGACGGGCATGCCTTCCTGCTCGGCGCGGCGGGCGAAACGGTAGGTGAAATTGTCGATGGAGGTCGTGGCGCGGATGAAGAGCGCGTCGAATTCGGCCAGTGAGGGCAGGTCGGTCGGGTCGATCAGCTCGACCTCGACGCCCATCTTTTCCGCCACATCGGCGAGGCGCTTCAGGGAGGCGGGCTTCGATGGGGCAGTTTTCTCCTGCGGATCGACCAGCACGGCGAGCGCCCATTTGGCGGGTGTGCGGGCCTTCTCATTCTTCACGCGGCCCTTGGTGTAGGCTTCCATCGCATCGAGGAAGAATTGCCGGCGGGCATCCTTGAGGCGGTGCGGCGGCACGGCGCGCACGCGCGCAATACCGTGCGGGGCTTCCTCATCGAATTCGATCTCGAGCGCGGGCGTGCGAAACCAGTCCATCGCCTCGCGGGCCAGGCGCTCATAGCCCGGCGTCTCGGCCCGGGAGAAGGCGACGAACAGGCTCTCGACCTTCGGCGCGCCCTTGGCAAGGGCTTCCTGAAGGGTTTCGCCAAGGTCGGGCAGGGCGTGATTGTAGAGGCTCTTCTTGGACAGTTCGACCATCGTCTGGACGCTCGGGCTGACCCGGTGGCCGCGCGCCTCGGCCAGAAGGGAGGCGTAATAACCTTCCTTCTGATAGGCATAGGAGCGGGCAAGGTTCAGGATATAGGGCCGCCGGCCGGAGAACAGCGCCGGTTTCGAAATATAATCCGAAATGCGCAGCACCTTATGCGGTGTTTCAGCCTGAGAGATGTCGCTTGCGGATTCGACAAGCACGACCCAATCGGTCATGGGGCTCCATCAGAGGGCGCTATTGAGAGACTTCTCCATCCTGCGCGCCGCTTCTCCGTCCGGATAGTAGGACTCAAGGGTGGCAATTACGCGATAACCCCCCGACTCGTAAAGCCGCAGGGCTGAACTATTTGAGGCGCGCACTTCTAGGCGAACGGCTGAGGCGCCGCGCGCTGTCGCATCGGCCTCACATGCCGACAGCAACGTCCGAAGGGTCATCGTATCCGGTCTCGCTGTAACACT
>CAYQRX010000289.1:1753-4074 GCA_964419865.1 uncultured Hyphomonas sp. | reverse complement strand
AGTTTATCCAGGTGTTGGGCCGGTTCTCATGCGGCTCGGCGCAGGCTTCCACGACGCGCGTGAAGGCTGTGTCGAAGGTGACGCGGAACGGGTCCTGACAGATCCGTTTCTTCAGGCGTTTCGGGATATGGAAGGCATTGAGCGGAAGGATGCCCCGCAGGTCAGGGTCGACGAGGAAGATGCGGGGATCGTCGCGTGAATCCGCCATCGGAAACACGCCCCTGCGATAGCAGTTCAACAGGTCTTCAGGGCCGAAACGGGCAGACATAAGAAAAGATATGGTGCGCGCCGGGCGGGCTGTAAATGTTGATGCCGCTCCGGGGCGTACCGGAACTATCGTCCGGTGAAATTCGGTGGACGTTTCTCGGTGAACGCCCGGACGCCTTCTGCGAAGTCGTTGCTATTGCCGAGCTCGAATTGCGTGCGTCGCTCAAGATCGAGCTGCGCTGCGAGGTCGTTGTCGAACGCTTCCGCAAGGATCTCGCGTGTGCGGACGAGTCCGAGGCGGGGGCCCGCCGCGAGTCTGGCCGCTATCTCGCCGGCGTGCTGCCGGAGGGCGCTGTCATCGACGGCCTGCCAGATCAGCCCCCATTCGGCGGCGTCCTCGGCAGTGAGCCTGTCTCCCAGCAATGCGAGCCCCCGGGCACGAGCGGCTCCGACAAGCCGGGGTAGGTGCCAGGAGCAGCCCATGTCCGGAACGAGGCCGAGTTGCGGCGCAAAGACCTGGATGAAGGTCGCGGATTTCGCCGCGATGACGATATCGCAGGCGAGGGCGAGGCCCACACCGCCACCGGCGGCAACGCCGTTGACGGCCGCGACTGTCGGTTTTGGGAAGGCTGCCAGATCGCGCGCCATGGGATTGAAGTGGCTGGTCATGCCGTCCGAGATGCCCTGGCCGCGGGAGACCGGCGGTTTGGCGGGTTGCTCGATGAGGTCAGCGCCTGCACAGAAGCCACGGCCGGCGCCGGTGATGATCAGCGCCCTGACGGCCTCGTCTGCGGACGCTGTTGCCAGCACCTCGCGGAACTGCTCCATAAGGGCGCGGTTGAGCGAATTGAGCGCCTCTGGCCTGTTGAGCGTGATGGTCAGCACGCCGCTCTCGAGTGACTGGAGAATGGGCTGCGAAGCAGCCGGCGATACCTCTGCAGGATTGCCTGCGCTCATGGTCTGCCCCTCCGGCGTCAGCCCTTCTCGGAAGGGTCCGCTTCTGTAAGCCTGTTTTCCTGCAGGAATTTCTCGAGCCAGTGGATGTTGTAGTCGCCGGCCTGGACATCGTCATTGCCGACAAGGCGGCGGTGCAGGTCGAGCGTCGTGTGAACGCCGCCGACCACCATTTCTGCAAGGGCCCGGCGCAGGCGCATGAGGCATTCGCGGCGGGTGCGGCCGTGGACGATCAGCTTGCCGATCAGGGAGTCATAGTGCGGCGGGATTCGGTATCCGGCGTAGGCAGCGCTGTCGAGACGCACATCCGGGCCGCCGGGCGCGTGGAATTCGGTGATCGTGCCGGGCGAGGGCACGAAGGTTGCCGGGTGTTCGGCATTGATGCGGCATTCGATGGCATGGCCGACGAGCATCACGTCTTCCTGGCGGAAGGAGAGCTTCTTGCCTTCGGCAATGCGGATCTGCTCGCGCACGAGGTCAATGCCGGTGATCATCTCGGTCACCGGGTGTTCGACCTGCAGCCGGGTGTTCATTTCGATGAAATAGAAGCGGCCTTCTTCGTACAGGAATTCGATCGTACCCGCGCCGCGATAGCCGATCTTCTGCATCGCGCGGGCGCAGATGCCGCCGATTTCCTCCCGCTGCGCCTGATTCAGCGCTGGCGAGGGGGCTTCTTCGAAGACTTTCTGGTTGCGGCGTTGGAGGGAACAGTCGCGCTCCCAGAGATGGGCGACGTTGCCGTGCGTGTCGGCGATCACCTGGATCTCGATATGGCGGGGGCCCTGCAGGTATTTCTCGAGATAGACGGCGTCGTCGCCGAAAGCGGCCTTGGCTTCGGTCTTGGCCGTCTTGACAGCGTTCTCGAGGTCCGCCTCGGTCATGGCGAGCTTCATGCCGCGACCGCCTCCGCCGGCGGAGGCTTTGACGAGGACCGGAAAGCCGATTTTCTTCGCGGCTTTCTTCGCCTCGGCGATCGTCTCGACCGCGCCATCGGAGCCCGGCACGCAGGGCACACCGGCTTCGATCATCGCCTGTTTGGCGGCGATCTTGTCGCCCATGATGCGGATATGCTCGGCCGTCGGGCCGATGAAGGCGATGCCGTGGGCCTCAACCATCTCGGCGAACTGGGCGTTTTCCGACAGGAAACCATAACCGGGATG
>CAYQRX010000289.1:0-1743 GCA_964419865.1 uncultured Hyphomonas sp. | reverse complement strand
GATCGCATCGGCGCCGGTGATCTCGGCGGCTGCCAGGATGCGGGATTTCTTCAGATAGCTTTCCGAGGACGGCGCCGGGCCGATGCAGACGCTCTCATCGGCAAGGCGCACGGCCATGGCATCGCGGTCAGCCTCGGAATGGACGACGACGGTGGACAGGCCCATTTCCTTGCAGGCGCGGTGGATGCGCAGGGCGATCTCACCACGGTTCGCAATCAGGACCTTCTGGATGGGACGCGGGGCCGTCATACTACTCGATCAGGACCAGAGCTTCGCCGAATTCGACCGGCTGGGCGTTTTCGACATAGATCGCCTTGACGGTGCCGGCGCGGTCGGCCTCGACGGGGTTGAAGGTCTTCATGGCTTCGATGAGCATGAGCGTGTCGCCCTTCTTCACCTTGTCGCCAACGGCAATGTAGGGCTTCGAATTCGGGTCGGGCGACAGGTAGACGGTGCCGACCATCGGGGATTTCACGGCGTTATCCGAAGCAGCGGCAGCGGCAGGCGCTGCAGCGGCGGGCGCAGACGCTGCGGCGGCAGGCGCCGGCAGGGCAGCGGGCGCCATGGCTGCCGGGGCGGCGGCATGAATGACGCTGGGCGGCGCAGGCTTGGTCACCTTTACGCGCAGGCCCTCATATTCGACCTCAAGCTCACCGAGGTCGGCCTCGCGCAGAATCGCGGCGAGCTCCCGAATGATGCCTGTGTCCAGCTTGTTCTTGGAAGTACTCATATTTTTTCAGCTCCCCGCCTGTCCTGAAAGTCTCAGGGCCGCGCTCAGCGCGAGTTCATATCCATAGGCACCTAGCCCGGCAATCGTGCCAACTGCAACAGGTGCAACATAGTTCACATGCCGGAATGCCTCGCGCGCGGCGGGGTTCGACAGATGGACTTCGATAACCGGAATGTTCAATGTTTTCAGGGCGTCATGCAGCGCGATTGAGGTGTGCGTATAGGCGCCCGCATTGAGGATGAGCGCCCGGCCCTCGCGGGCAGCCTCCTGGACCCAGGTGACGAGCTCGCCCTCCGAATTGGTCTGGCGGGCTATGATTCCCCCATCCCCGGCCAGGGATTTCAGGCGCATATGGATATCTTCGAGCGTATCCCGCCCGTAGATTTCCGGCTCGCGCGTGCCGAGAAGGTTGAGGTTCGGCCCGCCGAGGACATATACCGGTTTCGACATGCGCCCTCGTTTGCGCTGTAACGGCGAGCGTGGCAAGAGGGCAACACTCAGGGATTTGTCTGATGAACATCACGCTCAACGGCGAGGCGATCGAGATCGCGCCGGGCACCACGGTTGCCCAGCTTGTCCACAGGATATCCGGTGAGACGGGCCGCGACCCGCGCGGCATTGCTGTGGAACGCAATCGCGAGATTGTGCCAAAGTCCGCTCATGCCATGACGGTGCTGGAAGCGGGCGACCGGCTGGAGATCGTGCAGTTTGTGGGTGGGGGATAAGGGGCGAAAAAACTCCAACGATTCCTACAATGGCGCAGGTTTTTACTCCAGCAGAACTCCAACCGCGCCCCCGCCAGGCGCCACATCATCAAGATTGACCCAGGAGATTTCTTCCTTGCCCGACACCGCCTCCCAGACCCCGGCCAGCGACCCGCTGGTCATTGCCGGGAAGAGCTATTCCTCCCGCCTGATTGTCGGAACGGGGAAATACGCCTCCTATGCGCAGAATGCCGAGGCCGCGCGCGCGGCCGGCGCCGAGATCGTGACCGTGGCGCTGCGCCGGGTGAA
>CAYQRX010000288.1:0-4079 GCA_964419865.1 uncultured Hyphomonas sp. | reverse complement strand
CATCTGATGGGCCTGACGGCGCTTGCCTATATGTGGGCCCGCATGGCGAAGGTGGCGCTGGAGAAGGACGGCTCGGGCGATCCGCTCTATGCCTCCAAGCTCGCGACCGGGCGCTATTTCGTCGAGCGGATGCTGCCCGATGCGGCCGCGCATCTCGCCAAGGTGAAAACCGGGGCGGCGGCGATGATGGCGCTGGAAGACGCGCAGTTCTGACGCACCTTTCCTGACGCGGCGGCACGGCTGGAGAATCCGGGTCGCCGCGCTTACATGCTGACGTGAACGTAAGCGGCAACCTGCTGGCCGCGACCGATAGGAGGAAAATGATGCTCGAGAGCCCGCTGAATGTCCCGAAAGCCGCCTGGCGGCAGGATGAGGAGCTCGACATCTTTGCCGATGCCGTCGGTCAGTTTTTCGAGAAGGAATGCGCCCCGCATGTGCCGGCCTGGCGCAAGGCCGGCATCGTGCCGCGCGAGATCTGGAAGAAGGCTGGCGAAATGGGCCTGCTCGGCGCCTCGGTGCCGGAAGAATATGGCGGCGCGGGCGGGGATTTTCGCCATGAGGCCATCATCATCGAGCAGCAGCAATGGAAGGGCATCGACGGCTTCGGCATCACACTGCACAACGCCATCATTGCCCCCTACATCACCGCCTATGGCACCGAGGAACAGAAGCGCCGCTGGCTGCCGAAGATCTGCTCCGGCGAACTGGTGACCGCTATCGCAATGACCGAGCCGGGCGCCGGCTCTGACCTGCAGGGCATGAAGACGACCGCAAAGCGCGACGGCGACTATTACATCCTCAACGGCTCGAAGACCTTCATCTCCAACGGGCAGACGGCTGACCTGATCCTGGTCTGCGCCAAGACAGACCCGACCAAGGGCGCCAAGGGTATCTCGATCATCTGTGTCGAGACGGAAAGCGTGGAAGGCAAGGGCGGCTTCCGCCGCGGGCGCAATCTCGACAAGGTCGGCCAGCATGCGGCCGATACCTCCGAGCTGTTCTTCGATGAGGTCCGCGTGCCGGCTGAGAACCTACTCGGCGGCGAGGAAGGCAAGGGTTTCATCCAGCTGATGCAGAAACTGCCGCAGGAGCGCCATATCATCGGCCTGCAGGGCATCGGCATGATCGAGCGTGCGATCCATGAGACGGTTGCCTATGTGAAGGGCCGCAAGGCCTTCGGCCAGACGATCTTCGATTTCCAGAACACGCAGTTCAAGTTGGCTGAAGCGAAGACCGAGGCGACGGTGGCCAAGGTGTTTGCCGATCATTGTACGGAGCTCCTTCTGAAAGAAGAGCTCGATGCGGCGACGGCCTCGATGTCGAAATACTGGATCTCGGATCTCCAGTGCAAGATCATCGACGAATGCCTGCAGCTGCATGGCGGCTTCGGCTATATGGACGAATACCCGATCGCGCAGATGTATGCCGACGCCCGCGTCCAGCGCATCTATGGCGGCGCGAATGAAGTGATGAAAATGCTGATTGCGAGGACGCTTTAGGCAGATGACAGAGGCCGCCGCAACGGTCAGAATCCCTCGCCCCGCTTGCGGGGAGAGGGGCAGGGGTGAGGGGGCGACGCTGCCCCCGGTCTCCGCCGTTTCCGGCTCTCCCACCCTCACCCCCAACCCCCTCTCCCTGGACGGAGAGGGGGCTTGGAAAGGCGGTGCCCATGCCTGACCGCCATCTGCTCCGTGAAGTCTTCCCGACGCCGGCGCGCAGCTCCCTGTCGCTCGGCTTCGAGATCATGGAGTTGGACGCCAAGGCCATGACAACGCGCGTCAGGTTTGATGGGCGCGCGGACTTTACCAATCCGGCCGGTTACATCCAGGGCGGTTATCTGGTAGCCATGATGGACGATGCCATCGGCATGCTGACGACGATCAAGGCCGGTAATTCGAAATACCCCTCGACCGTGGACCTGCACACCCATTTCCTGCGCCCGGTCCGCGTCGGCATTATCGAGGTCGCCGCCCGCCTGCGTAATGTTGGCCGGGCCATGATCTTCGCCGAGGCCGATCTCTACGACGCGCGCGGCAAGGAAGCTGCGCGAGCCACCGCGTCTCTCACGCTCAACCCGGTGAAGCCACCGGCTGAAATCCGAACATCCTGACTTCCAGAAGGAGCCACCCAAATGCCCGAAGCCTATATCTACGATGCCGTCCGCACGCCGCGCGGGAAGGGCAAGTCCTCCGGCGCGCTGCATGAGATCACCGCGCTCAGTCTCGGCACCCAGGTGTTGCAGGCCATCCGTGACCGGAACAATCTCGACACCTCCAAGGTTGATGATGTTGTGTTCGGCTGCGTCTCGCCCGTGGGCGAGCAGGGCGGCGACATTGCCCGCATCGCGGTGCTGAACGCCGAGTATGCCGAAACGACGGCCGGTGTCCAGGTTGACCGTTTCTGCGCTTCGGGCCTCGAGGCCTGCAATATGGCCGCCTCGAAAGTCATGACCGGTGAGGCCGACATGGCCATCGGTGGCGGCGTTGAATCGATGAGCCGCGTGCCCATGGGCGCGGCCGGCGGTGCCTGGTCCACCGATCCGCAGATTGCGCTGAAATCCTACTTCACGCCTCAGGGCATCGGTGCGGACACCATTGCCACGAAATACGGCTTCAGCCGGGATGATGTGGACGCTTTCGCGCTGGAGAGCCAGAAGCGCGCTGCGACCGCCTGGAAGGAGGGCCGTTTTGCCAAATCCATCGTTCCGGTGCGCGATCAGATGGGCGGCATCCGCCTTGCCCATGACGAGCATATGCGCCCCGACACCACCATGCAGAGCCTCGCCGCGCTCGACCCGTCCTTCGCCGGCATGGGCGCGATGGGCTTTGATGAGGTGATCAAGCAGCGCTATCCGGAGCTGGAAAAGATCAACCACGTTCACCATGCCGGTAACTCCTCGGGCATCGTGGACGGCGCCTCTGCCGTTCTCTTCGGCTCCAAGGAAATGGGCGAGGCGATGGGCCTGAAACCCCGTGCCCGCGTCCGCGCCATGGCCTCCATCGGCTCGGAGCCGGGCATCATGCTGACCGGCCCGACCTATGTGACGCAGAAGGTGCTGAAGAAGGCCGGCATGAATGTCGGCGACATCGACATCTATGAGCTCAACGAAGCCTTCGCTTCGGTCGTCATGCTGATGATGAAGCTGCTCGACATTCCGCACGAGAAGATGAACGTGAATGGCGGCGCCATCGCCATGGGCCACCCGCTGGGGGCTACCGGCGGCATGATCCTCGGCACGGTGCTGGATGAGCTTGAGCGCTCCGACAAGGAAACCGGCCTCATCACGCTCTGCGTCGGCGCCGGCATGGGCACGGCAACCATCATCGAGCGCGTTTGATCCCCACACTGATTGATTGGAACTGATACAATGAAACTCGAAACTTTTAGTTGGGAAGTCGACGGCGATGGCATCGCGCATGCCGTCTTCGATGTGCCGGGCCGCAGCATGAACACGCTGACCGGCAAGGCAGTGGCGGACATCATCGCCATCACTAAGGAAGTTGCCACGAATGACGCCATCAAGGGTCTCGTGCTCTCGTCTGGCAAGGCGAGCGGCTTCTGCGCCGGGGCGGATCTCGGCGAGATGGGCGACCGCGCAGGCAGCGGCGGAGATGCGAAGAAGAAATCCGTAGACGAACTGAAGAAAGAGCAGTTCGAAGCCGGCTTCTCGCTGAACGGCACGCTGCGCAAGCTGGAAACCTGCGGCAAGCCGGTCGCTGTTGCGCTAAACGGCCTCGCCCTTGGTGGGGGCCTCGAAGTGGCGCTTGCCTGTCATTACCGCGTTGCGGCGAATGACAATCCGAAGCTGCAATTTGGTCTGCCGGAAGCCAAGATCGGCCTTCTGCCGGGCGCTGGCGGCACGCAGCGTCTGCCGCGCCTTGTGGGCGTCCAGGCAGCCCTCCCGCTGATCCTGCAGGGCGAAAGCTTCAATGCCGAAAAGGCGCTTGCCATGGGCGTCGTTCAGGAACTGGCGCCTTCGGCTGAAACCGTTGACCGCGCCAAAGCCTGGGTGAAGGCCAATCCGAAGGCGAAGGCGCCGTGGGACGAGAAGGGCTTCAAGGTGCCGGGCGGCGTGCCGC
>CAYQRX010000287.1:2282-4152 GCA_964419865.1 uncultured Hyphomonas sp. | reverse complement strand
AGACCGCATGGAGTGTCCCTCCTTGCCAGCGGTGGCAGCTCTCGGTGCGCCGATCTTTGTAGCCTCTGTCGCCTGGGAATGGTGGGCGGTTAAGACCGGCCGGGCGAAGGGGCGCTATGAAACAAAGGACGCGCTCGCCTCGATGGCGATGGGGCTCGGCAATGTCGTCGTGAATACAGCCACTGCAACCATCTCGATCTGGCTGATGATGCTGGCCTGGCCTTACCGCATCACCACGATCCCCTTCACCTGGTGGAGCTTCCTGATCGGCTTCGTGCTGTATGACCTCGTCTATTACTGGAAACACCGATTTGCCCACCGGATGCGCTGGTTCTGGATGGAGCATGTGACGCACCATTCCTCGCGCCATTACAATCTCACCACCGCGCTGCGCCAGCCATGGTTCGGGCCGTTTACCGGGCTGATCCTGATTGGCGTGCCGCTCGTCTGGATCGGCTTTCACCCCTACATCCTGGCGCTGATTGCCGGGCTGAACCTCATCTACCAGTTCTGGATCCATACCGAGGCGGTAGGCCGGATGCCGCGCTGGTTCGAGGCGGTGATGAACACGCCGTCGCATCACCGTGTCCACCATGCGATCAATCCGCGCTATCTCGATGCCAACTATGCCGGCGTCTTCATCGTCTGGGACCGGATGTTCGCCACCTTCGTCGAGGAGCGCGCCGACGACCAGCCGAGCTATGGCATCGTCAAGCAGCTGACGACGCATAATCCGTTGGTCATCGCCTTTCATGAATTCGCGGCGCTGATGCGCGACTGCGCGAAAGACGGGCTGAGGCCGTGGCGCTGGATCGGCCGCGCGATCAATGCACCGGGCTGGAGCCCGGACGGGCAGCACAATCGTTCGCTTGAACTCAAACGGGCCTATGTCGAGGCCCACCCGGATCAGGCCGGGCAGCCAGGACTACCGAAATGACCGAGACGACCGAACTCATCACCCGCTACTACGCCGCCTTCAATGCGAAGGACTGGGCCGGCATGGCGGCCTGCGTCTGCGAAGACATCGACCATTTCGTCAATGAGGGCGACAAGCGCGGCGGGCGCGCCGCCTTCGCGGAATTCATCGCTCACATGGACGCGTGCTATGACGAGACGCTGACGGATATCGTCGTCATGGCCTCGCCCGATGGCACCCGCGCTTCGGCTGAGTTCATCGTCAATGGCATCTACAAGAAAACCGACCCCGGCCTGCCGGAAGCCACCGGCCAGACCTACCGCCTGCCAGCCGGCGCCTTCTTCGATGTCAGGCATGGCGAGATTGCCCGCGTCACGACCTACTACAACCTCAAGGAATGGATCCGGCAGGTGTCATGATCGTCCGCGCACTGAAAGGCGAAGCCCAGGAGCGCGCATTGCCGGCGCTCGCGCGCCTGCGCATCGATGTGTTCCGCGCCTTTCCCTATCTCTATGCCGGCACGGAAGAGTATGAGCAGAAATACCTGCGCAACTTCGTCACGGCGCATGACGCCCTGATCGTTGCCGCCGAAGCCGATGGGGAGATTGTCGGCTGCGCCACCGGCTCGGCCATCGAGGCACACCATGGCGAGTTTGCCGCACCGCTGAAGAAAGCGGGCTATGACCTCGCCTCGACCTTCTATTTCGGCGAGTCGGTCCTGCGGGAGGATTATCGCGGGCGCGGGCTCGGCCACGCCTTCTTCGATGCGCGCGAGGCCCATGCCTGGGAGCGCGGCTATGCCCGCACCTGCTTCTGCGCCGTCGAGCGCGCCGCAGACCATCCCGCCCGCCCGGCGGGTTACCGGCCGCTTGACAGTTTCTGGGAGAAGCGCAGCTACCGGAAACTCCCCGGCGTCACCACAGAATTTCCCTGGCCGGTCGAGCCCGGCGACAG
>CAYQRX010000287.1:0-2272 GCA_964419865.1 uncultured Hyphomonas sp. | reverse complement strand
ACAAAAGAAAGAAAACACCTTTCTGATCCCGGAAATGCAGAAGGAAAATCCCCGAATGAAACTGATTCCCGGCATGGCGCTCCTTGCGTCTGCGCTTGCAATTGCCGCCTGCGGCGCGCCCGCACCGCCGCCCCCCGCAGAGCTGCCCGCGCCCGACGCCGCAGCGATTGAAGCCCATATGGCCTTCCTCGCCTCAGACGATCTGGAAGGCCGGGAAGCCGGCACCGAGGGCTACGACATTGCCGCCGATTATGTCGCGGCAGAGTTTGCCGCCATCGGCCTGAAACCGGCGGGCGACAATGGCACCTGGTTCCAGACGATCACTTTCCAGCGCTCCGTGCGCGCGCCGACCGGGCGGCTGCTGCAGGTCACCAGCACCGAGACCGGCCAGGTCATTCCGTTTGCGGAGAATGTCGATTATGCCATGGGCAATTCGCTGAGCGCCACGGATGTCGACGTCACCGGCGAAGCCGTCTTCGTCGGCTTCGGTATCGTCGCGCCGGACCTCGGCCGTGACGATTATGCCGGCCTTGACCTTGAAGGCAAGGTCGCCGTCATGCTGTCAGGCACGCCAAAAGGCATCCAGACCGAGGAGCGCGCCTATTACGGCACCCGCAAGTTTGCCAACGCCTCCGAGCGCGGCGCCATCGCCGTCGTCCAGATCGAGACGCCAACCTCGCGCGGCGTCTATCCCTTCGAGCGCCTGATCCGTGAAGGCCGCCTCGACGGGGCAAGCCTCACCTGGCTCGACACAGAAGGCACGCCCTTCAGCCGCGCGCCGAACATAAAGGCCGGGGCAAGCGTCAATATCGACAGCGCGCCGAAACTCTTTCAGGCAACCCCGCAGAGCTGGGATCAGATCGTCGAAGCTGCCGAAGCCGAAGGCGGTGCGGTCTCTGGCTTCCCCCTGCCGCTGACCCTGCAGCTGAAACAGACCTCGGTGCATGACCAGGTGACGTCGGCGAATGTCATCGGCATGATCGAGGGCACAGACCCCACGCTGAAGAATGAAATCATCGTCCTGACCGGCCATCTCGATCATATCGGCATTACCCGCGGGATCGAGGGCGATCAGATCAACAATGGCGCACTCGACAATGCCAGCGGCATCGCCACCATGCTCGACGCCGCCCGGATGCTCCAGAATGGCCCGGCGCTGAAGCGCTCCGTCATGTTCATTGCCCTGACGGCGGAAGAGAAAGGCCTGCTCGGCGCGCAGTATTTCGCCCTGAACCCGACGATGCCCGAACGCTCGGTGGTGGCGAACGTCAATCTCGACATGCCCATCCTGACCTATCCGTTCAGCGATCTCGTCGTGTTCGGCGGCGCGCGCTCAACCATCATCAACTCGGTCGAAACCGCCGCCGCCGATATGGGCATCACCCTCAGCCCCGATCCGGTGCCGGACCAGGGCCTGTTCACCCGTTCGGACCATTTCCGCTTCGTCGAGGCGGGCATCCCCTCGGTCTACCTGATCCCCGGCTGGGAGAATGGCGGGGCTGAAGAGTTCGCCCGTCACATGACCACGAACTACCACCGCCCGAGCGATGACATGGACAACTCCATCGATTTCGAGGCCGCCGCCCGCTTCGCTGAAATCAACGCCCGCATTGCGCTGGCGCTTGCCAATGCCGATCAGCGCCCGCTCTGGCGGCAGGGTGACTTCTTCGCCCGCCAGTTCGGCGGCCCGATGGAGCCCTGACAGGCGCAATCGCAGGGAGTTTCCCCAGCGTCGCGGATGGACTGAGGCTGGCTGGCCGCTTATTCCGGCGGTTAGCCAGCCTGCGTCCAGACAGGCACGACAGCCTTGGAGGAGACACAGCCCATGCATCCCTGTCATCATGCCAAGACCCATCCCGACAAGCCGGCCATCATCATGGCCGGATCGGGTGAAACGATCACCTTCCGCGAGCTTGACGAGCGCTCGAACCGCATTGCCCACGCCCTGCGCGCCGCCGGCTGCCAGCCGGGCGACACAATCGCCATCTTTGCCGAAAACTCGCCGCGTTATTTCGAGATCTGCTGGGCCGCGCAGCGCGCCGGACTTTACTATGTCTGCATTTCCTCGCGCCTGACCGCGCCGGAAGTGACCTACATCATCCAGGATTCCGGCGCGAAACTGCTGATCGCGGGGGCGAACAAGGGCAGCGTCGCGAAAGAAGCGGCCCATGCGGCCGGAACCCAGGACCGCTGGTCCATCGACGGGGCGATTGACGGGTTCACCGCCCTTGAAGCCCACAGCGCCGGTTTCCCGGCGACGCCGGTCGCGGAT
>CAYQRX010000286.1:0-4178 GCA_964419865.1 uncultured Hyphomonas sp. | reverse complement strand
AAGGCCGATGGCGGTATAGGGATTGCCCAGCCGGTCGAGGAAGGCGGCGCCGTTCTCGGCGGCGTCCTTGTAGAGAATGCCGTATACGCGGCCGGGGTGACGCTGGCCCAGTTCGACAAGGTGTTTGTGCTCGATCTCGCAAGGCGCGCACCAGCTGGCAAACAGGTTCACGATCACCGCTTCACCGCCGGGCGGCGGCGCGAAGCTGATCTCGCCCGCGCCATCCATCAGCGGAAACACATGGTCCGGAGCGGCGCGCGAAATGCGCTGGAACTCGCCTTTCGACGGGCGGATCATCTGCACGGCGCCGAACACCGCAATCAGGGCGAGGGCCGCAACGGGCAGCGCATAGAGCCAGCGCTTCATTTGCCCGCCTCGTCTTCGCTCGCCGCCAGCGTCTCCAGCCGGCGTTTGGCGGCGCGCGCTGACAGCCAGGCCTGAAGGCAGGCCCCGGCGATCATCAGCGCCCCGATCAGATAACAGGCCCAGATATAGGCGGCGTTCTTGTCAAATTCCGGCACCCGTCAGCCCTCCAGCGCTCTGGCGGTCAGCCGGGCAATCCGCCGCTGGCGGATCTCGGTGCGCATATGTGTCATCACAAGGCCGCCAAACAGGAGGCCGTGGCCGAGCGCGCTGACCAGCAGCGGCGCCAGATAGACCGCCGCCATCTTCGGCCCATCCGCGGTGATGACGCTGGCCGGCTGGTGCAGCGAAGTGAAGAGGTCCACGGAGAATTTGATCAGCGGCACATTGATCGCGCCGACCATTGCCAGGATCGCGCCGGCGCGCGCAGCCTTCTGGCGCGAATCCATCGCGGCGCGCAGCGCCATGTATCCGAGGAACAGGAAGAACAGGAACAGGACCGACATCATCCGCGCATCGTCCCATTGCCACCAGGTGCCCCAGGTCGGCTTGCCCCAGATCGCGCCGGTGGCGAGGCAGAGCGCCGTCCACACCGCGCCGAGCGGGGCGATCGCCTTGGCGGCAATATCGGCCAGCTCATGGCGCCAGATGAACCAGACGAAGCTGGCGACGGCGAGGGCGGAATAGCTGGCCATCGCCAGCCAAGCCGCCGGCACATGAATGAACATCACCCGCATGATGTCGCCGCCCTGATATTCGTCCTTCGGCACGATCCAGAGCCCCTGCCACAGCCCCCACAGGATACAGAGCGTGCCCGCGCCATAGAACAGCGGGGCCAGCCAGTCCGACAGGCGCAGAAATTTGTGGGGATTGGCGAAGTAGGACCACATGGCGCCTTCCGAAATAGCCTCCCCTCAGTCTGCCGCCAAGCGCAGGGCTGCCGCCATGGCATAGGGCGCAACAGCGCAGGCAAAGAGGGTCGAAGCTGCCAGCAGCAGCGGCGCGCCGCCCGATCCGATCCCGCCGCTCATGGCAAGGGCGCCGAAGATCGCGGTCGGCACGAACAGGGGCAGGGCAATCAGCGAGATCAGCAGCCCGCCGCGGCGGACCGTGGCTGACAGCGCGGCGCCGACACCGCCCCAGAAGAAAAAGGCAAGCCCGCCAAGGGTGTAAAGCCCGAGATGGGCGAGCAGCGCCGGGCTTGCTTCGGCCTGGAACATCAGGGCCAGCAGCGGTGAGGCGAGGGCGAGCGGTAATCCTGCCGCCAGCCAGTGCGCGAAGGTTTTCGCCGCCGCGATCGCCGCCATCGGCGCGCCCGCCTGCAGCCACAGGTCCAGCGTGCCGTCCTCGACATCGGCCTGGAAGATCCGCTCCAGCGTGACAAGGCTCGCCAGCGCAAGGGCGACCCAGATGATGCCGGGGCCGACCGCGCGCAGCGTGGCCGGGTCGCTGCCGATGCCGAGCGGAACAAGGACCGCCGCCCCGCCGAGGAAGCCAAGCGGCAAGAGCGCGCCGGCGCCGCCCGCCCAGGCTTCGCCGAGGGCCTGGCGGAACGCGGCCATGATCGGGGCGGGGCTCAAAGTGTCACCTCGCGGGCCACGGGAAACCCCGCAGCGCCGTGCATGGACGCAATCAGGGCCCCATTTGACCGCAGATGTCCGGAAATGACCACGTCGAGCAGCGCGCGGCCCGCCGCATCGAGCGCCGTATAGGGTTCGTCCAGCAGCCAGACGGGCCGGTCCTCGAGCAGCAGCCGGCCCAGCGCGGTGCGCCGGCGCTGGCCGGCCGAAAGATGCCGCCCCGGCACGTCCGCTGCCCGGGTCAGTCCCATTTTATCAAGGATTTCAGGGATGTCGGCGGCCGACCCCCAGGCCTGTGCCCACAGGGCCAGATGGCTGCGCGGGGTTTCCTGCGGCTTGATCCCTTCCTTGTGGCCAAGCCAGTGATGCGCGGCGCCGCGTGAAACCGCGCCCGCCTCCGGCCGGGTCAACCCCGCCAGTATCCGCAGGAGCGTCGTCTTGCCCGACCCGTTGGCGCCGCGCAGGACGATGGCTTCGCCGGGGGAGAGGCTCACCCCTATCCCGCGGAAAAGCACCCGCTCGCCCCTGAGGATGGCGAGCCCGGCGGCGTCGAGAAGCGGGGCGGGGGCTGAAACCTGCATAGCGGCAGGCTTATCGTGTTCCGCCGGGGCTGCAAGCGATGCGTTCTCCGGCTATGTTAACGCATAGACCCTTTGTCCCAATTGCGCAGGTGCAGCAGGGCCTGTAAGAGGCCCGCAGCGACGAAAGCGGGCTCCCTGCTGGTGGAGCCCTTTACCGAGGAGGCAAGGCGCCGACATGCCGTCAAAGGACAGCTTCAAATCGAAAAGCACGCTCACCGCAGCAGGCAAGACCTACACCTATTATTCGCTGGAAGCGGCGGCGAAAAATGGCGGGCTCGGCGACATCTCGCGCCTGCCAGCGGCGCTTAAGGTGCTGCTCGAGAATATGCTGCGGTTTGAGGACGGCCTGACGGTTGTTGAAGACGACATCCGCGCCTTCGGTGAGTGGGCTGACAAAGGCGGCCAGAACCCCCGCGAGATCGCCTACCGCCCGGCCCGCGTGCTGATGCAGGACTTTACCGGCGTCCCGGCCGTTGTTGACCTTGCTGCAATGCGCGATGGTATCCTCGGGCTCGGCGGGGACGCAAAGAAGATCAACCCGCTGGTTCCGGTCGACCTCGTCATCGACCACTCCGTCATGATCGACGAGTTTGGCACGCCGCGCGCCTTCCAGGCCAACGTTGATCGTGAATACGAGCGCAATATGGAGCGCTACACCTTCCTCAAATGGGGGCAGAAAGCGTTCAACAATTTCCGCGTCGTGCCGCCCGGCACCGGCATCTGCCACCAGGTGAACCTCGAATACCTCGCCCAGACGGTCTGGACCGATACGGACACGGACGGCTCGGTCGTTGCCTATCCGGATACGCTTGTCGGTACCGACAGCCACACCACCATGGTCAACGGGCTTGCCGTTCTCGGCTGGGGCGTCGGTGGCATCGAGGCGGAAGCGGCCATGCTTGGCCAGCCGGTCTCGATGCTGATTCCCGAAGTTGTCGGCTTCAAGATCTCTGGCGCGCTGCGCGAAGGCGTTACCGCAACCGACCTCGTGCTCAAGGTTGTCCAGATGCTGCGCAAGCATGGCGTGGTGAACAAATTCGTCGAATTCTATGGCGAAGGCCTCGACAACATGCCGCTGGCTGACCGCGCCACCATCGCCAATATGGCGCCGGAATATGGTGCGACCTGCGGCTTCTTCCCGATCGATGACGAGACGCTGCGCTATCTGCGCCAGACCGGCCGCGAGGAAGACCGGATCGCCCTCGTGGAAGCCTATGCCAAGCAGAACGGTTTCTGGCGCGGCAAGGACTATGCGCCGGTCTACACCTCGACCCTGCACCTCGATCTGGGCGATGTCGTGCCCGCCATCTCCGGCCCGAAGCGCCCGCAGGACCATGTGGCGCTCGACCAGGCCGCAAAAGTGTTCGGCGAATATATCGACGGCCTCCGCAAGCCCCCCGTTGCGCCGCAGCAGCAGAAGTCGGACATGACGGAAGAGGGCGGCGCACCGGCCCCGAAAAACATTCCCGGCGACGCGCCTGGCGCCAATGAAGGCACCGTCGAAGGCCAGGATTACAAGCTGCGCGACGGCTCGGTGGTCATTGCCTCGATCACCTCCTGCACCAACACTTCGAACCCTTATGTGCTCATCGGCGCCGGTCTCGTCGCCCGCAAGGCGCGCGCGCTCGGCCTCACCCGCAAGCCCTGGGTGAAG
>CAYQRX010000285.1:0-4197 GCA_964419865.1 uncultured Hyphomonas sp. | reverse complement strand
GTCGCGGGCAAGACCGGCACCGCCGAAAAGCCTGTCGCCGGCGGCTATGACAAGGACCGCAATGTCGCGAGCTTTGCTGCGGTGTTTCCCGCCGACAGCCCCCAATATGCCCTGATTGTGACGCTGGATGAGCCCAAACCCATCGAGGATGGAACGCGCACGGCCGGCGTAAATGCCGCGCCGGTCGCCGGACGGATCATCGAACGCGTGGCGCCCCTGCTCGGGGTGGACCCGCGCCTGGAAGATGTCCGCCCTGTAACGGCGCCGCCGCCCAGCCTCGCCCAGAACAGGAGCGAACTTTGAAACTCTCGGACCTCTTCCCCCTCGCCGAGAACGGCGAGACCGAGATCCTCGGAATGACGGCCGACAGCCGCCGGGTTCAGCCGGGCTGGCTGTTCGCGGCGCTGAAAGGCAGCGTGCATGATGGCACCCGCTTCGTGCCGCAGGCGATCCAGAACGGGGCCGCCGCGATCCTCTCCGATGGCAGGGCCGCCGATGTCACCACCCCGCATGTCATCGCCGATGAGCCGCGCCGCGCGCTCGCCCTTGCCGCGCGGCGCTTCTACGGCGTCCAGCCGGAGCATGTCGTGGCCGTCACCGGCACCAATGGCAAATCCTCGACCGTCGATTTCTGCCGCCAGATCTGGAGCCGCGCCGGTATCAAGGCTGCCTCGATGGGCACGCTCGGCGGCATCGGCCCGGCGGGCAAGGTCGATATCGGCCATACGACGCCGGACCCGGTCACCGTCAGCGAAACCCTGAAGGCGCTCGCCGGGCAGGGGGTGACGCATTGCGCGATGGAGGCTTCCAGTCACGGCCTCGAACAGCACCGGCTCGACGGGGTCGATCTGGCCGCGGTGGCCTTCCTCAATCTCACCCAGGACCATCTCGACTATCATCCGACGATGCAGGCCTACCAGGACGCCAAGCTGCGCCTGTTCCGCGATCTTGCGCCGAAAGGCATCCCCGCCATCGTCAATGCCGACAGCGATCATCGCGACGTCTTCGAGGCGGCAGCCCGCGAAGCCGGCCTGCCGGTCGTCTCCTTCGGCTGGCGCGGCGAGGATCTCTGGATCGACGAGCTGATGCCGAAACAGGCCGGCCAGACCCTGTTCCTCTACTGGAAGGATGTCGAGCAGAAGCCGGTTGAGCTGCCGCTGATCGGCGAGTTTCAGGCGCTGAACGCGCTGGCGGCAGCTGCCCTCTGCCTGTCGCTCGGCATGGAGTTTCCGGCCGTGGCAGACGGACTCGTCCATCTGAAACCGGTCAAGGGAAGGCTCGAATTCGTCGGCAAGACGCCGACCGGTGCGGCGGTGTTTGTCGACTATGCCCATACGCCGGACGGGCTGGATGTCCTGCTGCGCGCCGTCCGTCCGCATACGGCCGGAGACCTGAAGGTCATCTTCGGCTGCGGCGGTGACCGCGACACGACCAAACGCCCGCTCATGGGCGAGGTTGCCAGCCGCCAGGCCGATGAGGTGATCGTTACCGATGACAACCCTCGGTCTGAAGATCCGGCCGCGATCCGCGCCGCCATCCTGGCCGGCGCACGCGATGCGCGCGAGGTCGGCGACCGGGCGGAAGCCATCCGTATGGTCGTCCGGGAACTGAAGAAGGGCGACACGCTGGTGATCGCCGGCAAGGGGCATGAAACTGGCCAGATCATTGGCGCAGACATCCTGCCATTCTCCGATCAGGATGAGGCGCTCGCCGCCCTCCGGGAGATGGACCGATGACCGCGCCGCTGTGGACCTCTGCAGATATCGAGCTGGCCACCGGCGGCAAGGCGAGCGCGCCGTTCGAGATCACCGGCACGGTCTCGATCGACACGCGCACGCTCCAGCCGGGCGACCTGTTCGTGGCGCTGAAGGACCAGCGCGACGGGCATGACTTTGCCGAAGCCGCTTTCAAGGCGGGTGCGGCCGGCGCGCTTGTCTCGCGCCCGGTCTCCGGCGGGCCGGTCGTGCTGGCCGGTGATGTGCTGGACGCCCTGACCCAGCTCGGCATCGCTGCGCGCGTACGCTGCGCGGCTCACCGCACCGCGATCACCGGATCGGCCGGCAAGACCTCGGTCAAGGAGATGCTGGCGCGCATCTATCGCGCGTTCGGGCCGGCGCATTGGAGCGTCAAGAGCTTCAACAATCACTGGGGCGTGCCGCTGACACTGGCGCGGATGCCGGTGGAGACGACGCGCGCCGTGTTCGAGATCGGCATGAACACGCCGGGAGAGATCGCGCCGCGCAGCCAGATGGTGCGCCCGCATACCGGCATCGTGACCTGCATTGCCGCCGCGCATCTTGAAGGGCTCGGATCGGTCGAGGGTATTGCCGAGGAGAAGTCGAACATCTTCGCGGGCCTCGAAGCCGGCGGCACGATCATTCTGCCTGCGGATGACCGCTTCCTGGACTATCTGTCGCAACGCGCGCGGGATTTCTGCCCCACCGGCAGCGTTGAAACTTTCGGCGCGGCGGAGGAGGCAACGGCCCGGATTGCGGATTACCAGTCCGATGGCCGCACCAGCCGGATCGTGATCGACATCGTCGGGCGCCGGGTGACCGTGTCGCTGGACGCGGTCGGCGCGCACTGGGCGCAGAATGTCGCGGCCGCGCTGCTTGCGGCCAGCCAGGCCGGGCTTTCGGTCACGGACTGCGCCTAAGCGCTGTCGTGCTACGCCCCGCCGCCGGGCCGCGGCACAGCTGAAATGCTGACCCTGCCGGAGATCGGCGAGATCACGCTGATCGACGACGCCTACAACGCCAACCCCGCCAGCATGCGTGCCGCGCTGAAAGGCCTCGCAGAGCGCAGCGGCGCGCGCCGTCTGGCCGCGCTCGGCGACATGCGCGAGATCGGCGCATCTTCCGCTGCGGAACATCGCGCGCTCGCCGGTCCGATTGTTGAGGCCGGCGTTGACGGTGTGTTCCTCGCCGGTGCCGAAATGCAACACCTCGCCGAGGCGCTTCCCCCTGATTTACAACAGATATCTGCTCCGACCTCTGACGAGTTGTGGATACAGCTGCAAAAAGCACTCAGGTCTGGGGATGTGCTCTTGATCAAAGGGTCGAATGCGTCCGGGATGGGACGGATAGCGGACCGGCTGCGCCAATGGAGCCAGACGGCCGGAATGGGCAAGATGGATGGCGGCTCAGAAGGAGCTGCGAGGGTAAGCTGATGCTGTACGAACTGCTCGCCGCAGATGGCGGGGTTTTTAACCTCCTGAATTACATCACCTTCCGCACCGGGGCGGCGGTCATGACCGCCTTCCTCGTGACCGTGCTGGTCGGCGACTGGATGATCAATTTCCTGCGCGCGCGCCAGGGCAAGGGCCAGCCGATCCGCGATCTGTCGCTGGAGGCGCAGCTGTCGAAACAGGGCACGCCGACCATGGGCGGCTTCCTGATCTGGGCGGGGCTCATCGCTGCGGTGCTGTTCTGGGGCAACTGGCAGAATCCTTACGTCTGGGTCACGATGTTCGTGACCTTTTCCTATGCCTTCCTCGGCTTCCTCGATGATTACGCAAAGGTCACGAAACAGTCGACCGATGGCGTCTCGGCCGGGGCGCGCCTGATCGCCGGCTTCGGCATCGCCGCGCTGGCCTGCGCCGTCATCATGGGGCTGCACGGGGCGCATACGCCGGCCGGGCACGCCGAATGGGGCCCGTTCAATCCGATCGCCCAGTGGATCGCAGGCTTCGCGCCGACCACCTCGGTCAGGCCGGCCGATCCCGACTTTGCCGGGGGCGTCGCGGTGCCCTTCGTCAACGACTATTTCATCCCGCTCGGCGGCTTCTTCATCCTGTTCGGCATGATCGTCATTGTCGGCGCGGCGAATGCGGTGAACTTCACCGATGGGCTTGACGGCCTGGCCATCGTGCCGACGACCTTTGCGGCGGCTGCCTATGCGATGATCGCCTATCTCACCGGCAACTTCGTCTTCGCCTCCTATCTTGGCATCCAGTTTGCGCCCGGCGCAGGCGAGCTGGCCGTGATCCTCGGCGGTGTGATCGGGGCAGGGATGGGCTTTCTCTGGTTCAATGCCTATCCGGCGAAAGTCTTCATGGGCGATACCGGCTCGCTCGGCCTCGGCGGCATGCTGGGGGTTGTCGCGGTGGCGACCAAGCATGAGTTCGCCCTCGTCGTCATCGGCGGCCTGTTCGTCATCGAGGCGGTCTCGGTGCTGAGCCAGATCGGCTGGTTCAAG
>CAYQRX010000284.1:0-4207 GCA_964419865.1 uncultured Hyphomonas sp. | reverse complement strand
GAGATAGGTTGGGGCCCCGGCGGCCGCCTCAATCGCGGGTTCTTCGGTCTCGCCGGCGCTCTTTTCCGCCCGGCGCTTGCCGAGGATGACGATATTGTCCGGCAGCTGGCCGCGTGAAAATCCCCGTGAAATCAGCTGGGCGGCCTCGCTGGTGAAGCCGGCGCCGGGCTGCAGATTGCGGGTCGCATCGCCCGCGCCCCGGCCGAGCCCGTCATGCGTCACATCGGCTTCGGCCAGATCCTCCCGGCCGAGATAGGACAGGGCAAGCTCGCGGAAGATATAGTCGAGGATCGAGGTCGCCTTGGTGATCCGGTCATTGCCGGTGACCTCGCCGGCCGGCTCGAAGCGGGTGAAGACGAAGGCATCGGCATATTCCTCGAGTGGCACACCGTATTGGAGGCCGAGTGAGACCGAGATGGCGAAATTGTTCATCAGGCTGCGAAAGGCGGCGCCTTCCTTGTGCATGTCGATGAAGATTTCGCCGAGGCTGCCATCGTCGAATTCGCCGGTATGGAGATAGACCTTATGGCCGCCGACAGTGGCCTTCTGGATATAGCCCTTGCGCCGGTCGGGCAGGCGCTGGCGGCGGACAGGCGGGGCCGCTTCGCTGAGCACCGGCAGGTCCGGCAGCGCATCGGCTTCCTCGACGATTTCATCCGCCAGGGACAGGATCTGCTCCATCCGCTCGCGCACATCGTCTGATGGCGGCATGCGATGACCGTTCAGCAGCACGCCGAGGCCCGCGGCCATGGCGGATTCGGCCATTTCCAGGCCTTCGCTGGCGGGCACGCGCACCATGGTGAAGCCGCTGAGGGCGCGGGCTGCGGCGGCGGCGAAGCGCAGCTCGGCATCCATCGACACGGTCAGCGAAAAGCCGGCGCCGGCAAGGCCCTTGCCGGCGATGTCTTCAACAGCGCCATCAATGGCCGCTTCTGCCGCAGCGATGTCCTTTTTCGAGAAGCCGACGGCCGAGAGCAGGGCGCGGCCATCGGAATCGAACCGCTCCGGCGGCAGCCGCAGATCATTCGAGATAATCTCGTCGCCCAGCACCCAACGGGAGAAGGCGGCGTTCAGCGGCAGTCCGTCGCCGATGGCGCGGGCGACGCGTTCGAGTGCCTCATCGCTGAAACCGCGGTCGCGCAGGCGGGAGCGGCCCAGGGCTGAGTCGAGGTCCTGCTCGCCCGCGGCGGCTAGGCGTTCCAGCAGCACAGGCAGGTGTTCGGGCGCCCGGCGCGCAAGACCGAGGCGCGCTGCGCGGCTCAGCGACGGGGCCTCTTCGCCATAGGCCAGCACCGTGCGCACTGGCGCTGCGCCCTCGCTTTCGCAGTCAGGCAGGATACCGGCCAGGTCGCTCAGCGGCAGGATGGCCACCTGGCAGCCGCGCCGGCCGGATGCCTTGATCGCATCTATGCCGAGGACACGGGCCTGCGCGGCCGGGAAAGCGGCGCCCGTGGCAGCGGCGCGGACCAGCGAGGTCAATGCGGCGCCCGCGGCAACCCCCGCATCGGACGCGTAGTCGATCCCAAGCGACATCACGGCGGCGCCAAGGCCTGCAATCACAAGAACCCCGTCGCCGAGCGCCCGTCCGGCCGCGTCGGCGGAGGAGATGAGGTAGTCGGCTTCCAGACCGCCGGGCCCAACCGCAATGGCAATGTCGATCACGCGGCAGCGGGTGCCGGCATCCGGCAGGCCAGCGCGGGAGAGATGGATTTCGGCGCCTTCGGCCAGCGCCGCATCGAGCGCGCCGCGCAGGGCTTCGTCGAGATGGCCTGTCTCGAACACGCCGGGACGCGGCGCAGGTGTGCTCACAGCAGCCGCACGCAGCGCAGCGGCCGTTTTCTGGATGCCGCCGGGCTGGCGGAGCGCTTCTTCCAGAACATCCTGAGGCAAACCGGCGGCGATGGCTTCGGCGAGTTCGGCATTTTTCGGTGCCTCACCGAGGCGTTCGAGCATTTCGGCCGTTGCAAGCTGGGACACGCCGAGCAGGTTCGACGCTGACCAGGCGGCTCGAACCTCGTCCAGTGCCTGCGGGGTCAACGGTTTCAGCGCCCGGCCGGCGGATCGGGAGATGTCGCGCATCCTGAGTTCGCGCGAGACGAGGCCGTCTTCTTCCGCCGCTTCGAGGATTTCCGCATGCGTTTTTGCCGCCATATGCCCGATACCTCCTGCCGAATCAGTCAGGCAGAGGGTGCCTGCGCCGCCCCCCGTCGGCAACCGCTTTTCCGACGCCTCAGGCAGCGCATCTGCAGGCGATCCGGCGGGCGACCCGCTGGCTGCGCATTGCCTGACCGGCTCGGATGGATTAATCGCCCGGGCATCGCCATATTGCGGCCATCAAACACGGTCAGGAAAGCCTCTGATGCTGAAGCAGATATTCACCTGGTGGAGCGGAAACACGGTCGGGGCCGCCTTCGACATCAAGCGCCGCGCGACCTATGTTGGCACCGATGAGTACGGCAATCGCTATTTCGAGGAGCGCAAGCCCTCGATCGAAGGCCGCCGGCGCCGCTATGTGATGTATCACGGCTTGGCCGAACCGTCGAAAGTGCCTGCCGACTGGCATGGCTGGCTGCATCACACGCTGGATGCGCCGCCGACCAAGATGCCGCTGGAGCGGCGCGACTGGGAGACCGACCACACGCCGAACATGACCGGCACGCCCTATGCGGTGAAACCGAAAGGGGCGCTCTCGGCAGCGGGCAAGCGCCAGCCATCGGATGCAGATTACGAGGCGTGGTCACCGGATGCGTGAGTCGGTTTTCGAGACGCTGATCGGGGCGGCTGTCGTCGCTGTTGCTGCTTTTTTCCTCTGGTTCGCGCTGGCACGTGGTGGCGAGACCGGCGTCAGCGCCAATCAGTATGAAGTGACGGCGCGGTTCAACAATGTCGGCGGGCTGCCCCGCGGCGCCGATGTGCGCATTGCCGGCGTGAAGGCCGGCGTCGTCCGCGCGATTGACGGCGATCCGGAGCGCTTTGAGGCCGTGGTGCGTCTTTCGGTCGATTCGAAATGGGACCTGCCTAACGATACCGATGCACGCATCGTGACCGATGGCCTGCTCGGCGGCGCCTATGTCGCGCTCGAGCCGGGCGGCGGGTTCGACAATATCGCCAAGGATGGGACCGGGGAAATCCAGTTCACGCGCGGCAGCGTCGATCTGCTGACGCTTTTCGCGTCCTTTGCTGCGGGCGGCAGTGGCGGCGATGGTGGCAATGGCGCAAATGCGGCGCAGGCGGAAGACGATTTTCCTGATTTTCCCGATGATGGAGACATTGAATGACACTGGCCGCGCGCCTTCTCGCCGCTACAGGCCTTTCTGCGCTGGTGGCGTTCGGCGCCTCGGCGGGCACGATGGTCCAGAAGGGCGAGGCACAGCTGCGCGCGCTCGACAAGATCACCGGGCGCTCGACCGATCTGGTGGTCAAGGTGGGCGAGCCTGTGACGTTCGGCTCGCTGCAGGTGGAGCTGCGCACCTGCTTCCAGGCGCCGCCTGAAGAAATTCCCGAAAGCGCAGCCTTCCTGCGCATCGCCTCGACCCGTCCGGTGGCGGCTGAGACGATGGAGGCGGCGGCTGCGGCGTCTGATGCACCGGTGGCGGGCGCGGACAGCCCGATCCTGTTTTCCGGCTGGATGTATGCATCTTCGCCGGGCCTGAATGCGCTGGAGCATCCGGTCTACGACGTCTGGGTGATCCGTTGCACAACGCCGGAGCCGGTGAGGCTGCCTGAGCGCGTGATCATACCGGAAAGTGCTGAGCCGTTGCTTGACGATGTTCCGGCCGGGGTGACGGAATCGACAGCGCCTCCGGAGCCGGACGAGGACTTCCCGATCGACTGACCGGCGGCTGTCTGGCTGGCCGGTCCATGAAAGTCCGCCTCGATTTTGAGGGCTGCCTTCAGCCGGGACTTGAATTCATCGCGCGTGATTTCAACGAGGCCGAACTGGACGAGGTGCGGATTGTGGAACTGCGCATCCAGCAGCGTGAAGCCCTGATCGATCAGGCGCGCGACGAGATGGACCAGCGCGATCTTTGACGCGTCCGTGCGGCGCGAGAACATGCTCTCGCCGAAGAAAGCCCCGCCGAGCGCGACGCCATAGAGGCCGCCAACGAGTTCATCGCCGTCCCAGCACTCGACCGAATGGGCATGGCCCTGCCGGTGGAGCGCGCCATAGAGATTGATGATGGCCGAGTTTATCCAGGTGCTGGGC
>CAYQRX010000283.1:0-4242 GCA_964419865.1 uncultured Hyphomonas sp. | reverse complement strand
CTTCAAATCCCGGTCAGAACCGCACTGATTTCTCAAATCAGCGGCGCCCTACCGTTGCGGAAACGCATGCAGCAGCGACATGCCAAGCGCCGCCCTGCCATCGGCAGGGCGGCGCTAATGCGTTGGCCGCGATGACGCTCAGCCGTCCGGCTCTATTTGCCATAGTCACAGAAACGCAGCGTCCGAACAACGCCGTCACGATCGGTCACGGTGTAGGACTGGCCGGTAAGTCCGCTTTCGTCGCAGAGGTATCCGATCTGGAACATGGCGAGCTTCACTTCATTGTCCGGTTCGATGGAGTAAGCGTTCATCAGATCAATGGCGTCGAGATGGCGGCCCAGCTGCATCAGGGCGTAGAATTTCTCCGTCGGTGTAGACGCCGGCGAGGTGGCAATTGCGTTCTGTGCATCAAGCGCAGATCGCGTCGAAGGCAGTTCAGCCTCCGCTCGGCGCGCCCATTCCGTACCCGGATAGGTGGCCACAATTTCATCGAAATAATTGAGCGCCCCTGCAAGGTCGTACCCGCCGGGCCCCTTGCTCAGCGTGCCCAGCTCGTACAGGACGCTGGCTTTCTGGTCCGGGGTGAGATCGGGGTACCCTGCAAGCTGCATCAGGCGCTGGATCGCCGCAGGAACATTACCCGCCGCCTGCAATTCACCGGCTGTCGCCATGGCGAGCTCATATCCCGAGGGCACGGTTACGACGCCAGGTTCCGCCCGGGGGCCGGGATCGGATGCGCAGGCGGCAAGAACAAGGGCGGAAGCGGCAGCGGCCAGGCTGAGACGGATCATGCGATATCTCCTTCAGGATCAGGAATCACGGGCAGTCAGCCCGTTCTCCATATCCCTTAGAGATGAGCGCGCACAGGGCGGAAGTGTGAACTTAGTAAGGCAAACGGCTCAGGCGCGGGCGAAACGTTCAATTTCGGCGATGTCCCCCCGGCCAAGTGCCTCGATCGCACGCGCGGCGATATGCCGGGCCGTGAGGCCCGCCTGTTCATACATCGCCGCCGGCGTGTCCTGATCCTGGAAAATGTCCGGCAGGGTCATGACGCGGATTTTCAGGCCGGCATCCAGCGCGCCGCAATTGGCGAGATGTTCGAGCACGAAACTGCCGAAGCCGCCTTTCGCCCCCTCTTCAATGGTCACGAGGACTTCATGTTCCTTCGCAAGGCGCTCGATCAGTTCATGGTCCAGCGGCCGGGCGAAACGGGCATCGGCAACCGTCGCACCAAGACCTTGGGCCGACAGCATATCTGCAGCGCGCAACGCTTCCTGCAGACGTGTGCCATAGGAGAGGATGGCGATAGTTGTACCTTCGCGCACGATCCGGCCCTTGCCGATTTCGAGCGGCGCCAGAATTTCCGGAATTTCTGCGCCCGTTCCCTCACCGCGCGGATAGCGGAAGGAACTCGGCCGGTCGTTGATCTCAAGCGACGTCGCCACCATGCGGGCGAGCTCCGCCTCATCCGACGCTGCCATGCACACAAAGCCCGGCAGCGCGCCGAGATAGCCAATATCGAAGCTGCCGGCATGGGTTGCGCCATCCGCCCCGACAAGACCGGCCCGGTCTATCGCGAAGCGCACCGGTAGCTGCTGGATCGCGACATCATGCACAACCTGGTCATATCCGCGCTGCAGGAAGGTGGAATAGATGGCGCAGAAAGGCTTCATGCCGTCGGCAGCAAGTCCGGCCGCGAAGGTGACAGCATGCTGCTCGGCAATGCCCACATCAAAGTGGCGCTCCGGGAAGCGCTTGGCAAAAATGTCCGTACTCGTACCGGACGGCATCGCCGCCGTAATGGCGCAGATGCGGTCATCGGTCTCGGCAAGTTTGGTAAGCGTCTGGCCGAACACTTTCTGATAGGCTGGCGCGCCGGGTTTCGCTTTGGCCTGCTCGCCGGTGATGACCGAAAACTTCGAGACACCATGATACTTGTCAGCCGAGTTTTCCGCCGGCGTGTAGCCCTTGCCCTTCTGCGTCACGACATGCAGCAGGATCGGCCCCCCCTGCATCTTCTTGATGTTCTCAAGCAGGTCGAGCAGGGTTTCGAGGTCATGGCCGTCGACGGGGCCGATATAGTAAAAGCCCATTTCCTCGAACAGCGTGCCGCCCATGGCGAAGCCGCGCAGATATTCCTCGGCGCGCCGCGCCGGAGATTCGAGGCCCATCGGCTGGACCACCTTCTTCGCGATCCGGCGAAGGCCGCGATAGGGCCGCGATGAGACGAGGCGGGAGAAGTAATGGCTCATCGCGCCGACCGGCGGGGCGATCGACATGTCATTGTCGTTGAGGATCACGATCATGCGCGAGCGGTCGGCGCCGGCATTGTTCATCGCTTCATAGGCCATGCCGGCCGACATCGACCCGTCACCGATCACGCAGATGACGTGATTGTTCTTGCCCTGCAGGTCGCGCGACTTCGCAAAACCGAGACCCGCTGAAATGGAAGTCGAGGCATGCGCGGCCCCGAACGGGTCGTAATCGCTTTCCGAGCGTTTGGTAAAGCCAGACAGCCCCCCGCCCTGGCGCAGGGTCCGCATCCTGTCCCTGCGGCCGGTCAGTATCTTGTGCGGATAACATTGGTGGCCGACATCCCAGATGAGCCTGTCAGCCGGCGTGTCAAATACGGCATGGATGGCCACGGTCAGCTCAACCACACCGAGACCTGAGCCGAGATGGCCTCCGGTGACCGAAACAACGTCAATAACCTCATCGCGCACTTCGGCGGCGATCTGTTTCAGATCGGCGCGGCTGCGGCCTTTGAGGTCCGAGGGCGAGTCGATCGAGTCGAGAAGGCGGTTTGAGAGCGTGTCTGTCATATCTGCCGTGCTTTTATGGCCGGTTCGGGCCCGAGTCAGCGGGGCCGGTTCAGCACATAATCAACCGAATGCAGCAGGATGTGGGCCTTGTCACGGAAAATTGCCAAATGTTCCTTGGCCTGGGCGGCCAGAAGCCGCACCCGCTGCTTGGCCCCATCTACCCCCAGGAGTGTAACGAAATTCGCCTTACCGGCGTCCTTGTCCTTGGCGACGGCCTTGCCGACAATGCTTTCATCGCCCTCAGCATCGAGGATGTCATCGGCGATCTGATAAGCGAGGCCGAGATCATTCGCAAATCCGGCCAGGGCGTTGCGCTCCGCTTCACGGGCATGGCCGATGATCGCTGCGGCTTCCATGGAATAAGAGATCAGCGCGCCGGTCTTGAGCCGCTGCATCCGCGTGATCGTGTTGATATCTCGGGGGCTATCCTGTTCCAGCATGTCGATCATCTGACCGCCGACCATCCCCCGCGCGCCGGCAGCGTCCGCCAGGCGCTCAATCAGCATCACGCGCACCGCTGCATCGTCATGGGTCTCCGGCGAGGCGATGATCTTGAACGCCAGGGTCAGCAAGGCGTCGCCGGCCAGCACGGCCGTCGCCTCGTCGAAGGCCTTGTGAACCGTCGGCTGCCCGCGCCGGAAATCGTCGTCATCCATGCAAGGCAGATCGTCATGCACCAGCGAATAGCAGTGCACGCACTCCAGCGCCGCCGCCGTCCGCAGCAGGCTCTTCTCTGATGCACCGAACATCGCTCCGGTCTCCAGTACGAAGAAGGGACGCATCCGCTTGCCATTCGCCAGAGCCGCGTGGCGCATGGCGCGCATCAGATTGGCCTCCGGACCGCTCGCAGGCGGGATAAGCTGGTCGAGCGCAACCGTCACCTTGTCGGCTACTTCCTTGAGCCGTTGTTCGAAATCGGCGACGACCGTCATCGACGCACGGCCCTAATCGAAACTTGCCGGCTCGGTCGCGGGACCGCCAGAACCCTGGACAATCTGCTCGACCTTCAGGGTCGCCGCATTCAAGCGGGCCTCGCAATGGGCCTTCAGCGCAGCGCCGCGCTCATAGATCGCGATGGACTTCTCCAGCTCCACCTCGCCAGCTTCAAGCTGGCGCACGATGCCCTCAAGTTCTGAGAGGGCCTCTTCGAAGCTCATCTTGTCCACGGGTTTGGTCTTTGCGTCCGCCATGGCATGCCCATTCTGCACATCAGATCCTCAATTGTCTAAAGCGGGGCAGCGGGCCCTACAACCGTTATCGTATTAGCGTCCGCGGTATTCGTAGACGCGGTAGCTCCAATACTGGTCACCGCCATCGCGCACGCAGACCCACCCCAGGCGGCGCAGTTCTGGTCGCAGCATCCGGTTGAACCATCCGTGTGCGGCTAGATAGACCTTGCCTGCCTCGGCGGCGCCATGCA
>CAYQRX010000282.1:0-4260 GCA_964419865.1 uncultured Hyphomonas sp. | reverse complement strand
AGGCGCCGTAATCGAGATAGGACTTCACCCGCGCCAGCGCCGCAATCAGCTTCTCATTGCCGGCCACAAAGCCCATGCGCCAGCCGGCCATCGAATAGGTCTTCGACATCGTGGTGAACTCCACCGCAATGTCCTTCGCTCCGTCCACCTGCAGGATCGAGGGCGTCGGCTCCTCGAAATAGATCTCGTTATAGGCAAGGTCGGAGAGCACCCACAGCTCATGCTTCTTCGCAAACTTCACGGCCTCTTTATAGAAGTCGAGATCGCAGACGGCCGCCGTCGGGTTTGACGGGAAGCAGAGCACCATCGCAGTCGGCGGCGGCACGGAATATTTCACCGCCCGGCCGAGGTTCGACAGATACTGCTCCGGCGTATGCGCCGGCACGCCGCGGATCGAGGCCCCGGCAATGATGAAGCCGAAATGGTGCAAGGGATAGGACGGGTCCGGCGCCAGGATAACATCGCCGGGCGCAGAGATGGCCTGGGCAAGGTTGGCAAACCCTTCCTTCGAGCCGAGCGTGACGATCACCTCCCGGTCCTTGTCCAGCGTCACGCCGAACCGGCGCTTGTAATAATCGGTCAGCGCCCGGCGCAGGCCGGGAATACCGCGCGAGGCGGAATAGCCGTTCACGTCCGGCTTGCGCGCTGTCTCGACCAGCTTGTCGACGATATGTTTCGGCGTCGGCAGGTCCGGATTGCCCATACCGAGATCGATGATGTCCGCGCCCTTGGCCCTCAGCGCCGCCTTGGTGCGGTTCACCTGTTCAAACACGTAGGGCGGAAGGCGCCGGATCTTGTGAAAGTCGGTGTTCATGGGAGGGCTCTCAGAATTCGTCTCGGGTTACGCGGGGTACATTGAAGGCCTGGCGAATAGCAGCAATATCGGCCTCCGTCAGGAAATCACTTTCCGGCGGCACAGTGCCGAAGCTGCCGATCATCGCGTCGGCGATCGCGATGATCTCCTCCGCGCCGCCCGCCGCCACTTCCGCGCGTGGGTCGTCAAATGCTGCCGCCAGGCGCCGGCTGGCCCCGGCCTGCTGCGCCTTCAGTGTCTTGCCCGGCGGGTTCACCGTGTCTGCCTGCGGCACGGCTGCCAGCTCCGGATAGCCCTCACCCCGGATCTGCGCCCGGCGTTCCCCATACCATTCCGGTGCGTTGTTGACCGCCTCACGCACCTTCCCGAAGGAGGACGTGCAGCCGCAAACCAGCAGAAAGGGTGCAATCAGCAGGGGAATCGCCGTGTTTTTCATGGTTAAACTCATTAAATGACAAACATTCAGAAGGATAGATAAGCCCGCAGAACCGGGCAAAACTACGACACATGGGCGTTAACAACTCTCCACCGGCACAGCCAGCCAACCTGACCAGCCTGCTGATGGCGCAGGGCCCGGCCAAGCTGCAAGTCCTGTTGACAACGCTGGCGCTGGCCAACACCGAGTCCCAGGCCCTTCTGACCGAGGTTCTGACCGGCTCCGGCCCGCTTGGCACCGTGGCGAATGGCGACCCGATGGGCGCCGCCGATGCCTTCAACCAGGTCGGCATCAGCCTTGCCCGCAACCCGATGGCGCTGATGCAGGCCAATATGGACCTGATGCAGGGCTGGATGACGCTCTGGCAGGAGATGGTCACCGAAAGCCTCGCCACCGAGCCGCAGCCCGAGAAGGACCGGCGCTTCTCCGATCCCGAATGGCAGGCCAATCCGACGTTCAAATTCATCCGCAAGGCCTATGATCTGAACACCCGCTGGATGCAGAGCCTCGCCGACCGCGCGCCCGATCTCGACGACGCCATCCAGCTGCGCGCCAAATTCTTCATGCAGCTGCTCACCGACAGCCTGTCGCCCACCAACTATCTCGGCACCAATCCGCAGGCGCTGAAAGCCTTCATCGAAAGCGGTGGGGAAAGCGTGCTGGCGGGCCTGCGCATGGCGCGCGAGGACATCCGCAAGGGCGGCGGCAAGCTGCACATCACCCAGACCGACGAGACGCCGTTCGAACTCGGCGTCAACATCGCGACCGCCCCTGGCGAGGTGGTCTTCCGCAATGACCTGATCGAGCTCATCCAGTATGCGCCGACACAGGAAACCGTCCACGCAAAACCGCTCCTGATCTTCCCGCCCTGGATCAACAAGTTCTACATCCTGGACCTGCAGGAAAAGAACTCCATGATCCGCTGGCTGGTAGACCGTGGACTGACAGTCTTTGTCGTCTCCTGGCGCTCGGCCGATGGCGTCACCAAGGACTTTACCTGGGACGATTACGTCAAGAAGGGCATCTATGCCGCCGTTGAGGCCGCCCTGCAGGCCGCCGGCGCGAAAAGCCTCAACGCCGTCGGCTACTGCATCGGCGGCACGCTGCTGACCTCCGCCCTCGCCCATATGGCCGCCACCGGCTATTCGAAGATCGACTCGGCGACCTTCTTTGCTTCCCAGTCGGACTTTGAACTTGCCGGCGATCTCAAGGTCTTCACCGATGGTCCGGGCCGGGACTATGTCTATGGCATCATCGATGATCATGGCGGGATCATGCCCGGCAAGGACATGTACGAAACCTTCAACTGGTTGCGCCCGATCGATCTCGTCTGGCGCTATGTCATCGACCGTTACATGCTCGGCAAGGAGCCCAAACCCTTCGACCTGCTCTACTGGAACGCCGACCAGACCAATATCCCCGGCCCGGTCCACAAACGCTATCTGTCTGAATGTTATGCGGAAAATCGCCTCGCCCGCGGCGAATACACTGTTCTCGGTGAAAAGATCAGCATGGCCGACATCCAGATTCCGGTGATGCTGCAGGCCTCGAAGGACGACCATATCGTTCCCTATGAAAGCGTGTTCCGCACGGCGAAACGCTTTGGCGGTGATACAAGGTTTGTTCTCTCCGGGTCCGGACATATTGCCGGCGTCGTCAACCATCCGGACGCGAAGAAATACCAGCACTGGACCCGCGAGGGCGAGTTGCCCGGCTCGGCGCGCGACTGGCTCGACGGCGCGACCGAGACACCCGGCAGCTGGTGGCCGACCTGGTGGGCCTGGCTGAAGCCCAAATCCGGCCGCAAGACGCCCGCCGTCCAGCCAAAGGACATGGGCCTCGGCCCGGCGCCCGGCACTTACGTCAAGGTGCGCCTGGAAGACATCCGGCTACCGCCGGTCTAGACCCCCTCGGTCACTCAGCCGGAGGGCAAGGGCCTTAAGCCGCCAGCCCTGCATCCTCATCCAGGCCCAACGCAATATTGAGGTTCTGCACCGCGGCGCCCGACGCTCCCTTGCCGAGATTATCGAGCCGGGCGACGAGGCGGGCCTCATCATCGGTGCCAAAGACATAGATCTCCAGCCGGTTCGTGCCGTTGCACCCTTCCGCATCGAGCGACTTCAGCGCATCTGCTTCCGCCGGCGCAACAACCTTCACGAAGCGCTCGCCCTTGTAGGCTGCCTCGAGCACTTTCAGCACATCCTTGCGCGTCGGTTTGCCCGGCAGCGCCCAGAGCGGCAGCGGCACTTCCACAATCATGCCCTGCGCAAACCGCCCGACCGCCGGGGTGAACATCGGCAGGTGGGTGAGCCCCGTGAACTTCTTCATCTCCGGCGGATGCTTGTGCGTCTGGCCAAGGCCGTAGATGCGGTAATTATCCGCTGTCTGATTTTCCTCGAACTCGGCAATCATCGGCTTGCCGCCGCCCGAATAACCCGAGATCGCATTCACCGTCACCGGCCAGTCCGCCGGAATGATCCCGGCGGCCACGAGCGGGCGCACCAGCGCGATAAAGCCGGTCGGATAGCACCCCGGATTGGAAATCCGCTTGGCTGCCGCGATGGCGGCGCGTTGGCTCTTGTCCATTTCGGCAAAGCCATAAACCCAGCCGGTCGCTACCCGGTGCGCGGTCGAGGCGTCGATAATCACCGTGTTCGGATTGGCCACCAGGCTGACCGCCAGGCGCGACGCCTCATCCGGCAGGCAGAGGATCACCACATCCGCCCTGTTGATCATCCGCGCGCGCTCGTCGGCATCCTTGCGCTTGTCCGCGTCGATCGAGATCAGATCGAGATCGGTGCGGCCCTTCAGCCGCTCGGCAATCTGCAGGCCGGTCGTTCCGGCTTCGCCATCAATGAAAACCTTCGGGTTCATGGGGAGCTTCTTCGAGCATGGGGGCAAAAACAAAACGGGCGCCTCGTTTCCGAAGCGCCCGCCAGAAGACTGTAAAATCCCTGATCGCGGATCAGCGCTTCGAGAACTGGAAGCTGCGGCGGGCTTTCGCCTTGCC
>CAYQRX010000281.1:0-4273 GCA_964419865.1 uncultured Hyphomonas sp. | reverse complement strand
GGAGATGCAGGTTGTTGCCAACAACCTCGCCAATGCCAGCACCACCGGCTACAAGTCCGACCGCGCGATTTTCGCCGAGTTCCTCGTTTCTACCGGCGGCGGACCGGGGACCTCGCTTTCGATGGGCGGCCTCGGCGGGCACAGTTTCAAGTTTGAACAGGGCAGCCTGAACTTCACCGGCGGCCAGCTCGACCTAGCGATCCAGGGCGAAGGCTTCTTCGTCGTCGAGACGCCGCAGGGGCCGCGCCTCACCCGCGCCGGACATTTCCAGCTATCGGCCGAAGGCCAGCTGACCGATGCTCACGGCCATGCCGTCCTAAGCGCCGGCGGCAACCCGATCACCGTGCCTCCGGAAGCGACAACCGTATCCTTCGGATCTGACGGGACGCTCTCGGCCAATGGCGAGATCATCGATCAGGTCGGCATCGTACAGTCTCAGGGCGCGGTGCAGCGCGATTCCAATTCCTATTTCAGCGCCCCCGAAGGCTATGCCGCGCTTCCTGACGCCCAGCTCGTCCAGGGCGCGCTGGAGCAGTCGAATGTTTCCCCGGTGCTGGAAGTTGCCCGGATGATTGAAGTGCAGCGCGCCTATGAGGCGGGACAGGCTCTACTGGAAAGGGAGGACCAGCGCATCAGCCAGCTGATCTCAGCTGTGCGCGAACGTTGAACCGTTTGAAGCAGGTGTAGGAGACGCCTATGAAGTCATTGCAGATCGCTGCGTCGGGTATGGCGGCCCAGCAGCTCCGTGTCGAGGTCATCTCGAACAACATCGCCAACATGAGCACCGCGGCCTATCGTCCGCGAACGGCCGAATTTTCGGACCTGATGTACCAGCAGTATCTGACACCGGGGACGATCACCTCGCAGGTCGGCACCGTTGTGCCGGCCGGCATCCAGCTCGGCACCGGTGTGCGGCCGTCCTCGGTCTCGATGGAGCTGACCCAGGGCTCGCTGCGCCAGACCAATGCGGAACTTGATCTCGCCATCGACGGCGTCGGCTTCCTCGAGGTCGTCCTGCCTTCCGGCGAGCCGGCCTATACCCGCGATGGCAAGCTCAGCCGCAGTCCGGAAGGCGAGCTTGTCACCATGGATGGCTTTCCGCTTGCGGATGGTATCGTGATCCCCGAGGATGCCCGCCGCATCTCGATCAGCCGCGACGGCGAGGTGGTGGCCTACTTCACCAATGAGACCGACGGCCAGCCGATCGGCAACATCTCTCTGGTCCGTTTCATCAATGAGCGCGGCCTTGAGGCGATGGGCGACAATCTCTTCCGCGAGACCGAAGCCTCCGGCCCGGCCAACCGGCTGATCGCCGGCACGGAAGGGATGGGCCTGATCCGTCAGGGTTTCCTTGAGGAGTCGGCGGTCGATGTGGTCAAGGAAATTTCCGACCTCATCCAGGCGCAGCGCGGCTACGAGCTGAATTCCAAGGTCATCACCGCCTCCGACGAGATGATGGCGGCGACGACGAGGCTGAGATAGCGCCATGAGCACGCTCGCAGCCTTCGCCTTCAGCGCCGTCCTGGCCTTGACGAACGCGTCCTCGCTCACGGCCTCGGAAGTGATCCGCGCCGGACAGGTCGTCACCGCCGCCAACACCGCCCAGGAAGGGCAGGGCGAGGCGGACCTCATCGGGCGCGAGGCACGCCGTACGCTCTATCCCGGCCAGGCCGTCACGATGGAGAATACGCGTCCGGCACGCCTCGTCTCCCGCAACCAGATCGTCACGCTGAAATACATTTCGGGCGGTCTCGAAATCTCCACCACCGGCCGCGCCATGAACGAAGCGGCCCTCAACGAACCGGTCAGTGTGCTGAACCTTCAGTCGCGCCAGCTGGTTCAGGGTATTGTCCAGGAAACAGGATGGGTCCTCGCACAATGAAAACTGCTCTCTCCATGCCATTTCTGGCAATCGCGGCCGCTGCCTGCGCAAGTTCTGCCCAGACCGTGCCGGCCTTCCAGCCCCCGGTCGCCTATACCGGCTATCCGGGCGCCCTGCCGGCTGTGCCCGCCGAGCCGAAGCCCGAGAATGCATCGCTCTGGGAGACAACCCCGACCGCACTCCTCAGCATGCGCCGGGCCAAGGAAGTCGGCGACCTTCTGACGGTCGTGGTCGAGATGAACGACCAGGCCAGCCTGCAAAGTTCGTTGTCGCGCAGCCGAACGGTCAATGAGGACATGAATATCGACGCCCTCTTCGGCCTGCCGGAATGGGCCAACGGTGTCCTGCCGGGCGGCGCCAGCCTGTCGCCGGGTATCGATTACAGCCGCTCGGCCGCGCAGAATGGCTCCGGCGCCGTCAACCGGGCTGAGAAGGTCACCTTCACACTGGCGGCGCGGGTCGTCGGCGTTGAGCCGAATGGCAATCTCATCATCCACGGCTACCAGCAGACGCGCGTCAGCAATGAAATTCGCTATCTGACGGTCTCCGGTGTCGTGCGCGCGCAGGACATCACCCGCACCAATACGGTCTCGTATGAGAAGATTGCCGACGCCCACATGGCCTATGTCAGCAATGGCGACGCGGCCTCGGCTGTCGATCGCAAGGCCGGCCCCAAACTGCTTGAGCGAATTGTTCCCTTCTAGAGGTCATCGATGAAACACATCATCACAGCCATCGTCGCAGTCGTCTGTATCATTGCAGGCGGTGTCGGCGGCCATTTCCTCAGATCCGGCGGGGCCCCGGCCGAAGCCGCAACCGCCAAGGCCGATGACGGCAAGGGCGAGGACGGGCACGAGAAGGCGCCCGCCGAGAAGGAGACGGCCAAGGCGAAGGATGACAAGCACGCAAAATCCGGCGGCAAGGGCAGCAGCGCTTCCGGCGGCGTTGCCTATTACAAGTTCTCGCGCGAGTTCGTCGTGCCCCTGCTCGAGAACGGCCGGGTCTCGAGTCTCGTCATTCTCAATATCAATCTGGAGATCGACGAATCCGTCTCGGCAAAGATGTTCTCGATGGAGCCGGCGGTGCGGGACAATATCATGACCACGCTGGTCAGCCTCGCCAATGACGGAAAGACGTTCCAGACCCTGTCGGACATCGAGAGTTATGAATCGATGCGCGCCCTGGTGCTGATGAACCTCAAGAAAGTCGTCCCCAGCGGTGTGCGCAACGTGCTCATCCTCGACATGGCGCGCCAGGATATCTGAAGGGCGAGGGGGTCAGAGGCGGCGGGCCTTCGCCATGTCGACGGTCAGCCCGGCTTCCGTCCCGATCCGCAGCACGCCGCCCTCACTGATGACATCGGTCACGCGGGTCAGCACATTCGGCACGGCGGTGGCAAGGAAGGTCTCGCCATCATAGGTGTCGATGACGAATTCGTACATCGTATCCTTCTGGGCTACGCCCCCATCGCTGAGGCGGCCATCCCAGCTGAAGCTGGTCTTGGAGGGATCGAGTGTTTCGGTCCAGACGGTCTCGCCCTTGTCATTCCGGATACTCAGCACACTGCGCGTCGCCCCATCGGGAGGGGTGTGCGAAAAGGTTGCCGGCTGCCCCGTATAAGGCATCCAGGACGAGGCGAAACTGACATCGCGGCCAAGCCATTCGCCGGCCATCAGGCCGTTCAGGTTGCTGATCATCGTGGCGATGCTGCCCAGCGCCGAGTTGGAGTTCACCAGCTGCTCAAGGCTGGAGAAGGTCGCCAGCTGCTCGACAAACTGGGTTGAATCCATCGGCGACAGAGGGTCTTGATTGCGCACCTGCGCCGTCAGCAGCTTGATGAAGTTGTTGAACTCCTTGCCGATATTTTCCGTCGTGCCGGTGGTATTGTAGTTGGTCTGGGTCGGCGGCAGGCTGGTCTGCGTGATGCTGGTCATCTCGGGGCTCCTAGAGCTTTATATCCAGCCGGCCGTTGCCAGCCATTATGCGGCTGAGGGCGGGTGCGATGGAGGGGGGAAGCGGTGCGGTGGCCGGCTCGCTGCCGGGCGAGGTGGCAAGGGCGCGCGCGGCCGCTGACTGGGCAAACGCCTGCTGCTGCTGTGACGTACCTTGCTGGAAGCTCATCTCCTGGCCGGTGAAGCCGCTGCGCTCCAATGCCTGGACCAGTTCGAAATGCATTGCCCGCAGCTGCCGCATCGCTTCCGGCGTTTCCGCCGTCACGGTCACATGCTGAAGGCCCTGGGCATCGAATTTGAAGTCGATCGACACCCGGCCGAGCTCGGGCGGGTCGAGTTGTACGACGAGACTCTCCTGTCCGGCGTCCGACGAGGCGCGGGCCACAAGCGCGGGAATCTCGGTCGCGGTGGCCACGAGCACCGCCTGGGTGGGGACAAG
>CAYQRX010000280.1:0-4302 GCA_964419865.1 uncultured Hyphomonas sp. | reverse complement strand
GACCCTGTCATCCGGCTGCTGATTAATGATTTGGCAAGAGCTGCCGAAAACGTCCGTTAACGGATTGTTTACTCGGTACCGCGGCGCTTGGCGGTCAGCCGGCGGCAGACCTCGTCGAGCTGGTCAAGGTCGCGGTACTTGATCCGGATCTCGCCGCCATTCTTCCCGTGACGGATATCGACATCGAGGCCGAGGGTTCGGCTGATATCGGCTTCGAGCGCTTCGGTATTGATGTCCTTGACCGGAGGGACCGGAACGGCTGACTTGAATTCGAGCGGGGGATTGTCGCGTGCCTCTCGCGCTCGGGCCTCAACCTCGCGGACGCTGAGCCCCTTCTCTACCGCCAGCTCGATCAGCGCTTCAGGGTTGGGGGCGCTGAGTGCCGCGCGGGCGTGGCCGGCACTGATCCGCCCTTCGCGGATATGGGCGCGTGCGCCTTCCGGCAGTTGCAGCAGGCGCAGCGTGTTGGCGATATGCGCACGGCTCTTGCCGACGCTGGTGGCAAGGCTTTCCTGCGTCCGGCCGAACCGCTTCATCAGCGCGTCATAGGCCTCGGCTTCCTCGATCGGGTTGAGGTCCGATCGCTGGACGTTCTCGATAATGCCAATCTCGAGGAGTTCGAGTTCATCGGCGTTTCGTACCACGGCAGGGATGGTCGCGAGCCCCGCCATACGGGCTGCGCGCCAGCGGCGCTCGCCGGCGATGATCTGATACTTGCCCGCCTCCTTCGGATCCGGCCGGACAAGGATTGCCTGGAGCACGCCCTTGGCCTTCAGCGACTCGGCGAGTTCGCGCAGGTTCTCCTCTGTGAACATCCGCCGCGGCTGGGCCGGATTCCGGCGGATCAGCTCAATGGCGATCTCGTTGGTTTTCTCCGCGGCCGGACTCGCGCCCGGTTCAGGAGACGGCCCGGCTGCCGGCGCCGGAGATGGCGCGCGCTCGTTCATCGCCTCCACCTCGCCGATCAGCGCCGAAAGGCCCCGCCCGAGGCGGCTGGGGCGTCTTGCGCCTTCGCCGTTAGAGTCGCTCATGCCGCCCTCGCCCGCTCGCGCTGGAGCACTTCGGAGGCGAGGCGGATATACGCCTCGCTGCCCGGGCAGCGGTAGTCATAGAGCAGTGCCGGCTTACCGAAAGACGGCGCTTCGGACAGGCGCACATTACGCGGGATAACCGTGTTGTAGACCTTCGTGCCGAAGAAGGCGCGCACCTCATTGGCGACCTGGTCCGACAGGCTGTTGCGCCGGTCATACATTGTCAGCACCACGCCCTGGATTTCGAGCGTCGGATTGAGACCCGAGCGGACGACCTCGACCGTGCGCAGGAGCTGGGTCAGACCTTCAAGCGCGAGGAACTCGCATTGCAGCGGCACCAGCAGCGCGTCTGCCGCGGTCATCGCATTGACGGTCAGCGCCGAGAGTGACGGCGGGCAATCGATCAGAACATAATCATAGCGAACGAGTCCGGCCTGATCGACGCGGTCAATATAGGAATGGATCGCCTCGCGCAGCCGGTAGGACCGCCGGGCATCGCCGGCAAGCTCCGTCTCCACGCCGGACAGGTTCTCATCGCCCGGGACGATGTCGAGTCGCGGAACAATGGTCGAAAGGACGGCATTTTCGAGCGGAACGCGATCCACGACGAGATCATACGAGGTCATCAATCGCTCGGCGCGCGAAATGCCGAGCCCGGTCGAAGCATTGCCCTGCGCGTCGAAGTCGATGATCAGGACCCGGCGGCCGACGGCAGCAAGCGCGGTCCCGAGATTGATGGAGGTGGTCGTCTTGCCGACGCCGCCCTTCTGATTCACCACAGCGAAGATTCTCGGCCTAGTCATGACGACGTGCGACCTCCCTGACAATCAAGATGACGCCTGACCCACCGGTGCGATTTGGAATCGCTTCATAAGAGAAATTCCATCTTTCCAGCGCCAGCGTCAATTCTTCTTTCCAGCGTTCGCCCTTCGGGAAAAGCCCCGTTGCGCCTTTCCGGAGCCAGGGCGAGGCGTATTCCAGAAGCTGTGGCATCGGTGCAAAGGCCCGGGCGGTGACGATATCAGCCTTGATCGGCGGGGCCGTTTCGATCCGCCCCTGCCAGACAGAGGCGCTCAACCCGGCCGTATCAATGGCGGCGCGCAGAAAGGCGCATTTCTTTCCGACGCTTTCCATCAGGGTCACATGGCCGGCGGGCCGGTCGGCGGCGATGATCAGACCGGGAAAGCCCGCACCCGATCCGAGATCGACCACGCGCGCCGTTTTCGGAATATGTTCCAGCAATTGCCAGGAGTCGCCGACATGGCGGGTCCAGATCTGGGGCCATTCCTTCGGTCCGATCAGATTGGATTTCTGTCGCCAGACATCGAGCTCCGAAATGATCCGGTCGAGCCGGTCCAATGTTTCACGTGAAACATTGTTGGCGGCCAGAAAGGCCGCGCGGTCATCATGCGCCGTCATTTGTCACCCGGCCTTTCGGGCCCGCCGGACATGTCCGAGCAGCGCCGTCAATGCTCCGGGCGTGACACCTTCGATCCGGGCCGCCTGGCCAAGCGAGCCAGGCCGGATGGCTTTCAGCTTCTGTCGAACCTCATTGGACAGGCCGCCGATCGCGTCATAATCGAGATCAGCCGGAAGGCTGAGTGCCTCGTCGCGGCGGAGCGCGGCAACATCCTCTGCCTGGCGATCCAGATAGGCGGCGTAGAGCGCCTCGATCTCGATCTGGGCGATGGTCGCCGACGGGATGTCGGAAAGCTCCGGCCAGACTTCGGCCAGATGGTGGAAGCTGATCTCCTTGTAGGAGAGATACTCCCAGGCGGAACGGATGCGGCCATCCTGATTGACGGCCCATCCATGCTTCGCGGCGGCGGCCGGACTGAGATTGAGTTTTTTGAGGCGAGTCCGGGCCGATTCCAGAGCCGAGTGTTTCACGTGAAACATCGCCGCCCGATCCGGGCCGACGACGCCGGCCGCGATGCCGCGCGGGGTGAGACGCTGATCAGCATTGTCGGCGCGCAGCGCCAGACGGTATTCGGCGCGCGAGGTGAACATCCGATAGGGCTCGGTCACGCCGCGGGTGACGAGGTCGTCGATCAGGACACCGATATAGGCTTCGGCCCGGTCGAAGATGACGGGCTCTTTTCCGGCCGCGGCGCGCGCGGCATTGAGGCCGGCCATGAGCCCTTGGGCGCCGGCCTCTTCATAACCGGTTGTGCCATTGATCTGGCCGGCGAGATACAGACCCGGCTGCGCCTTTACTTCAAGCGCCCGGCTCAGCGCGCGTGGATCGACATAGTCATACTCGATCGCATAGGCGTGCTGGAGGATCACCACATCCTCCAGGCCCGGAATGGTGCGGATGAACCGCTCCTGGACATCCTCCGGAAGCGAGGTGGAGATGCCGTTCGGATAGACGGTGTGGTCATCGAGACCTTCCGGCTCGAGGAAGACCTGATGGCGGTCGCGGTCGCCGAAGCGATGGACCTTGTCTTCGATGGACGGACAATAGCGCGGGCCGCGCCCTGAAATGGCGCCCGAGAAGACCGCAGACTGATCCATATGCGCTTCGATGATCGAATGGGTCTCCGGCGTCGTCCAGGTGATGCCGCACTGGACCTGCGGCACGGTGATTTCGGCGGTGAGGAAGGAGAACGGGATCGGCTGCGCATCGGCCGGCTGCATCTCGAGCCGGTCCCAATGGATCGTCCGCCCGTCGAGCCGCGCGGGCGTGCCGGTCTTCAGCCGGCCCATCGGCAGGCCAAGATTGTAGAGGCGATCCGAAAGGCCGATGGCCGGCGCTTCACCGACACGGCCGGCCGGGATCCGCTTCGCGCCAATATGGATGACGCCCTTGAGGAATGTCCCGGTCGTGATGACGACCCTGGCTGCGGAATAGTGCGCGCCGCTGAGACCGACCACACCCTGGATGCGTCCATCCTCGACGATCAGGTCTTCGGCGCCGTCCTCAATGATGGTCAGATTGGGATAGCCGGCGAGTTCGGCCTGCATCGCCTGGCGGTAAAGCTTCCGGTCGATCTGTGATCGCGGACCCCAGACCGCCGGGCCCTTCGACCTGTTCAGCATCCGGAACTGGATGCCGGCCTTGTCGGCCATACGGCCCATCAGGCCATCGAGCGCGTCGATCTCGCGAACAAGGTGACCCTTGCCAAGACCGCCGATGGCCGGGTTGCAACTCATCTCGCCGATGGTTGCGCGCTTGTGGGTGACGAGCGCAGTGCGCGCGCCGAAGCGGGCCGCCGCCGCGGCCGCTTCGCAGCCGGCATGGCCGCCGCCAATCACGATCACGTCGAAG
>CAYQRX010000279.1:0-4305 GCA_964419865.1 uncultured Hyphomonas sp. | reverse complement strand
GGGCCGATCGGCTGGCCGGAAAACTCGCTGACCTGACGGGCAAAATCGGCCGCGCCGGCGGCCCAGTAATGGATGAAGGCATCAATGAACTTCATGCCGTCCATCGGCAGGGTATAGTCGATGACCGTATGACCGAGGTCGCGGCACAGCTGCGCGGTCTCTTCCAGCGCCGCGCGGGTATGGGGATGGAGCGGGCGGCCACCTGTCGGTTCCGGCGCAAAGCCGATGCGCAGGCGGCGTTTCAGCGGCTCGATGGTGCCAAGCGCGGGATAGCCGCTGCTTTCCGGCGTTTCGGCGGCCTGGAACAGCGCGATGGAGTCGCGCACGCTGACGGTTACGGCATGATTGACCGAGATCTGCAGCGGCGGCGGGTTTGATCCGGGTTCGGAATAGGGCAGCCGGTCACGCGAAGGCTTCAGGCCGAACAGGCCGCAGCTGGAGGCCGGAATACGGATCGAACCGCCGCCGTCGCTGGCATGGGCAAAGGGAACCACGCCGGCGGCGACCAGTGCCGCCGCACCGCCCGACGAGCCGCCGGGAATGCGCGACAGGTCCCAGGGATTGCGCGTCGGCCCGTGCAGCAGCGGTTCGGTCGATGAGATGAGGCCAGCTTCCGGCGTGGTCGATTTCCCCAGCGAGACGATGCCCGCCTGCCGCCAGCGGCTGGCAAAGATACCGTCCCCGGTCGCCATATGCCCTGCCAGGCCGCGGCAACCTGCCAGCGTCGGCGCGCCGCGCCAGTCGATCAGGTCCTTGATGAAACTCGGCACCCCGGCGAACGGGCCGGACAGAACCCCGCCCGCATCGGAGCGCGCCATCTCGAAGGTTTCCGTCACGATTGCATTGAGATCGCCATTGACGGCCCGTGCCCGCGCAATGGCCGCCTCGACCTCGGCCAGCGCAGTGGTCTCGCCCGCAGCAATCGCAGCGGCAATGGCCACCCCGTCGCGGAAACCGGCCGGGGCCGGCATGTCAGCGGCGGACGGCGGGCTCACCCTCGGCGAACAGGCAGCCAGTGCCAGAGTGGCTGCGCCGCCCGTGAGCGCGGCGCGGCGGGTCAATTTCATCATCCTCTATCCTCCCCGGATTTTTTCCGGAGACTGGCCCGCTTTTGCGCCGCTGGAAAGAGGGATCAGCTGCCTGCTTCGGTTATCACGCCGCAGGCGACCCGCGCCCCGGCCCCGCCAATCGGCTGGGTGAGGTGATCGTCGCGGTCCTCATGGATGACGAGCGCGATGCCGTCGCCCTGAAGCGCCGGGGCGAGTTCAAGCAGCGTGGTGAAGGCTTCATACCCGGCCGAGCCGTCATCGGCGGCCCAGATATTCGGCAGGTCGCCCATTTCCGGGCCGATGGGATTCATCAGGCCGTGGCGCCCGTCGCCCTTGCCGTGATGGCCGCCGGAAAGCTGGAAGCTGCCGACATCCGAACAGTCGCCTTTTTCATGGAAGTGCAGGCCATGCCAGCCGGGCGACAGGCCGCCGGCATCGATGGTGACCACCATCAGCACGCCGTGCGGGCCCTGCTCCAGCGCGGCCATGCCGATCAGCGCGCCGGATGTGTCGATGATCTGCGCCATCGCCGATGCCGGCTCGGGGGCCGGCTGCGCTGCCGGTCCGGCGGCGTCGTGGCCGCCATGCGCGTCACCGGCCGGGGGCGCATCATGGGCGCAGGCAGCCAGGGCGAGCATCGAGGCGGCTAGGGCGATCTGTTTCAGCATTGCGAGTCTCCTGTCGATTTCCGGAAGAGTATAGGGCAGACAGCGGGAATGTCAGACCCATCGCCGCCGGAAAAGGAACGCGCTGACCGCATGCTGGTTGCGCTCGGCCATTTCGACAGCCGCGCGGCTGCGCAGGCGGCGATTGCGGCCGGGCGGGTGACCGCCGATGGCCGGCTCATCCGCAAGCCTTCCGAGCTGGTCGGCCGGGACGCGCAGATCGAAGCCTCTCCGGCACATCCCTATGTCTCGCGCGGCGGGCTGAAACTTGCGCACGCGCTTGAGACGTTCGGTATCAACCCGGCCGGTCTGCGTTGCCTCGATCTTGGCGCCTCAACCGGCGGCTTTGCCGATGTGCTGCTGCAGGCCGGTGCGGGGCATGTTACCTGCGTCGATGTCGGCCACGGCCAGCTTCATGCGAAGATCGCGGCCGATAGCCGTGTCACATCATTTGAAGGCCTGAACGCGCGCGACCTGACGCCGGACCATTTAGGCGCGCCGCCAGAACTGATCGTCTGTGATCTGAGCTTTGTCTCACTCGCCAAGGTGCTTGCCGTGCCGCTGTCTCTGGCGGCGCCGGAGGCGATTCTCATTGCACTTTTCAAGCCGCAATTCGAAGTCGGCCGGGATCATGTTGGAAAGGGCGGTATTGTCACGGATGACGAGGCTGCGGGCCGGGCGCTGAGAGCCTTCCTGGATTACCTGGCCGGTCTCGGCTGGCGGCCGGCCGAACTGATCACCAGCCCGATTGAAGGCGGAGATGGGAACCGGGAATATCTGGTCATGGCCCGCCGGGCCTGATCGCCCTCAGAGATCCTTGACCGTCAGGGGAAGGATGACTTCTTCGGTCGACTCGTCCGGCAGGCGGACAGTGATCGTCACCGAAAGTTCTGCGCCCGGCACCAGCGCGCTGCGGTCCACGCCGAACAGCATCAGATGGTCGCCGCCGCGCTGCAGCACATGTTCGCCATTGGCCGGAACGAGGAAGCCATCGACCTGGCGCATCGCCATCCGGCCGTCTTCGCCCATCTCATGGGTGTGGAATTCGATCGCTTCGGCGAAATCGGCCCGCGCCGCGACAAGTGTCACATCGCGGTCCCCGGCACCGAAGGTGCCGAAGGCGGCGGTGACATTCCGCTCGCCGGGCGGAACGAAGACCTCACCATTGGCAAGGGTCAGAACAGCGGCCGCTTGTTGTCCCGCCGCAACGGGGGAGCCGCCCGAAGCGTCCGGGGCGGGCGTGCAGGCCGCAAGCGTCAGCGCGGCAAGACCGGCAATGAAGGACAGGGCAAGGCGCATAGTGGGGCTCCGTTCAATCTTCAGCGCGCAGATTGAACATGGGAAGCGGGGCCCAGCAAGAGGCTATCCTGCCGCGCCCTTTGCGCCCTGTCAGTAGCCGTAGAGTTCTTCTTCCCAGCCGTCCTGGATACGCCAGTCACGAGTCGCCTCGTTCCAGCAGGCGGTTACCGGATCGCGCAGCACCTGGCCGTCCGGCATCCGTGTCTCGCGGTGGATGACGCGGCAATCGGGTCCGGGCACTGAGGGCCCGCCGCCATATTGATAGGTCGGCTGGGGTTGCTGATAGCCCGGCGTCTGCGCCGGATAGGCGGGATAGCTCGAAGCCGGGTATTGCTGCGGCGCCGGATGCGGATAGGTGTTCGGCGCCCCCCGCATCACTTCCGGCCCGCCATAGAGCCCTTGCGTGGTTTGCGGGATCGAGCCGTAGGGCACCGACGCCTGTGAATATCCGGGGGCATAGGCAACATGACAGTCGCCGCCTGACTTCTTGCCGATGTCCGCGCCGGCCACGCCGCCCACGAGCGCGCCGAGCGTCGCGCCGACGGCCACCTGCCCGGAATTAGACCGGCTTTCCTTATACGTAACAGGGCCGCGGCGGGTGTAGCGGGTGTGGTAGCGGTCGTTGTCTATATTGTTGCCGATGGCGCCGCCGATCAGGCCGCCGACCACAGCGCCGACAAGGGCGCCGGTGGTGCCGTCGGAGGATTTCTGCCGCTCGCACTGGACATTGCGCACCGGCGGGGGGGCATAGCCGTATCCGCCATACTGGGCATGCGCCTCACCCGGCAGGGCGACGGCCAGGAGGCTGACGCCAGAGGCCAGGACTGCCATTCTCATCATCACCAGACTCCTTCCTTCCAGGCGCAGAACCGCCCGCTTTGACCCCACACTGGGCCGGTCAAGCTGAACGCAAGCTGAAGGAAAGGCCGCTGGACGGGCAGGGCGGGCAGCGCCATATTCACCCCATGGGATGGCGCGAGAAGGCCGCAATCACTGCAGGACGCGCCCGCTATGCAGCGGCGCAGGGACTGCGTTCGGCCTGGTACACGGCGCAGATGCAGGCGGCCCGCCGCCAGGCTGAAGGCTTCAACCGCGCCGGCGAGCCGCCCTTCACACCGACTCGCGGCAAGCCCGACATGGCCGAGCTGCGCCGGGCGTTCATCGAGCTGTTCCTGCAGGACCGGGCGAATATCGAGGCGGGCCTCTATCCGCCCCCCCGGGACCTCAGCCTTGCGGCGTTTCCCGGCGCACTGAAGGCCGCCCGCGCCTTCCAGAAGGATGTGCCCGAAGTC
>CAYQRX010000278.1:0-4314 GCA_964419865.1 uncultured Hyphomonas sp. | reverse complement strand
GCGGGCGACGACGGCGGCGTGGGAGGACTTGCCGCCGACGGCGGTGAGGATGCCAACCCAGACTTCCGGATCTTCTTCCATCTGGTCGAGGGCTGCCTCCATCGTCTGGGCCATTTCGCCATTGATGGCGTTGCGCGCCTCGGGACGGTTCATGGTGATGATGGCGACATTGCCTTTCTTGACATATTCGACGGGCATGGCGGGTCTCCCTCTGGATGATTGCTGGGGAGAGCTAAGAGGCTTTCCGCAACGTCGCGCAAGAACCCCTCTTGCGCGACGTTGGGGCAAGGGGGCGAAGTGGCGGCCATGAAGCTGACACTCGACCCCCAATATGAAGCCTTTCGCAAAGAGGTCTCCGAGACGCTTGCGAAGAACGCCCACCTTGCGCCGACGGCCGATGACAAGGGATACAAGAACCCCAAGCGCCTCGCCTGGCAGAAATTCCTGATCGAGAATGGCCTCGCGGCCCGCACGATCCCGAGGGAATATGGCGGATACGGCGCCGAGCCGGACATCCTGAAGGCGCGCATCATTGCCGAGGAATTTGCCCGATCCGGCCTGCCGGGGCCGATGGCGGGGCAGGGCATTTCGATGTTCGTGCCGACGCTGCTGGAGCTGGGCACCGAGGCGCAGAAGCAGGCCTATATCCGCCCGACGATCCACGGCGAGATGATCTGGTGCCAGGGCTATTCGGAGCCGGGCGCAGGCTCTGACCTGGCCGCTCTGCGCACCTCGGCTGTGGAAGACGGCGACCATTACATCATCAATGGCTCGAAGATCTGGACCTCGACGGCGAAACAGGCCGACATGATCTTCTGCCTTGTACGGACAGACCCCAACGCCAAGAAGCATGAGGGGATCACCTACATCACCTTCCCGATGAGCACGCCGGGCATCGAGGTACGCCCGCTGGTCGACATGACGGGCACGGCGAACTTCAACGAGGTGTTCTTCACCGATGTGCGCGTGCCGAAAAGCGGCGTGATCTTTGCGCCCAACAAGGGCTGGCAGGTGGCGAATGCCACGCTGACGCATGAGCGCGGGATGCTGGGCGACCCGAACGCGACCAAGGCGCGGCTTCTGGAACTCATTGCGCTGATGAAGGCCGAGACGGTGAACGGCCAGAGGCTGATCGACAATCCGCTGCTGCGTGACCGGCTGATGAAGTTGCAGGCGGAAGTCTATGCGATGCAGGCCAATGGCCTGCGCATCACGACGAGTCGTCTGCAGGGGCAGCCCGCGGGGCTGGCGGGACTGGTGGTGAAGCTGCAGGGGTGTGATCTCAACCATGAGATTGCGCGCCTCGCCATCGACGCGCTGGGGGAACTCGGCATCCTCTATGAGGAGGGCGAGCATCTGCGCAGCGGGGGCAGCTGGCAGTGGCGCTATATGTACGACCTCGGACTGATCATCGGGGGCGGCACCGCCCAGATCCAGAAGAACATCATTGCGGAACGCGGCCTCGACATGCCGCGTGAGCCGAAGCTCGCAAAGGCTTGAGACCATGGAGTTTGCACTTTCAGAAGACCAGCGCATGCTGCAGGACAGCCTGAAAGGCGTTCTCAGTGATGCCGCGTCCCTTGACCGTATCCGGAAGATCGCCGTGGGTGATGCCGGGGAGAGCGCCGTGCTGGACGAAGCGCTGACGGAGTTTGGCCTTGCGGCGCTAATGGTGCCGGAGGCAGCTGGCGGGCTGGGCCTTGGCGCGCTGGACGCCTGTCTCGTGCAGGAAGCGCTGGGCTATAATGTGGCGCCGTCACGTTTTCTGGCGACGGCGGTGGCGGCGCGGGCCCTGGCGGGACAGGCTGATGTGCTGGGCGCGACTGCCTCGGGTGAGGCGAAGTTTGCCCTGGCGTTGACGGAGGTTTCCTCCCGGCGCGATGGGGCGGGCGTGGAGCTGAAGGGCGGCAAGCTCAGCGGCAAATCCCTGCTGGCGCAATCAGTGGACGGGGCAACGCATATCCTAGTGGCCGATACCGCCGGGGCGTGGCATTCGGTTTCTGCGACGGATGCGCGCGTGACCGTGATGCAGACGATTGACCGGACACGGTCATTCCATGAAATCATGCTGGACGGGGCAAAGCCACTCGTCAGCGTGACGCCGGGCGTGGAAGTGCTGGCGCTGGCGCGGTTGCTGGTGGCGGCCGATACGCTTGGCGCGGCGCAGGCGATGCTCGACAAGGCGGTCGCCTATGCCAAGGAACGCCAGCAGTTCGGACGGGTGATCGGTTCGTTCCAGGCGGTGAAGCATATGTGCGCCGAAATGGCGGCAAAGCTGGAGCCGGCGCGCGCGCTGATCTGGCACGCGGCCCATGCGCTGGACATTGCCGATGAGGAAGGCCCGATGATGGCCAACCTCGCCAAGGCGCATCTGGCGGAGGTGGGCACGTTCGTGGCGCGCACCTCGACCGAGGTGCATGGGGGCATGGGCTTCACCGATCTGGTTGGCCTCCACTACTGGTACAAGCGCGTCGGCGTGAACCGGCAATTGCTGGGCAGCCCCGAGCAGGCGCGCCAGACGGCGGCGGAGCTTCAGGGGCTCGTAGCCTGATCTGACTGCCCTGTCATAGAAAATACAACTGCGCCGCGAGTTTTCGCTTGCGCGCAAGCACAACTTGTGAGAAGCGTTCCACAAAATACACGCACAGATCGTATTTTGTGGGGTGTTTCATGCCTGAAATTCTGATTGATCATGGCCGGCTGGCGCTGCGCGCGGAGGAGTTCGGTTTCCGGCGCGGCGACTTTCAGGCGCTCAAGGCCGGGTTGCGGTTGGCGGAGGAACTCACTGGCGAAGTGATGGCAACGCCGGAGTCGATCACCTGGATCGACAGTCTGACGGGTATGACCGGATGGGTGACCGGTGATCCGGTCGACGGGATTTTCATATCCGTCCCGCTGACTGCAGATGGCGTCGAGGCGGTGCGTAGCGGCGCCTTCGTGCCCGCCTGGCCGGCACTGGCGCATGTCTGCACAGCCGGAGCGCCGTGTGCGGGGGTGTATATCGGCATCTATGCAGGCGCGACTAAGGAGGCGCGCCGCCGGGTGATGATGGCGGCAGCGGTCGTGCGGGTGGATATCTGCGGGCCGATTCCGTGCTTCGCGCGGGGTGCGACGCAGGACGGCCGTCGGTCGATGGCGTCGCTCGGTTTTCAGCCGATTGAGGGCGGCCTCCCGGATCTCTGGGGGCAGGAGGCTTTGCCGCAGGCGGGAGAGGAGAGGGCCGCATGAACGCTTATCCCTCGTTCGGCGAGCTTGTGCTGGCACGGCCGCTGCCAGAGGGCGCGCTGGAGCAGTTCTCGGCGCGTCCGGCACGGACGCTGGAGGATTACCAGCAGGCCGTCGCGATCCGGGCGGCCGTTTACATGGCGGAGCAGGACTGTCCGTATGATGAAGAGTATGACGGCAATGATTTTACCGCGACGCATATGATCGCCTATGCCGGCGCGCGGCCGGTCGGCACGATCCGGGTGCGCTGGTTTGCGGATTTCGCGAAAGTGGAGCGCACCTCGATCCTGCCGGCCTATCGCGGGACGCCGGCGCTGAAAGTGCTGCTGGCGGAGACATTCGAGATCATCTCGCGCAAAGGCTACCGCATCGCCCTGGCGCAGATCCAGGCGCGGCTCTGGCCGACCTGGTCGCGTGTCTTCCGCTGCCGGCTGGTGGCTGGGCGGTCTGGCTTCAGCTTTTCCGGCTATGACTATGCCGAGATGGAAATTCCGGTAGCCCGCCATCCGGAGGCGCTGACGATCCGGGCCGATCCCTTTCAGGTGATCCGGCCGGAGGGGGCGTGGGACGCGCCGGGCGTGCTGGACCGTTCGGCGGCCCGGCTGACCGATGGCGCGCGGGCCGCCTGAGCGGTGGCGGGCCTGCAGGGCGACGTTCTGACACCGGTGACATTTTGTGGAGGCATCGCTTGTCTTTCGGGGTGAGGCAGGCCACAACAACGTTGACACTCGCCAGAGCGGGTGCGCGCGTTGCCGTTTGCCCGGGGGGCTCATCCATGACCGATCTGATCCAGAAGCTCGATGCCGCCGCAAAAAAGGCGCCTGTGGTTCCGGTCCTTGTCGTTGACTCCGCCGCCTCGGCGGCGCCGTTGGCAAAGGCGCTTGAAGCAGCCGGCATCACGATCGCGGAAGTGACATTGCGGACGGCGGACGGATTTCGCGTCATCGAGGAAATGCGCCGGGCGGCACCGGGGCTGATCGTCGGAGCGGGCACCGTGCTGTCGGCCCGCGATGTCGATGAGGCGCTGGGGGCCGGGGCGGAGTTCCTGGTCTCGCCGGGCATGTCGCCGGGCCTGCGCGCAGCGCTTGG
>CAYQRX010000277.1:0-4324 GCA_964419865.1 uncultured Hyphomonas sp. | reverse complement strand
CCTTGCGGGCCCTGGCGGCCTTTTTCTCCGCCCGCCGCGCCTTGCGCAGACGGTCGCCCCCGCCGCCCGCGACCCACCAGAAGATCCGCCAGGCTTCGCCGAGCGTCATCTTCCGGGTGGGCGCAAGGGTCCCCTGCTTCTCCGGCGGCGCGACGCGCGGCGCCTTGCGCTTGCGGCGGAACAGGCCGCCTGTCCTGACAGGTTCGGCAGGCTCCGGCGCGCCCTCGGCCGGGACTTCCTCTTCGGTGAACTCGATCTGGGCGGGCACGTCGCCGGCCTCGAACTGGGGATCGAGATTGTTGAGGAGGTGGGCATCGGAAAAGTCGATGGCGAGCTCTGTCCAGAGCGGCAGGTGGTCCGACATCTGCCAGGTGATCCAGCGGCGGGAATAATATTCCTTGTCCTTGCCGGTATCGCGCGGCGTGCCGTCCGGCTTCAGGTCGCGGTGGCGTTTGGGCAGCACCGGGGCGTAATGGTCGTAATGCTCCGGCCGGAAGAGGGTTTCGCTCCAGTCGAACGCGCCGGAGGACAGGAATGTCAGCTCGTCCTTGCGTGTGCGGAAGGCAATCTGGTCATAATAGTGCGTGCCCAGAAGGTTTGACGGATACTGTTCCGGCGGCAGCTGGAAGCCGGCCCGGGTCAGGGCGCCCATGGTCTCGTCCATCGGATTGGCGATATTGAAATCGCCGAGGAGGATGTAGTTCTCGTCTTCCCTGTCGGCGCGGCTCGCCATTTCGCGGGCAATGTAGTCGATCTCCGCGACGCGCCTTGCATAACCCTCGCTGCCTTTCGAGGTTTCGCCGAAATAGATGTGGACGGTGCAGAGGGAGAATTTGAACCAGCCGGCCTGGAAGCTGACCATGAAGGGCGTGCGGGCAAACTGCTGCTCGCCGGGAAGCAAGGCATGTTTCGGCAGCACGATCTCGCCGACGATGTTGCGGAAGGTGACCTTCCGGCTGTCGAAGACGAAACACATCCGCTCGCGGTTGCCGGAGGCGCCGGTGGTGACATCGGTGGCAATGAAGTCCCAACCCGGCCCCATCAGGCGGATCACGTCCTTCAGGGGACCGACATCCTCGTTGACTTCCTGAATGGCGCAGACATCGAAACAGGAGAGGATTTCGGCGATATAGTGCAGGCTTTCGCGCCGGCGGGGCCCGTGGCGGAACTTGTTGTTGTCGAAATCGCGGATGTTCCAGGTGCCGATGATGAGGCTCGAATCCTTGGTCCGCCGCGGGATGCCGCGCGGGGCGGGCGAGGCGATCTGGGCGCGCAGGTCGAGAAGACGCCGGGAGGTCCAGTCGCGCTCGGACAGGGAGAAGCGCTTGCGGTCGCGCAGGTCGCCATACCAGGCCATTGACGTGTCCCCATCGCATTCTGCGGTTGGTCAGGGTCTGGTAAATATTGGTTAGCGAAGGGTTAACGCGGCGCGGTTTGCGCCGGGCGGGCAGGGGCTCAGCTCAGACGCTGACGACGCGCCCCGGATTCATGATGCCTTGCGGGTCGAGCGCGCGTTTGATGGCGCGCATGGTCTCGGTGGCGGCCGGTGGGCGCAGGCGGGCGAGTTCGTCGCGCTTCAGCCGGCCGACGCCGTGCTCGGCCGAGATCGAGCCGCCATGGGCCATGACCGTGTCGAAGATGGTGCGGGTGATGGCGGCCTCATGCGCATTCAGCTGCGGGCTGGCGGCGTCCAGGGGCTCGACCACGGAGTAGTGCAGGTTGCCGTCGCCGACATGGCCGAAGATGACGAAGTCCGCTCCCGGAAGGACTTCACGGACGGCTGCGTTGCAGGCTTCGATGAAGACCGGAATACGGCTGACAGGGACGGAGATGTCCTGATTGAGCGCAGCGCCATAGGCGCGCTTCGACAGCGGAATCGTCTCGCGGATATGCCAGAAGGATTTCGCCTGCGCCTCGCTTTCGGCGATCACCGCGTCCTGGACGAGCCCCTCTTCCATCGCCGCTTCGAGCGCGGTTTCGATCAGGGCGCGCGCATGGTCGCCGTCGGTCTGCGAGACTTCCATCAGCACGCGCCAGGGCGCATTCGACGGCATCGGGTCGCGCGCGCCCGGGATGTCGGCAACGACCATCTCGACGGCGTTCGACGGAATAATCTCGAAACTGGTGACGGAGTCGCCCACCCGGCTGCGTACCAGCGCCAGCAGTTTCACCACATCCTCCGCTGACGCACAGATGACCCAGGCCGCCGCATTCTGCACCTGCGGGAAGAGTTTCAGCGTCGCCGCCGTGATCAGGCCGAGGGTGCCTTCGGCGCCGGCGAAGAGGTGTTTGAGGTCATAGCCGGTATTGTTCTTGCGCAGGCCGGACAGCCCGTCCCAGATCTCGCCGGAAGGCAGCACGACTTCGAGGCCGAGGATCAGATCGCGCATCATGCCATAGCGCAGCACGGCGACGCCCCCGGCATTGGTGGAGATGAGGCCGCCGATGGTGGCCGTGCCTTCCGAGCCGAGCGAGAGCGGGAAAAGCCGACCTTCCGCCGCTGCCGCGTCCTGGGCGGCGACGAGCGTGGCGCCGGCCTCGATGGTCATGGAATTGTTAAATGGGTCGATCTCGCGGAGCGCTGTCATCCGCGTCATGGACACGCAGATCTCGCCATGCGGCGTGCCGCCATCGACGAGGCCGGTATTGCCGCCCTGCGGGGTGATGGCGACGCCGTGCTGGCCGCAGAGACGCACGAGGGCGGCGGCCTCCGCGGTCGAAGCCGGCCGGGCGATGAGGGGCGTCTCGCCCTGGAATGTACCGCGCCACGGTGTCGCCGCTTCGGCCAGCTTTGCTGGATCGTCGCTCCAGCCTTTCGGGCCGAGCAGGTCCTTCAGGGCGGCGAGAAAAGCAGAGGGAGGGGGCTGGATCATTGGGCCAGCCTAAACTAGTAAGGGCGTTTGGACTATAGCCAGAGATAGTTGTTGCCAGGCCAAGCGCGCGCGATTTGAAGCGGCCCGCGGGCAAGGCATCCTGCGACCTGTCCGGTTTATTTGGAGTAGGTGCCCGATGGCGGGTCAGCGCGAACTCGTTCTCGAAATCCCCACCGGCGACCAGCTGGGCGAAGGGATCATCTGGGATGCAGGCCCCGGCGCATTTCTGTGGACGGATATTCTCGGCCGTCGGCTGCATCGTTATCATCTGGCCGGCGCCGCCCTCACAACGATCCCCCTGCATGCCCGGCTCTGCTCTTTCGGGCTGACGCGGCGGGACGGCTGGCTGATCGCTGCTTTCGACAGGGAAATTGGCTGGCTTGAGGCCGCCACCGGCGCCTTCCACCCCACGATCCGCCCGGACCTGCCGCCGGGCGTGCGTTTCAATGATGGCCGCGTCGGTCCGGATGGCGCGTTCTGGGTCGGCAGTATGGTTGAGGATGCGAAAGCTGCCGGCGCGCGCGATCTCGGCGCGCTGTACCGCTTCGGCCCGGGTGGCAGCCTGACACAGCATCTGTCGGGCATCGGCATTTCAAACGGCCTCTGCTGGGCGCCGGACGGGCGCACGATGTATCACGCTGACAGCATTCCCGGCCGGGTCACCGCCTATCCGTTTGATGCGGCAGCGGGCGGTATCGGCGCGGGAGCCGTGCTGCTCGACCCGGCGCCGGGTGGCTCGCCGGACGGCGCCGCAACGGATAGCGCCGGGCGCTACGTGTCGGCCCTCTGGGAGGGCTCCGCCATCGGCGTCTTTGCCGCTGACGGCACGCTGGAGGAAACCCTTGCGGTGCCGGCCTCGCAGGTTACATGCCCGGCATTCGGCGGCGAGGCGCTGGACCTCCTGGCGGTCACCTCGGCGCGTGTCGATCTCAGCGAAGCGCAGCTGGCGAAGGAGCCCGGTGCGGGCAGTGTCTTCATCTTCCGCACGCCCTGGCGCGGCCTGCCGGAGCGGCGTTTCGCGGGCGCGCCGCCGGGCTGAGCTTCAGCGGTCTTCGCGCACATGCACCTTGCGCGCCTGCATGCGGAACGGGTTCCACGCCATCCGGCGTACAAGCGCCCACAGGCCGATCCGGCGCGGTTTCACCCGCCAGCGCGTATCTCTCCGGATACGGAGCGCACCGCCAAGGCCATCCTTCAGCCCGCGCAGCATGGATTTCCGCCGCGGCGTCAGGAAGTTGGTCATCAGCACATAAGCGGTCAGCAGGATATGGCCGGGCAGGGTGAGGATGAGAAGCCCGGCCGGCATGTTCTTGAAATAGGTCCAGATGCGGTTGCGTGTGCCATGATAGGTCGCAAATTCGCTGAGGCGCCCGGTGATGCCGCTGCCGGCGTGATGCACGACCGCCTCCGGCACGAAGCGGCAGTCATGGCCCATCAGTTGCAGGCGGAAG
>CAYQRX010000276.1:0-4325 GCA_964419865.1 uncultured Hyphomonas sp. | reverse complement strand
TTTCACCAATCACTGCACAACGCAGCACAATCCGTAACCGGATTATAGCGCGGAAAGAAGGGCGCCCTGCCTATTCCGCCGCGACGAGATTGAACTCAGCCCGCCAGTCTTCCATCAGGGCCCGGTTGTCGTGATCCCAGGGATGGAAGCCGGGGCGGAACCAGCTGATCCAGACCTTCCAGCCGCGCGCAAAGAAACCCGGCTTCTGCCAGAGGAAGCGCTTCACGGCCCGTTTCGCTTCCTTCGGGGAATAGCCCTCGGCCTCCAGCATCCAGGCAGAATAGGTCGCGATATTGCGGGTGAAGTTGTAGCTGATGATCGCCATGGTCATGCAGCGGCGCCAGTAACGCTGCCAGCGCGTCCAGCTTTTTGTCGCCTCGAGGAACACGTCATAGGCCACGGCCTTGTGCTCGGTCTCCTCCAGCGCATGCCAGCGCCACATCCGCTCGATGGCCGGGTCGGTTTTGCTGAACAGGTCCTGATGAAGGACGCGCATGTCGGCGAGCATGGCGGTAAAATGCTCCAGGCAGATCGTGCCCATCAGCATCCGCATCGGCCCGCCATCGCGCGCAAAGCCGATCCGCTTGCGGATTTCCGCCTCGATCCGCTCGACTGGGTATTTCTCGCGGTTGATCAGCTTGTTCATCATGTGATGCTCGCGCGAATGGATCGCTTCCTGCTGGATGAAATCCTGCACATCCTGCACGAGCTTGCCGCTGATCCGGTCCTTATAGGCGCGCACGGCGTCGATGAAGAGGCGCTCGCCGTCGGGGAAGGTCAGCGACAGCGTGTTGAACACCGCGGTGGCGACCGGGTCGCCGTCCAGCCAGTGATCGCGGCTCGCGGCCGAGACATCGAAGCGAATATCGCGCGGCTGGATCGTCACATCATCGGGGGTGCGTTTCATGGGCGCCTCGCAATTCCTGCTGACAAGGCCGCAGCGGCGACCCTAAAGTGATTTCAACAGTTGATGATATAAGCGTTATTGACAAAAATGTCGATAGAAAAAAATTCCAGGACGCCGCGTGTAAGGCGATCGCCGGAAGCGTCGCGGGAAAACATCCTGATCGCGGCCGAGGGCCTGCTGGTCAAACAGGGGCCGCAATCGCTGCGTCTGGCCGATGTGGCGAAGGCGGCCGGTGTCGCCAACGCCACCGTGCTGCATCATTTCGGCACCATCGACGGCGTTCAGGCGGCCCTGATGGAGAAGATGATCGGCGAACTTGTCGCCGGCATCCTCGAAATGGAGGTGCCGGACGACCCCGGCGCCGCGCGGGCCGCCGCGCTACAACACCTGTTCGATGCCTTCCAGGACCGCGGCGCCGCGCGCCTCGCGGCATGGCTGGAGCTGACCGATGAATCGCGCCGGCTGCGCACGGTGCGCGAAGCGGTGCAGACGGTCATTACACGGAAAATCCAGCAGGGCGAGGCGCCCGACATGGCGTCCAGTCAGGTCGAGGATGCGGTTCTGATCAGCGTGATCCTGGCCGCCGGTGTCGGACTGTTCGGGCCAACTCTCAGCAGCCTGCTCGGCAAGCCGGAAGGGCGCGCCCGAATCGTTGCGCTGGACCTTCTGGAAAAGGGGCTCCGGCGCAACTGACGGCGCGCGCCGTCAGACGAAACCGATCCAGCGCCCGGCCAGCAGCGCGCCCGTCCAGATCAGCAGCGACAGCGCCGCAGAAATCCGTATCCGGAGTGATATGGCGCCGCGTTCCGTCAGCCGCTGCCAGCTGGCGCCGGCATGCAGGTAAGCTGCATTGGCCACCCCGGCCAGGATCAGGGCGAGTTTGATGAGGAAAGCCGGGTTGCCCGCATACTCAGCGGCATTGACCGTGAAGATCACCGCGCCGGTGATGCTGGCAAGGATCAGCCCGGCCAGAGCGGCGCGCGACAGGAAAGGCCCAATCGCCGCGATCTCGGGGCGGCGCAGCAGGCCGAGCAGGCGCAGGTCCAGCGGCACAATCGCCCCGATCAGCAGGCAGATGCCGAAAATATGTGCCGCATTGCAGAATATATAGAGCGTCGGCGAGGCGATCAGCGCCTCGCCCACCGGGCTTCGCGGCAGCCATTCAAGCAGCGCCATTCATCTCGGGCTCAGTCAGATTTGATCCGTTCCGGGTACATGTCGAACTGGGCGCCGCCAACCGTGATGCGGACCGCCTTGATCCGCTTTTCTTCGCCGTCCAGCGACCGGTTGCCGAGGATGGTCACCGCATCGCCGATCTCGGCCGAGCCGGGCGCGAAGCCGGAGCGCTGGGTCTGGCTCGGATTGCCGAGATCGACCTGCCAGACGGCGCCGTCCACTTCGACCGTCATCGACGGGTGCGGCGGCGCAAAGGAAATCGACTGGATGGTGCCGGTCATTTCGGTCTGTGCTTCCTCGGCCCAGTTCCAGCCATGATGGGCCAGCGCCGGGAGAGACAGCGACAGGACGGCGGCTGCGGCCAAGGCCGCGCGAAATTTCGGCAGGGGCATGGATCGTTCCTCCGGTTTCGTGCTTCAGGGCATATCGGCCCACCCGCAGATCAACCTAGCACGCGCCCGCGCGCTTTCCACCCGTCAGCCCCGGATGAAGCCCGCAAAGCCGGCGATGAAATCGGCGAGGCGGCGGCGCGTTTCCTCGTCTGTCAGGTTGCCCGCCTCGTCGAACAGGCCGCCGGCGCGCGAGACCATCAGCCGGCCTTCCGTCCAGTGGCGCGTGCCGAGCGTGCGCAGCACCGGCAGCCAGTGGTCCTGCGCCAGGATGGTGCCGAAGCCGCCGGGCGAGGCGCCGATCACCGCCACCGGCTTGCCGCGGAACAGGTCCAGCCCGCCGGGCGGGCGGCTCATCCAGTCGATCCCGTTCTTGAACACGCCGGGAATGCCATTGTTGTATTCCGGCGTGACCAGCAGCAGCCCGTCTGCTTCGGCGAGGGCGTCCTTCAGTGCAGAGACCTTGTCTGGAACGCCTTCGGCCTCCAGGTCGGCATCGAACAGCGGCACGCCGTGCAGCGTATGGGCATCGACAAACGTGTCCTCCGGCGCGGCCGCCGCCGCAGCTCTCAGGAGCCCTGCATTGAACGAGGCCATGCGCAGGCTGCCGGCGATGCCGAGGATTCGGGTCATGTGCAGGGCTCCTGTCGCGGGACGCGCGGCCCACTCTACCGGGTGGGCTGCCTCGGGGGAAGCGGCCGGCGCGCTAGTCTGCTGGCTTGGTGCATGTCCCGTCATCTTCCTCGATCTCCCCCTCAGGCTGCCCCATCTCCCGCGCACGCATATGCGCCAGCGCCCACCATGCGCCGAGAATGAAGCCGGCGGAACTGCCGATCCAGAAAAACATGAATGCCAGAAGCCAGGACATGGAACGCCTCCTTTGCTGCCGCTGGCTTAAGCCGAAGGCGGAGGCGCTGCCATGTTACGATTGAGTTATCCGGCCATCTATCCCCAGCTTGCGCAGGCGCCCTGTGGATGACGCGCCCTCCGGCGCGAAATCCTGCAACCTCCGTGTGCGATGGCTATCGGGATTTAACCATCAGTATAGTGAATACAGATTAACCATGGACTTTATAATCCGTAAGCAGAATATATTGCGACCTTGTCACGAGAGGGGCTGGGTCTTGCCGCTTTCGGCTGCCGGCTGCGGCGCACTGGCGACGGCCTCCGCCGGGCGCGACAGCGCCCAGCCGAGTATCAGCGGCAGCAGGATGCCCGGCAGCCCCTCATAGATGCTCTCATGCCAGCCCAGCCCGAAACGCCAGAACAGGGCGGCGCTGACGCCGAGCACCAGCATCCCGATCGCCGTGCTTTCCGAAACCCGCCGGCGCAGTGCATAGAGCGCCAGCAGCGGCGCAAAGGCCGAGGCCAGCGTCGACCAGGCAAGGATCACCAGGCTGAACACGCTCTGATTGTCCGACAGGGCAAGGCCAAGGGCGAGCAGGATGGCAATAGCCGTCGCTGATTTCAGCATCAGCGTCGTCTCCAGCCGTTCCGGAACGAGATCATGGGTGAACGCCGCCGAGCAGGACAAGACCAGCGAGTCCGCCGTCGACATGGTTGCGGCAAAGATGCCGGCCAGGATCAGCCCGACAAGGATCGGCGGCAACAGCTCGGTCGCCATCAGCGGCAGGGCAAGTTCCGGGTCGATGTCGGCCAGATCCGGCAGGTAGAGGCGCGACAGCATGCCAACCCCGGTGGCCAGCAGATAGAAGAGGGTGAAATAGCCATAATACCAGGCCCGCGCCCGGCCCATATTCCCGGCATGGTCCAGCGCCATGAAGCGCACCATCACATGCGGCTGGCCGACGACGGAGAAGCCGGCAAACAGCCAGCCGACGATGAACAGGCCA
>CAYQRX010000275.1:0-4371 GCA_964419865.1 uncultured Hyphomonas sp. | reverse complement strand
TCTCTTCGAGCAGCGGCTGACCGGCATCGAGACCAACACTGGCAATGAAGCCGGGACGTAAGAGATCATCGGCGGTCATCGTCCCGCCACCTGCGGTCACACCGAGTTCGGCAAAGCTGTCGAAGACGATCCCTGCGAGCAGCGAGAAGTTGCCGATGATGAAGGCGAAGAAGCCGACATAGAGCACCTTCTTGAGGAGCCCCGCGATGACGTCCGTGTTCTGGGAGAGCGCCCAGAACAGGCCCGCCAGCGTGATGTCGATGGCAATCAGCGTGGTCGACAGATAGGCGACATCGCCCGCCAGCAGGCCGAACCCGCTGTCAATGTAGGCAATGAACGTTGCCAGGAAGGTGTCGATCACGTCCATGGCGCGCTACTCTCCGAGGAAGGCCCGGGTGCGGGCGCGGCCACGTTCGGCTTCGGCGAGCTGGCGGGCACGCTCCAGCGCCTCGGCGCGGTAATGGGCGGCCATCATGGCTTCCATCTGCATGAGCTGCTCTGTCTGCAGGGCCTCGATCTGGTTGCCGGCTTGTGCGACCTGGAGATTGCCCACCGCTGACTGGCTGTCCGCGATCAGACGGTCGAGGCTTTCAGAGTCTTCGCGGGCGGAAGAGACGACTGAGGCCGTGACCTCAAGGCTTTCCCGGTACGCCGTGCGGGACTGTCGCCAACGGGCGCGGGCCTCCTCGACGAGCACCGCCCGACGGGGCGGCTCGGCGCCATAATCTTCAGGATAAGCCTCTTCGTAATCGTGCTCGATCTCCTCGACGCGATAGCCGATGCCTTCGGCATCGCGCATCAGATCATCAATGCGCCGCATACGGCGCAGGATATCATCGGCAATGGAGTCGGGTAGCGTTTTGAGATCGCGCGCCATGTTCTCCAGCATCTGGATCTCGTGGGTGAGCTGCTGGATCTGCTGGTTGATCTGCTGCAGAGCGCGGATCGCCTGAAGGATGTTTTCAGCGTGATTGGCTGGATCGTAGACAATCCCTCCGCCGAACAGCTGGGCGCTGGCTGGCGGCGCAGTGAGGGCACTCAGCGGCAGGGCCGCAATGGCGACAGACGCAAGAAGGGTCATGGGACGTTTCATGGGGACAGGCTCCTATTCGGCGGCAACGAAACTTGAGGGGCGGAATGGCGCGTGTGCGTTGGGTTCGGGCGTATGGCCCGGCCATCGATCGAGAAGCTCTGCCGCCCAGGGCAGGCCCTTCTCGATCAGCCAGCAGGCGGCGAACCCGTCGCCTTCCGTCTCGGCCCAGATGCGGTCCAAGCGGGCCTGATCTTCGGGCGTAGATGCACCGCAAACGGATAACGCGATGGGGCCGAGGCCGAGATCGAAGACGCGCGCGCCGAGGGGCGACTGATAGTAATAATCGCGCTTGGGCGTCGCCCGGCTGATCAGTTCGATCTGGCGCGCGTTGAGGCCGAAGCGCTGATAGGTCTCGCGGGACTGTAGTTCCTGCGCGCGCTCATTGGGCAGGAAAATCCGTGTGGGGCAGGACTCGACGAGCGCAGGCGCTATCGAGCTGTTCGCGATATCGGCAAGAGACTGCGTCGCGAAGACGACTGATACGTTTTTCTTGCGCAGGGTTTTGAGCCATTCGCGGATACGCGCGGCAAACATGGGGTCATCGAGGAAGAGCCAGGCTTCATCGAGGATGAGCAGCGTCGGCCGTCCATCAAACCGTGCCTCCAGCCGGTGAAAGAGGTATGTGATGACAGGCGCCGCAGTGCCCTTGGCATGCATCAGCTCTTCCATCTCGAAGCAAACGGTGTCGGCGAGCTGAAGGCTTTCTAGATCAGCGTCGAGCAAACGGCCATGCGGGCCTTCCAGCGTGAACGGATGCAGCGCCGATTTGAGCGTCTCGTCCTGCAGCATCAGGCTGAGGCCGGTCAGCGTGCGTTCCGCCTCTGGCGCGCTGCCGAGCGACTGGATCGCTTCCCAGAGCCGGGCCTTCAGATCCGGCGTCATCGTGACGCCTTCATTTGTGCAAAGACCCGCCAGCCAGTCGGCGGCAAAACTTGCACCATGTTCGGTGTCGATGTCTTTTAGCGGCTGCAGGCTCGGGGCATGGCTGCTGCCGAGATCGACATGCGCGCCGCCCATGCAAAGCGTTGCCGCGCGGGCTGAACCGCCCTTGTCGAAGATGAAGACCTGCGCCCCCTCATAGCGCTTCCATTGCAGCGCGAGCAGCGAGAGCAGCACGGACTTGCCGGCGCCGGTCGGGCCGACGACCAGCGTATGCCCGACATCGCCGATATGCAGGTTCAGGCGGAACGGTGTCGTGCCTTCCGTCTGCGCTTGGATGAGTGCAGGGGCGTTGAGGTGACGGTTGGTTTCCTCGCCCGCCCAGACCGCTGAGAGCGGCACCATATGGGCAAGGTTCAGCGTGTGCAGGATGGGCTGGCGGACATTGGCATACGGATGACCGGGCAGGCTTCCAAGCCAGGCATCGACGGCATTGAGGGTCTCGCGGATCGCGGTGAAGCCGCGCCCATTCACGATGCGCTCGGCCACGCGGATATGTTCGTCCACGGTGCGCCTGTCCGGATCAGCAACCGTGATCGTGGTTGTGACGTAGCCGTAGGACACAAGATCACTGCCAAGCTCCTGCAGGGCGGCATCGGCATCGACGGCCTTGTTGTCGGCATCATTGTCGACGAGCGCCGCCTGTTCATTGAACAGGGTCTCGCGCAGGACCGCGCCGATGGATTTGCGCTTGGCGAACCAGTGCCGGCGCTTCTTGCCGAGGACCTTTTCGGCCTCGGCCTTGTCCATGGCAATGAACCGGGTCGCCCAGCGATAGGCAAAGCCCTGCCGGTTGAGCTCATCGAGAATGCCTGGGAGCGTTGAGGCCGGAAAGCCGAGAATGGTCAGGATGCGCAGGTGCGCGTCACCAATCATCGGTTCGAGGCCGCCAGCAAAGGGTTCATCGGCGAGAATGGCGTCGAGGAAGACGGGCAGCTCTGGCGTGACGACCGGATGGCGCTTGGTCGATATGGTCGAGTGGAGATAAGTCAGCGTCTCGTCATCGGTAAGCTTTGCGATCTCGGCGAGACAGGTGGAAAGAAGATCGAAGACGCGGGCGGCATGTTGCTGGAACGTCTCCAGCCGGTGTCGCCAGGTCGAGGCGTCTTCTGTCTCAGCGCGCTGGATCAGGGCCTTCTCAGCGTGGCCCGTGGCATCAGCGGGCGGCAGCCAGAGGAGGGTCAGATAGTAGGCGCTTTCGAAGCGGGTGCCGGATTCCTCAGCTTGCAGTGCGCGCTCCTGATCGATCAGCCAACTGAGCGCGTCCGGAAACTCCGTTCCCGGATAGTCATGTACTTCATGGCGCTGCGCTTCGAAGAAGAGCGCGCAGCCAGAGCCGAACCGGCGCAGCACATTATTGACCCGCGCCATGACGGAAACGAGTTCTTCCTCGGTGGAGCTTTCGAGGTCCGGCCCGCGATATTTGAATGTGGTCTGGAAGCTGCCATCCTTGTTGAGGACGACGCCCGGCGCGACGAGACAGGCCCAGGGCAGATAATCGGCCAGCAGGACAGGGGTTTCTGCGTATTCTTTCAGGTTCAGCATGTCAGATGCTCCTTGTGCCGCGTACTCCGGCCCGCAACGGCCATGAAATCCGGATCAGACCGCGCCATGAACACCGCCGCCGAATGCCCGACCGCCCAGAGCACAAGGCCCGGTATCCAGAGCTGGAGGCCAAGGCCGATCGCGGCGGCGAGCGTGCCGATGGCGATGGCCGCTGTGCGCGGCGCGCCCGCCATCAGGATCGGCTCGGTCAGCGAGCGATGCAGCGGGATTTCATAGCCTTTGCATTCGCTAGCGCTCATGCGTTCCTCCCTCGAAACGCTCCTCGAGCGTTTCGTTTTCCTGCGGAAAACCGGTCGTCACCATCAAACAAGCGCTCCGCCGCCGAAGCTGAAGAAGGTCAGGAAGAAGCTTGTCGCGGCGAACGCGATCGACAGGCCGAACACGATCTGGATCAGCTTGCGCATGCCGCCGGAAGTTTCTCCGAACGCCAGCGTCAGGCCGGTAATCGTGATGATGATCACCGCGACGATGCGCGCGACCGGTCCCTCGATCGAGGTCAGGATCTGATCGAGCGGGCCTTCCCAGGGCATGCCGGAGCCTGCCGCATGGGCGGGACCGGCGATCATCAGGCCGAGGCCGATACAGGCCGCGACCTGCACCGTTCGGTTTACGGTCTGGAGGTGGGTGTAGAGGGTCATTGGGTTTCTCCATGTTGGACGAGGGACAGGGAACGGGAGACGAGCGGGGCGGTCTGATACCCCTCGCCGTCAAAACCTGTGACTCGCAGCGCCTCTTCGACGCGGCGCTGGCCGCCCGCGCGGCTCATGAACACG
>CAYQRX010000274.1:0-4452 GCA_964419865.1 uncultured Hyphomonas sp. | reverse complement strand
GACTCTGGTTCGGAGAAGTCGAACCCGATCGCCCGGGCCCCATATGAGCCTTCCCGGTAGCGTTCGATATTGTCGGTGAACCAGTTCAGGATGTGCTGATAGATATGGGTATTGAACGGCCCGGCATCCTCCTCGCGGATCGGCAGCTGGAATTCATACTCCGCTCCTTCCTCGATCTGGACGACAAAACTGTCCCCGGTCTTGCGGCAGTGCAGCGTCAGGCGCAGCCAGTCGCCGGTGCGGGTTACGCGCACCGCCAGGCCGAAAGCGACCGGGCCGAGCGGGCGGAAGCCGCGCGGCGGCACCGAAAAGGCAAGATCGCCATAGGGGTGGGGCTCGAACGGACCGGCGGGCGGCACCAGATGGACGCAAGGCCCATCCCCCGCGCCGAGATATTCGCACAACCCGTCGCGCACTTCCTCGGCCAGCCGCCGGATCCGGTTGTAATTCTCCTCGGCGAGGGACTGATAGACCTCGACCGTCGTGACAAGTTCATCGAACCGGGACATGGGCCGCTCCTCTTCCTGATGCGGCAAGCCTAGACCGCCTCGGCGCCCGCGCCAATCAGGCTGCGGGCCGGCGGGCCGCCGCGAGCGGGGTGATGCTGGCGGACAGGGCAGCCGCCTCCGGCTGCAGCGCTGGCGGCAGTGTCGTGCGCGCCATCTCGAGTGCAAGCGCCGGCGCCGCCCCTTCCCCGAACCGGCTCAGGACCGAGCGGATGGTCTCAAGGAACAGCGCTTCCTCCTCGACGATCTGGCCATAGCGCGCCGCGATCGGCCCGACGAGGCCATAGGCGAGAAACACACCGAGGAAGGTGCCAAGCAGCGCCGCGCCAATCATCGCGCCGAGGATGGCCGGCTCCTGGTCGATCGCACCCATCGTGCGGATGATGCCCAGCACGGCCGCGACAATCCCCAGCGCGGGCAAGGCGTCCGCCAGTGTCTGCAGCGCGCCGACCGCCTTCATCCGGCGGTCCATATGCCCGTCGATGGCTTCCATCATGCGCTGGTCCGCCCGCTGGGGATCGGACAGGTCGAGCGCCATCAGGCGGAAGGCATCGCAGATCAGGCTGCGCGCCGGCGCATCGGCAAGGATACGCGGCGCGGCGCGGAACAGCGCCGACTCTTCCGGCACTTCTATATCGGCCTCAATGGCAATGAACCCGCGCCGCTTCACCGCGCGCATCAGGCCGCCGGTCAGCTGGAAGAGGTCGGCATAGTCCGCCTTCTTCCAGCGCGCGCCCCGAAAGGCGCGAGCAAAACCGGCAAACGCCTCGCGCGCCACCTCCGGCGAATTGCCGATCATCACTGTGCCGACCGCCGCGCCGCCGATCAGCGCCAGTTCAAACGGCAGCGCATGCAGCGCCGCCGGCCCGCCCGTCAGCACGAGGCCGCCGCCGACAAGGATCAGCACAAGGATGAGACCGGCAATCTGGAGCACGGGGGACGGGGTTTCCTTCGGGTAGACTATTGGCAGCCAGTAGCCTTTCATGCCCAAAGCATCTTAAAGCCACGTTCACGAGCCCGCGCCCGAGTGTGAGATGCGCCGGACTTCGCCGCTGGGAGGCGCCAGGAACTCAGATGCCCGGAACTCATGACCGGCTGCCCGATCAGTCCCGCCCCGACCGCCGGGGTGCGTTCATCCTGCTCTTCTTCGCCCTCATGGCCATCGGCGCCGGTAACACGATGCTGCTGGCCGCCGTCCTGCCGCAGCTGACGCGCGAGATGGCGATGCTCGACTGGATGGCCGGCGCGGTCTTTTCCCTTTCGGCCCTGCTCTGGTCGCTGACGTCGCCCTTCTGGGGCAAGCGCTCGAACAGCTGGGGCCGCCGCCGGGTCGCCGCCATCGGCCTTGCGGGCTATTCGGCCTCGATGTTCTTCATCTGGTTGACCGGACGCCTCGCTCTTTCAGGCATGATGACGAACATCATCGCCGTCTTCATCTGCCTGGCTCTTGCCCGGTCGCTGTTCGGCATGATCGGCTCGGCGACCAACCCCGCCTCGCAAGCCTATGTCGCCGACCGCACCTCGAAGGCCGAACGCCAGAGCGAAATCGCCTTTCTCTCCTCCGGTTTCAGCGTTGGCAGCATCATTGGCCCGGCCTTTGCCGCCATGCTCGTCGCCTGGGTCGGCATCCTCTCCCCTGCCCTGTTCACGGCCGTTCTCGCCGCGGTGATGTCGGCGATGATCTGGTGGCGCCTGCCGGAAACGCGCAAGCCGGTAGCTGATGCGGTCAAGATCGAGGCGGAGCTCAGCGCCAAGGGCCTCTGGCATTCAGACCGGGTGCTGCCCTTTCTGATCTATGCCGTCGCCATGTCGCTGGTGACCGGCGTGCTGACGCAGGTTTTCGTCTTCGCCGTGATGGACAAGCTCGGCGTGTCGGGGCGCGAGGCGGCGCAGTATACCGGCCCGGCCTTCACCGTCGGCGCAGTCGCGGTTCTGCTGTCGCAGCTGGTCATCATTCCGCGCCTGCACCTTCGCAACAAGACGCTGATGTGGGCCGGCTGCGTGCCGCTGTTCATCGGCACACTGATCATCGTCTTCGCGCAGGATTTTGCCAGCCTCCTGTTTGCCCAGTTCCTGATCGGCCTCGGCCAGGGCCTTGCCCGGCCCGGCTTTTCCAGCGGCGCCTCGCTCGCCGTCTCGCCCCAGCTTCAGGGCAATGTCGCCGGCCTCGTCATCTCGGCCAACGGCATGGGCTATATCGTGACGCCCTTCTTCGGCCTGTTCTTCTACGAATATGTCAGCCGGGAGCTGCCCTTCTATCTCTGCGCTGGAATGCTGGCCGCCATGTTCCTCTACGCCCGCTTCGGCATGAAGGACGGGCTGGGCGAAGTGCGCGAGGATGAAGCCGACAGCGACTGATGCTCGCCCGGCAGATCAGTTGATGGCCGGCGTGCCGGAGCGCACCGCCGCGAGCATCTCCCGGGTCGGATAACCGTCGGCGAGGAAGCCGCGCGCCTTCTGGAACTGCTGCAGCGCATTCTTGGTGCGCCGCCCGGCAATGCCATCCACCGTGCCGGCATCATAGCCGAGCGCGTTGAGCCCGGCCTGAAGATCGCGGGTCTCGGCCACGGTCAGCGGCGACAGATGCGTCGGCCAGGACGCAACCGGCCCGCCCCGGCCGGCGATCATGTCCGATGACAGGCCGACGGCGAGGGCATAGGAATCGGCGCGGTTATAGGTCTTGAAGACATTGAAATTCCTGAACAGCAGGAATTTCGGCCCCGTCGCCCCAGCTGGCAGCCAGAGTTCGGCAACTTCGGCCCCACCCGTCTCGAAGGCCCCGCCGCGGATCGGCGAGAGGCCGGCAGCCACCCATGTCTCCATCCGCCGCTCGGTGCCATCCGCAAGGCTGAAATCGAAATTCGCCGGGGTCAGCACCTCGATCCCCCAGGGCTGGCCGCGCATATAGCCCGACCGGGCGAGATAATTGGCCGCCGAGGCAAGCGCATCGGCCTCGCTCTTCCAGACATCCTTGCGCCCGTCGCCGTCGAAATCGACCGCATGGGCGACATAGGTGGACGGCATGAACTGGGTCTGCCCCATCGCGCCGGCCCAACCGGCAATCAGGTCGCCGCGGCGCGCCTCGCCGCGCTCCAGAATGGTCATCAGGGCCAAGAGTTCGGACTCGGCCAGGCTGCGCCGGCGGCCCTCAACGGCCATATTGGCCAGCGCATTGGCCGCATCGTCCCGGCCGATGAAGCCGCCATAATTGGTTTCCATGCCCCAGATGGCGACGAGCACCTGCGGATCGACCCCATATTGCGCCTCGATGGCGGCAAGGGTCGGGGCAAGCTGGGCGAATTTCTGCTGGCCGCCCGAGATGCGGGTATTGCCAAGCGGGGTGCGCAGATATTCCCAGATAGGCTTCGCAAATTCGGCCTGATCGGACGGCGCGGTCTGGGCCTGAAGCTCGGTGCCGAGCCAGAGCGGAATGGGGCTGATATTCTCCAAGAGGGATTTGACGATGCCCCGATCGCGCCCGGCGGCCAGCGCGCGCGCCGAGAAATCATTGCGCCAGGCGTCCATTTCCGCATGGCCGGAGGAGCGGTAGCTGATCGGGCCGGTTTCCGGCACGGGGGCCGGCGATGGCGCGCCGCTGACCGGCGGTTTGGGCGAGGGCGCCTGCGGACCGGCCGCACAGGAGGCGAGCGCCCCGCAGATGACGGCAATCCCCATCCATTTCGACCGGCTGAGACCTGTCCTGATCATGATTTCGACCCTTTGAGCGGCCGCCTCGCCGCAGTAACTGTCCTTGACTCGGCTTGCCGGATTCATTACGCGCTCCGCTTTCCCAATTCCTAAACGTTCCAGGCCAGACCCATGAAAGTCCGCTCGTCTCTCAAATCTCTCAAGGCGCGTCACCGCGACTGCAAGATCGTGCGCCGTAAGGGCCGGGTCTATGTCATCAACAAGACCGACCCGCGTTTCAAAGCAAAACAGGGCTGAC
>CAYQRX010000273.1:0-4461 GCA_964419865.1 uncultured Hyphomonas sp. | reverse complement strand
CGCTGGCGCCCGAAGGCGGCGCGCACCAGTCCGTCGGCGCCCAGCTGATCGGCATGAGCCAGGACGGGCTTGTTTCCTTCGAGCCTGCCTTCCTCGACGAACTCTCGATCATCATGGACTGGAGCTTCGACTATCTGCAACGCGACGGCGAGGGCGACCCGGACGAGCGCACCTGGCTGCGCGATGAAACCGGCGGCTCAGTCTATCTGCGCCTCTCGACAAGGCCGCTGGAACAGGTGCGCGTCTGGTCACGCGAGGATGAAGCGTTCCGCCAGGGCGTGATCGATGGCGGCTACTGGCTGCGCAAGCCCGGCCCGAATGCCGAAGTCATCATCGCCTATCAGGGCGTCGTCGCACCCGAAGCGATCCGTGCGGCGGCCCGGATCGGTGAAGGCCGGCGCGATATCGGCGTGCTGGCTGTCACATCGGCCGACCGGCTGAATTCCGGCTGGACAGCGGCGCGGCGCGCCCGCGCGCGCGGCCAGACGAAGGCGCTGAGCCAGATCGAGCGGCTGATGGAAAGCGTGCCGCGCCACGCCCAGCTGATTACGGTGACCGACGGCCACCCGGCCACGCTCGCCTGGATCGGCGGCGTCAGGGGCCATGCAGTCACGCCTCTCGGCGTCGAGCATTTCGGCCAGACCGGCACGATCCGGGACCTCTATCGCCACTTCATGATTGATGCGGACGCCATTGTCTCGGCCGCCAGCCATCTGTCGCCTGGCAAGGTCCTATAGCGCGGCGGCCGGGGCCGGTTGCGCTCATCCTGTAGCAAACAAAGCGATTTGCCCTTGTTGGCAAACGCCATCTTTACCAATCCGCGCTATGCCACGATCTGCAGCAAAAGCGGTCTGGTATGCTGATTGTGTCGTCTTTTCCGGGATTTGTCCGGGCCGCCCTGGTGGCGGCGGCGCTGTCATTGACGGCGGTGCCATCGGCGGCGGCCGGCGACGGGGCAGCCGTGATGGACCTTGCTGCACTGGCGCCGGACGGCTCGGTCCGGCCGGCAATGGACGTCGCCGGCAAGATCGATCGGGCGCTGACGCCCGAAGCGGTGATGATGTCGGGGCTTGAGCAGTTCCGGCCCGCAGCGCGCCACGCGCCGCAATTCCACGGCCGTGACGGCGATGTCTGGCTCCGCTTCCAGCTGGTCAATTCAAGCCAGGAGGATCGCTCGGCCAAATTTGTGCTGCGCTTTCCCTATCTTGAGCAGGTCGACCTGTTTGAGCGCAGCCAGGATGACACGCTGAAGCACAGCACAGCCGGTTCTGCCGCGGCGCTGACAGGCGACGCGGTGGCCGCCGCTTATCCAGCCTTCCATCTCTTCGTGCCGGCGGGTGAGCGCCGCGAGTATTATGTTCGCATACGAAGCGAATCTCTTATCATCCTCCCGGTCGAGCTAGAATCCGAACTCGATTTCTCCCGGCGGGTGACGATTGAAACACTGGTCTGGAGCCTGTTTATCGGCGCAGCGCTCGCATTCGCGATCTATGCAGGCTCGATGTCGCTCGACGCGGCAAACGGCGCGTTCCGCGTCTATATGTGCTTTGCCCTCTCGGCAGCAGTCTACACGCTGCTGGCATCCGGGCTGCTCAACGCCGTTATCGGAGCCGGGCTGAGTGTCAACTTCACACGCCTGGTGTTCTTCGCGCAGGCGCTGACGGTGGCCCTCGCCACCATGTTCATCATGACATTCCTCAATACCGAGCAGCAGGCAAAGCGCCTTCACCGGCTGTTCTACGGCATCGCTTTCATCGGTGTTCTGACAGGTGTGAGCTTCCTGTTTCCGGTGTGGCTGAGCCGGATCGGCTATTACGCTGCCACGGGGGCCGGCCCCATCCTCATCGCGGCCGGCCTTGCCTGGCTGGCATTCCGGGGGGCGCCGGGCGCGCGCTGCGTGTTCCTTGCCTGGCTGCCCTGCCTTGCGGCGACCGTGTTGATATACCTCCGCATTCTGGATTTGACGCCCTATGTGCCGATCAACCAATTCCTGACACCGCTGGCCTTTGCGCTGACACTCGCAGTATTGAGCGCCGTGCTCGGCGGCCGGGTCCGGCAGGCGGAGCTCTGGGCCAATTCCGACCCGATGACCGGCCTCAGCAACCGGCGGTTCCTGTCGGATATTGCCGCACTGGAGAGCCGCCAGCCAGGAGAGCGCTACGGCGCGGCGGTTGCCATTGATCTCGACAGGTTCAAGACCGTCAACGACGCTTATGGCCGTGCCACCGGGGACAGCGTGATCCTGGCCATGGCCGAGCGGCTGCGCGTCCAGTTTACCGGCTGCGCGGACATTTTCCGGGTGGGTGGCGACAAGTTTCTGGTACTCGGCTATAGCTCGGTGAGCCGGATGGAGATCATCACCCGCGCGAACAATTTTCTGCAGGCGAGCCGGCAACCGGTTCAGCACGCAGATCATCACATCTCGATCAGCGCCAGCGCGGGGATCGCCTTTCACGATCACGCCGCCGGCTTTGTTGGCATGCTCAAACAGGCCGATGCCGAACTCTATCATATGAAGGCATCGGGCCGGTCCGGCATCCGCATCGCCGATCAGAGACAGCGCAACCGGCGTCACACCGAGCCGGTTCTGTTTGCAGACAATGACGAGTATGAGGATGCCGTCGCGCGGCTGTTCAGCCGCGGCTGAAGCCGGTCAGACGAGTATGTCGTAGAGGTCGGTTCTCCGGTCACGGAAGAAACCCCAGGCCGCGCGGGCCTGGTCGATATGGTCAAGATCGAAGCTGGCAACGATCACGCCCTCCTCCGAACGGTCCATATCCGCCGCGATCTCACCGGTCTCATCGGTGATGAAGCTTGTACCATAGAAGACCTGGCCGGCTTCGTCACCGACCCGGTTTGCGGCAACGATGGGCATGACATTGGCCACGGCATGTCCCTGCATCACACGCCGCCAGCGCGCGGCGGTGTCGAGCGAGGCATCCTGCGGCTCAGCGCCGATAGCGGTTGGATAGAACAACGCATCGGCCCCCATCAGGGCCATCGCACGGGCTGCTTCCGGGAACCACTGGTCCCAGCAGATGCCGACCCCGATGCGGCCCTTCATCGTATTCCAGACCCGAAAGCCGGTATCGCCGGGGCGGAAATAGTACTTCTCCTGATAGCCCGGGCCGTCAGGTATATGGCTCTTGCGATAGACGCCGAGGGGCGTGCCATCGGCATCGATGATCACGATCGAGTTGAAATAGAGCGGGCCTTCCTTCTCATAGATCGAAACCGGAATGACCACACCGAGTTCTGCGGCTAGCGCCGAAAGCTGGTGCACGGCCGGATGATCCGGCCACTCCATCGCCCGCGCGAAGTGTTCCTCTTCCTGCGTCTTGCAGAAATAGTGGCCGCAGAAGAGTTCCGGCGGCAGAACGACATCAGCGCCCTTGCCGGCCGCTTCGCGCACGAAACCGGCGACCCGGTCGATATTCTCCTGGACATCGTCCGTCGGCGTGAACTGGATGGCGGCGAGGGTGAGCGTGCGGGTCATGGGGCTTGGCCTCCTCTCAGGCTGGGATTTCGCGGGTCATGCAGTGGAAACTGCCGCCCCCGGCAAGGATCGCGCGTGCCGGCAGGCCGATCACCTCGCGCCCCGGGAACAGCGCCTTCATTTCGGAAAGGGCCACGGCAGAAAAGCGGTCCTCATACACCGGCACCAGAACGGCGCGATTGGTGATTGTGAAATTCATATGGCTCGCCGGAACCGGCACACCATCCCCGAAATGCACAAGGCCTGGTGAGGGCACGCTGGTTACCATCAGCCCGTGGGATACGAGTGTGCGCTCGATTTCCTGCAAGGTCTCGGCGTTCGGATCCTTCGCATCCGCCGGATGCTGGCACAGTACATGGCCCGGCCCGATGAAACGGGCGATATTGTCGACATGGCCGTCGGTGTGGTCGTTCATCAGCCCATCGCCGAGCCAGATGATTTCGTCGACACCCAGCGCCGCCTCAAGGCTTGCCTCAATCTCGGCCTGCGAGAACTGAGGGTTGCGGTTCGGGTTGAGCAGGCATTGCCGGGTTGTCAGCAGGCTGCCTTCACCATCGACATCAACGCCGCCGCCCTCCAATACAAAGGCATGGCGCCGGACTGGCAGGCCTTCCTTCTCGGCGACAGCGCCGGCCGTTTCGGTGTCGCCGTCCATGAGATATTTTCCGCCCCAGCCATTGAAGCGGAAAATCTGGGCTTCGCGCCCGGCGCCGTTGCCGGTGACAATGGGGCCGGTATCGCGCAGCCAGATATCTCCCGTCGGGATCTCGGCGACCTCCCCTGCCCCGCCGGTTGCAAGGCGCGCCCTCACCGTCTTAGCATATCTTTACCTTTACGGCCTATCGCCGCGCCGCCGAACAGGCCCATCACTTGGTTCGTTTCTTTTATCTCTTTGTTCTATATCAGTTTACGCTCACCAGCATCCATCTATGGCGCCAGGCTTCGAACGCCGGTGCGATCGAGCC
>CAYQRX010000272.1:0-4484 GCA_964419865.1 uncultured Hyphomonas sp. | reverse complement strand
GGCCAGACCATTCACTTCGAAACCGGCAATGCCCGCATCTCCCCGGTCAGCACCTGCCTGCTCGACACGCTTTCAGGTGCGGAGCTGCTGTGCAGCGCCTTTGTCATTGAGATCGGCAACCACACCGATTCCCGCGGCGCCGATGACTACAACCGCCGCCTCTCGCAGCAGCGCGCCGACACGCTGCGCGCCTATATGGTCGCCAAGGGCGTTCCGGAAGATGCGCTCCGGGCCGTCGGTTACGGCGAAAGCCAGCTCATCGACACGGCCAATACCGCAGAAGCGCACGCCATCAACCGGCGCACCGAGTTCAGGGTCACCGCCCGCTGACGCCTTCGCAGCGCCCTAAAAGCCGAGAATGAGCCCGGTTGACGGCGGCACGCTTGCATCCAGCGTCTGCTGCCAGGCTCGGGCGATCGCATCCTTCCCGCGCGCTTCCTGCGGCGTCAGATATTTGGGCGAGGCTGCATAGAAGCTCGCCAGCGCCCGGCCCGTGCGGGCGTTCAGTTCGTCCGCCCCCAGCGCTTTTGCCCGTTCGGCGGCATAGGTCGGCACGAAGAAGAACTCCGGCGCCGGGCCCGGCGCTTCCACCGGCGCCCGGTTGCCTTCCCAGTCCGTGACCCCGATGACAAGGCTGCGCACCAGCCGGTCATGCAGCGCATGATGAACGTCTGCGGTCAGCGCCGGCCGGCCAACGAAATCGACATAGGCTGTCAGTCCGCGCGCGCTGAGCGTATCGACCTCGTCATAAGTCACCGTGCGGGCATAAAGGCCGGTGCCTTCGACATAGGCCTTGTTGCCGGCCGAGGTGAGGCCGATGGCCTCCACCGCGCCGCGCTGTTTCAGGCAATGCGCCAGCGCCAGCGCCGTCTTGGACGATGCGGATGAAATGACGACCGTTTCCGGCACCTCGCTGCCGGCTTCCATCAGGCAATCATCGATCATCCATCCGGTCGTGAACAGTGGGCGCAGCAGCATCTGCTGTGCCTCATAGGCCGGATCATAAGCCGGGTCGGCGGAGTTGAAGATGTAGGTATTGTAGATCGGCGCGAGGCCGCTGCGGTGGCTTGCGCCGTCCATGAAGCCGCTTGCCGAGGCTCTGACCGGCTGCACGTCGAACGTCTCGGAAATCGGCAGATAACCATAGACCCGTGCGCCGGGCGCAACGCCGTCTGCCCGGGACTCCGTCACCGTGGCAAACCCCCAGACCGGCACCCGGCCCCATGCGGCATCGGCGGCGGGAAAAAAGTTCCAGTAACCCATCGCCTCGCCAAAGGCGGCATAGGTCACATTATTGGCCGTCAGCGCGAAGGCATCGACCTTCAGCCGCGCCATGCCTTCGCCAAGAGGCGCAGCGGGCGCCTCGGCCCAGCGCGTCTCGCGCAGATTGCTGCGCCGGATCAGAAAGTCAGCCATGTCAGTCCCCTTTTCAGGGCTCGGCGGCGGCCTTCCCCCATGGATGCGCCGATGCGAGCCTGCCTGTCCGGGCCTACACCCGCGCGGGTTAAGTATTTCTCATTCCCGCCGCGTGTCCATATCCGCCGGGCCAGCCCGGACCTTAAACGCCCAGGTCGACCATCAGGGCGGAAATCGCATGCACGAAATTGTTCGGCGCGATGGTCTGTTCACCGGTCCAGCGCACCTTCGGGAAACGCCCGAGGATCTGCCGGTAGGCCGCCTCCAGCTGCATGTTGGCAACCCGCTGGCCGAGACAGACATGCGGGCCATGGCCGAAGGAGAGGTGTTCCTTCGCATTTGCCCGGTCGATGTCGAACCGGTGCGGATCGGGGAACTTCGCCGGATCGCGGTTCGCCGCCGGATAGTACATCACCACCTTTTCGCCCTCGGCGATGCGCTGTTCACCGAGCTGCGTGTCCGCTGTTGCGGTGCGGCGCATATAGGTCACCGGCGTCACCATCCGGATCGCTTCATGCACGAAATTCGGGAAGCGCTCAGGCTTTTCCTTCAACTGGTCACGCAACTCAGAAAACTCGGTGATCAGCCGCATCGTGCCCGAGAGCGAGTTGCGCGTCGTGTCGTTGCCGGCAAAGACGATCAGAAGCCAGGAGCCGTCGAGGAATTCCGGCGACAGGGGCTTGCCGTCGATCTCGACATTGGCGATGGCGGAAAGAAGGTCCGCTCTCGGATTTTTTCGGCGCTCGGCCAGCAGATGGCGGCCGAACTCGAACATCGCCTGAATCTCGCTCATGAAAGTCATGATCTGCTCAGGCGTTACATTGCCAAGGCCTTCCTGCTGGGCCTGGTATTGCGAGGTCTCAAGGAAATGCATCCAGTGGACGAGCTTCGGCCGGTCGGCGGCCGGCACGCCGAGAATCTCGCACAGCGTGAACAGCGGCAGCTCGGCCGAGAACATCTCGACCATATCGACAACCGGCCCCTGCTTCTCCATCGCATCGAGCAGGCGGGTGACCTCCGCATCGACCTTCTTTCTCAGCTCCGCAACAAAATCGGCCCGGAAATAGGCCATGTGTTCCATGCGCAGCGGCGTATGGTAGGGCCGGTCGAGATTGATCAGGGAATTGAGGGACGATGAATGCAGCAAGGGGTGGCGCGGGGCGCCTTCCATGCCGTAATTCATCAGGATACCGCCCTTTTGCGAGGAAAAGGTCGCAGGGTCGAGCTCGACTTTCTTGACAAGATCGTAGGAGCTGACCGCCCAGAAGCCCGCGCCAGCCTGTTCGGCGTGCCACATGACGGGCGCCTTGTCGCGCATCGTCGCGAATGCGTCATGGGTATAGCCGCCGCGGCTCGAGAACACTTCCGGGTCGGTCAGGTCCACCGGCGGGGCCAGCTTATAAGCGGGCGCATATTTCGGCTCGGCCGGCCCGCGCTCGACCTGATAGGTTTCTGTGACATTCACAAATGTCATTTTCCGTCCCTCCAGTTTTTGGTCAGGCAGGCCCAGTGAGGCCCAGCCGGGTTGGTCAGAATTTGTACCGCACCGGGATGGATTTCGGCCCACCGACAAAGTTTGCCTTGATGAAGCTCGGCTCCCCGGCGAGTTCGATGGATTTCAGCCGGCTGAACAGCTCCTCATAAATCGCCTGCATCTCAAGCCGCGCAAGATGCATGCCGAGGCACATATGCCCGCCATAGCCGAACGAGATGAGCTTGTTCGGGCTGCGATCGACCCGGAAGCTGAACGGATCGTCGAACACGTCCTCATCGCGATTGCCGGACGGATAGCAGAGCAGCAGGCTTTCGCCCTTCAGGATCTTCTGTCCCCGGAGGATGTAATCGTCCTGCGCCGTGCGCATGAAATGCTTTACCGGCGTCGTCCAGCGGATCGCCTCTTCCACCGCTGTGCGCGCCACGCCGCGGGGGTCATCCATCATCTTCTTCAGCTCGCCCGGATTCTGCAGCATCCCGAGCACACCGCCCCCGGTCGAGGCGCTGGTCGTGTCATGGCCGGCGGCGGCCACGATGATGTAATAGCTCATCGCTTCCAGCTGACCGATCGGCTCGTCGTCCACCATGCCATTGGCAATCACGGTAGAGACATCGTCCTTCGGATTTGCGCGCCGGTCGGCCGTGATATTCGTGAAATACATGAAGAACTCGGCCAGCGTCGCCTGGATGGAGGCGAGGCCTTTTTCGACATCGCGCTCCTCGGCGAGCGACTTGTCGCGCATCAGGTCTTCGTCCTGCGCACCGAAAATCTCCTGCGTCAGTTTCAGCATCATCGGCTCGTCCGATTCCGGAACACCGAGAATCTGCATGATGACGCGCAAGGGATAGTAGAGCGCCACATCCCGCTGGAAATCGCATTCGCCGCCAAGATCTTCCATCCGGTCGACATATTGCTTGGCGATCTGTTTGATCGCGTCCTCCCGCTTCTTCACATTGTGCGGCATGAACCATTCTTGGGTCAGATGGCGCAGCTTGTAGTGCAGCGGGTCGTCGAGCTGGACGAGCGTTTTCAGAAGGTGCGGCTGGCCGAACTTGGCGTAAACGCCCTTCTCGGCTTCGTGATAGGAGAGCATCTCGCGCTGGCCGTTCGTGAACAGCTGGTTCTGGCGCGACACTTCCATGATGTCGGCATGCTTCGTCACCGCCCAGAAGGGGCGAAAGCCTTCCGGCTCGCACCAGGCCACGGGGTCCTCTGCACGAAGGCGTTTGAAGGCTGCGTCGAGCTGGGCCTGATCGGCATAGACCGCCGGGGTCACAATCTGGTCGCAGGTTGCCGCAGCCGCGTCGCTCATACGGCGCGCAGGATCTTTCTTCGTGTCTGGCGGAACCGCCAGAGCCACCTGATCCGACATCAATGTTTCCTCCGCAGGGTGTGCGGCGTTCAGGGCCGCTTTCTTTTTAATCTAGCGGAAGGCCCCCGCCTGCCAAGGCGTGACTTTGGGTCAGGCGCGGGCTTTGCCGGTGCATCGACTTTGTGGCCAAGCTCGGCGAGCGTCGCGGCCAGAAGGTCGCCCGGCACCTCTTCGACCTGGCCGGGGCGAAGGCTCGCCAGC
>CAYQRX010000271.1:0-4501 GCA_964419865.1 uncultured Hyphomonas sp. | reverse complement strand
CCGCCCTGTTCAATGATCGCACCGCGCCGGTCCTTTTCTCCGCGGCGGTGGGCCTCGGCGATCCGGCGTTTTGATTTGGGCTTGAACGCATCCGACAACGGAATCCCGGAACTCTGCAGGCGCTCCACCACGGCTTCGGCGACCGCTTCGCGGTCGGCCAGGGGCGGGGCCTGGTCCTTGCTGATATCCGAAATTATCTCCCGCCAGGGCGCCGGCCCGGCAGGCGCGGCGCCATTGCCGTTGCCGTTGCCGTTGCCGTTACCATTCGGGTAATCGGTCGCGCGCCGCCGGGGGGGCTCAGCGGGCACATCATCCTGCCGGCGGCGAAAGCCTCCTGCCGACGGATCGGTCTCGCGGGAGGGAGTCGCCGGACGCCCGAGTACGACAGGATGCTCCTCATCGCGGCCAATGCCGCGCTCGGCAGCGCGGGCGGCCGCCGCGAGCGCATCCGCACTCGCCTCGAACAGATCATCATCATCGCCGGGCTTGACCGCCGCGCGCGGCAGCTGCGCCGCGCCATTGCCATAGGCGGATGGCCGGCTCTGGCCCGGCCCGCTCTGAAAAGGCTGCGGCGCGGCTTGCGGTGCAGCAATCGTCGTGCGTGTGGCAGGCGGGGCCAGCGGAGCCGATGCGGCGGCTGAGCCCGCCGGCATATAGGGGCCCGCGAGACGGTCGAGCGCTTCGCTTTCAAGCCGGGCCGCAAGACCGGCTGCACGAAGAGCGTAAGCCGCCTGCTCGCCGGTCTCCCGCAGCCGCGTCAGATGCCGCGCGGCCTCTTCGGCCGCGGAACGCGTCGCCGAATGAATTTCGGCATTGGCCTGGCGTGCGCCGTCAATGGCAGAGGCGACTGCCTCCTTCAGCGTGTCACCCGTCGTGGCAGCGGCCGCCGCGGCGACTTCGCTGGCGCGGACAGCAGCATCCACCGTACGGCGCGACTGGTCGAGCTTGTCCTCGACCCGGCTGATCGAGAAGGTCAGCGCTTCGGTGCGCCCGGCCGCATCGCGGGCGAGACCGTCAAGCGCCTCGAGCCGCTCGTAAAGTTCGTCGCCGGCCTGTTTCAGCGAACCGAGGCGCGCCTCAAGTGCAGCATCGGCCCGGCCGACCTCTTCACTCGCCGCGCGCGCTGCCTGAACCATCATCTGCGCCTGGCGCGGGATCGCCTCATTCATCGCGGCCACCTGCGTGCGCAGATCCCGGGCGAGGCTCTCCAGTGCGTTGCGCTCCTCGGTCAGGCGGATCGAAAGGTCACGCGCATTGTCCGCCGCGGCATATGAAACGGACTCAAGACGCAGACGCTCGTCACCGATCTCGCCGGCCATTGCCTTCATTGCAGACAGGGCATGGGCCATCGCGCGGTCGATTTCGGCGGCCGACTGTTTCATCTGTTCGGCAAAAGTGATGCCTTCGCTGCCGGCCTCACGTGCCGGCGCCATCAAGCGGGCGGCCGCTTCGAGGACGAGCGCATTGGCCGAGGCCGCGCGGCGGCTGGCCCGCGCCATATAGCCGGCCGACACAATCAGCAGAGCCGGGATGATCGCGGCGAGCCCGACTGCCGCGACCAGGGCCGGGTGCGAGGCTTCGATGAGGGTGAGGCCGCCCAGGCCAAGAAATGCCGCCCCTGCGGCCAAAAGCCAAAGGACAGCCGCCGCATAGGCAAGTCCGACCATCCAGCCGCCACCATGCCGGGCTGCCTCATAATTCTGAGACGCCTCGTGGCGGACGAGGTCATCCCGGCCTGACCGGCGCGCAGAAGGGGCATCCGTCATGATTTGTGTATAACCCGGCTTGCGGGTTCCGGCGAGTGCTGTTTGCACGCCGCAATTGGCGCCAGAGCCTTGTATTTGCAGCTCAGGGCAGCAAAGAGAACGTTACCGATCCTTCAGGCTTGTCATCCGGAGATTTGTCCGGCGCCGACGGGGCATATTCCATTCCGAGCCAGGCGAGGATCGCGGCCAGAACGACATTGCGGATGAGGATCAGGAGTTCGGTCATGGTCGGATCTTCCGGATGGCGTCAGCGTGGGGCGAAAACCACCCCGCGGGCGCCTTAGCAGAAAACGGCTTTGCCCGCAATCTGTCCGCTTTGAAAGAATCTGCCCTCGCCGCATCGGTTAACGCGGTGCTAACCGGCCTGCCCGCACCCTTGCTTCAAGGAGCACACCGATGACTGCCCAAAGCCCCCTGCCCGTGCTGGACCTCGGCCATCTCTCGGCGATGACGGGCGGGGACACCGATCTGTCCCTGGAAGTGATCGAGATTTTCCGGCATCAGGCGCAACTCTGGTCGCGCCTTCTGGACCCTCAGGGCGAGGCGAGCCAATGGGCCGACGCGGCCCATACGCTGAAAGGCGCCAGTCTCGGCATCGGCGCACTCAAACTCGCTGCCAGCTGCGAGCGGGCGGAGAAGGCGGGCCGCGCCGAGACACCGCCCAGCCGGGCGCATGCCGCCGTGCTGCTCGGAGACATCAAGGATGCACTCGGCGAAACGCTGGAAGCGGCGGCCCGGGCTGCTTACGATCTCGCCTCGGCCGGGCGTCGCAGCGCGTCATAGCTCTCAAACTCATAGGCGATGCAACGGTCGATCAGGGTGCGCCAGACCGGCTCGGCGATCGCAGGGGAGAGGCTGTGCCTCGGGCATTCGGCCTTGACCTTGGCCACGACATCCTCGATCCGCGCCCGGTCGTGCACCGAAGCGCGCGGCCCCTTGATGCGCGCAGCCGCATCCATGAAGGATTGCCGCTCCGCGAGGATTTCCACCAGCAACCGGTCAATCCGGTCGATCTCATAGCGCACATCGGCCATCGTCTCGGCAGTATCTGCCGTATGGCGACGCGGATCGGAAGTATAGGTCGTCATCGGGCCTGGCGCCTTTTGTCTGCTGCTGCACGACCTGTATAGCGATTGCCTGCCGCGGGGGCAGCGGGCGGGTCGCCGCAGCCCCGGTCACGCTGCCGGTCAGGTATTGCCAGGGGCGAGCTTGTCCTGTGTCTTCGTTTCGAAGTCGCTGGCATCATGGCGCTCCCAGAGCTGGGTCTCGGGCTTGCCAAAGGTCCGGTTTACCATCCGGCCCCGTTTCACGGCCGGGCGTTCGGCGATCTGCTTCGTCCAGCGCTGGACATTGTGATAGCTGTGCACATCGAGAAACTCGCCGGCATCATAGACGACGCCGGTCGCCAGAGCCCCATACCAGGGCCAGATGGCCATATCGGCGACGGTGTACTCCTCGCCGGCGATGTACTCATGTTCGGCCAACCGGCGGTCAAGCACGTCGAGCTGGCGCTTAACCTCCATCGCAAACCGGTCGATGGCGTATTCGATCTTCTCCGGCGCATAGGCGTAGAAATGGCCAAATCCGCCGCCGAGATAGGGCGCCGAGCCCATCTGCCAGAACAGCCAGTTGAGCGTCTCGGCCCGTTTCGGCTGGGTCTTCGGCAGGAAGGCGCCAAACTTTTCAGCGAGATAAACCAGAATGGAGCCGGACTCGAACACCCGCACAGCCGGATCTGCCGAACGGTCCAGCAGCGCCGGAATCTTGGAGTTCGGATTGACTTCGACAAAGCCGGAGGAGAACTGGTCGCCGGTGCCGATATTGATCAGCCAAGCATCATATTCGGCGCCCGAATAGCCAAGCGCCAGCAGCTCCTCCAGCATCACCGTGACCTTCACCCCGTTCGGCGTACCGAGGGAATAGAGCTGAAGCGGATGCTTGCCGACGGGCAGTTCCTTGTCATGCGTCGGCCCGGCAATCGGCCGGTTGATGCTCGCAAACCGTCCGCCGGAGCCCTGCTTCCAGGTCCAGACTTTGGGCGGTGTATAAGGTTCGGTCATGGGGGCTCCTCGGGTGCGCTCTCGCTGCGTTGGCGCTAAGGTCTGCCTTTATTGCAATATTTCAAGCCGCAAACGGAGAGCGGGGCTTAACGCTGCTTGCAGTGCACCTTCGGCCACCCCAGATAAAAACGTTATAGTATAACTTTGCAAGGATCCCCGATGCGCGATGCAGCCTCGTCTCAAGACATCTCCATACACTTCGATGAGGCCCGCGCACAGGTCTATGATGACCAGTTCACCGCGCTGCGCTCGCTGAAGGACTGCGCTCACCTGTTGATCGCGGCGCATTTTGCCAGCCTGCCGGAAACCGCCCGCATTCTCGTCGCCGGGGCCGGTACGGGCGCCGAGGTGCGTTACCTCGCGCCCCGCTTCCCAGGCTGGCGCTTCACTCTGGTCGATCCGTCCGCGCCCATGCTGGCCGTGGCGCGCCGGCATGCGGAGGCAGAAGGATTTGCAGATCGCTGCCAGTTCCATTCGGACTTTGTTTCCGGCACGCCGCTGGAGACGCATGACGCCGCCACCAGCCTGCTCGTCTCCCATTTCCTCACAGAGGCGCCTGCCCGGCAGGCCTATTTCGCCGACATCGCCGCCCGGCTTAAGCCCGGCGGAAAGCTGTTCACGGTCGATCTCTGCACGGACGACAACGCGCCGGCCTTTGCCGGGGTGATGGACCTC
>CAYQRX010000270.1:0-4531 GCA_964419865.1 uncultured Hyphomonas sp. | reverse complement strand
GCCGGTCATATGTTCCACGAGGCGGTAGATGCCGTCTTCATCCTTCACCACGAAGGGCACCGGCGCGAAGGGTGCGAGCGCATCCGACAGCACGGTCGGGCCGGAGCCGGGGCCGCCGCCCCCATGCGGGGTGGAGAAGGTCTTGTGCAGGTTGATGTGCATTGCATCGACGCCAAGGTCGCCCGGGCGCACACGGCCGACGATGGCGTTGAAGTTTGCACCGTCGCAATAGAAATAGCCGCCGGCGGCGTGGATCAGATCGGCAATCTCGCGGATGTCGGTCTCGAACAGGCCGCAGGTGTTGGGGTTGGTCAGCATGATGCCGGCAACATCATCAGACTTTTCCAGTTTCGCCTTGAGGTCGGCCATATCCACGCGGCCACGCTTGTTGGCCTTGATCTCGTCCACGATGAAGCCGCACTGGGCGGCGGTGGCCGGATTTGTTCCGTGGGCGGATTCCGGCACTAGCATGCGCTTGCGCACATCGCCTTCGCCGCGCGCGATCAGCGCCTGGCGGATGGCGAGCAGGCCGCACAGCTCGCCATGCGCGCCGGCTTTCGGGCTCATCGCCACGGCGGGCATGCCCGTCAGCGTCTTCAGCCAGGTGGCCAGCTCGTCGATCAGTTCCAGCGCGCCCTGAACGGTCGCCTGCGGCTGCAGCGGGTGAATGTCGCCAAAGCCGGGCAGGCGCGCCATCTTTTCGTTGAGGCGCGGATTGTGTTTCATCGTGCAGCTGCCCAGCGGGAAGAGACCAAGATCGATGGCATAGTTCTTCTGTGAAAGGCGCATGTAATGGCGCACGGCCTGCGGTTCGGAGAGACCCGCAAGGCCGGTATCCACCTTGCGGGCAACGCCGACGAGACGGGATTTCAGGCCCTTGGGCTTTGGCAGGTCAACACCGGTGGTTTCCGGCGTGCCGATCTCGAACAGAAGGTCCTCACGCTGAAGAAGCCCGCGCGAGCCGGAGACGGTCTCGATGGCGGCGGCGGATACGGAGGTGGGCGCCGTGGGGCGGCCGGTGGCGTTCATGGACATCAGATGATCTCCTTCAGAGCGTCGGCATAGGCAGCGATATCGTCCGCTGTCGTGCATTCGGTGGCGGCGACGAGGATAACATCGCCCAGATGGTCGCCGGGGAAGAGGCGCGAGGCGCGCACGCCGCCGACGATGCCGGCTTCGTCCAGCATGGCGAGTACTGCTTCGGCGTCCATTGGCGTGCGGATGGCGAACTCGTTGAAGAAGCGCGGAGTAAGCAGCTCCACACCCTTCACCGAGGTCAGCGCATCGGCGAGCTCGATGGCCGCTTCATGGTTGAGCTCCGCCAGTTGCTTCAGGCCCTTGCCGCCGAGCAGCGTCATGTGGGACGTGAAGGCAAGCGCGCAGAGGCCGGAATTGGTGCAGATGTTGGAGGTTGCCTTGTCGCGGCGGATATGCTGCTCGCGGGTCGAAAGCGTCAGCACGAAACCGCGATTTCCGTCAGCGTCCACCGTCTCGCCGCAGAGGCGGCCCGGCATCTGGCGCACCAGCTTGTCATGGCAGGCGAAGAGGCCGACATAGGGCCCGCCGAAATTAAGGCCATTGCCGATCGACTGGCCTTCGCCGGCTGCAATGTCGGCGCCCATTTCGCCGGGCGGGGTGACGAGGCCAAGGCTGACCGCTTCGGTGAAGACCGAGACCAGCAGCGCGCCCTTGCCATGAGCGGCGTCGGCCACAGCGGAGAGATCGGTCACCGTGCCGAAGACGTTCGGGCTCTGGCCGATGACGCAGGCGGTTTCTCCGTCCACGGCCTTTGCCAGATCCCCTTCGCCATCAATCGCGACGGGGAGTTGCACCACTTCCAGCCCCTGCGCTTCGCAGAGAAGGCGCGTTGCGGCGGCGTAGTGCGGATGCAGGCCGCCGGAAAGGATCACCTTCTTGCGGCGGGTCACGCGCGCGGCCATCACGGCGGCCTCGGCGCAGGCGGTCGAGCCGTCATACATCGAGGCGTTGGCCACATCCATGGCAGTGAGCGCGGCCACCTGCGTCTGGAATTCGAACAGTGCCTGCAGCGTGCCCTGCGCAATTTCCGGCTGGTAGGGGGTGTAGGTCGTCAGGAATTCCGAGCGCTGGATGATCATGTCCACAGAGGCAGGCACATGGTGCTTGTAGGCGCCCGCGCCGACGAAGAAGGGGCCAGAGGAGGCCGAGCGGTTCTTCGCGGCGAGCCTGGTCAGGTGCCGCTCGACCGCGAGTTCGCCCTGATGGTCGGGCAGGCCGGCAACCTTGCCGTTCAGGCGGGCGGCTTCGGGAACATCCGTGTAAAAATCATCGACGGACTTTGCGCCGATGGTGGCCAGCATGCTGGTGCGCTCGTCGGGGGTAAGGGGCAGGTAACGCATTCAATCTCTCCTGAGATCAGACAATCGACCAGGGCTGCTGCCAGAGCAGCCAGCCGAGGGGCAGCAGTCCGGCTGCATCCACAATCACGATTTTGCGAAGCGGGCCGGGCAACTGGCGCTGGAGCGCGGCAATGACGAGAAATGACACCATGCTGGCGCCGCCGAGCATCACGGCGAACAGCGCCGCCGGGCTGTGGGGCATGATCGCGGCGGCCACGAAGGCGGCGCCGACAGCGCCAAGCAGAACGGCGCGGTGCTGCAGCAGGGTAATCAGTGTCCGGTCACCCGCATTGACGCCGTAGAGTTTCGTGATCTGCTTCGGTGCGACAGCGGCCACTGCCGGAAGCAGATGGATCAGCGCAAGAAATCCGAAGCAGATCTGGGCAAGCATGGCGGATCAGAGACCTTCGCAATAGGCGGTGTAGGCAGCTTCATCCATCAGGCCGTCAAGCTCGCCAGCATCGGCAATCTTGATGCGGACGAACCAGGCGTCGCCCTCGGCGGCTTCGTTCACTTTTTCCGGCGCATCGGCGAGCCCGACATTCGCCTCCAGCACCGAGCCGGAGATCGGGGCGTAGACGTCCGAGGCGGCCTTGACGCTCTCGACTACGGCAAAGCCGTCGCCCTTGGCCACCTTGGCGCCGGTTTCGGGAAGCTCGACATAGACGACATCGCCCAGCTGGCCGGCGGCATAGGCGGTGATGCCGACCGTGCCGGTGTCGCCTTCGACGCGGATCCACTCATGGTCCTTGGTATAATAGGTGGTCATAGGCGGTGCCCCTTCTGGTCTAGCGTTTGTATTTATGCGGAACGAATGGCAGGGCGGCGATCTCTGCCGGGCGCGCCTTGCCGCGAACGAGGAGGTCGACCTTCGTGCCGGGTGCGGCATGGGCCACGTCGATGTATCCCATGGCCACCGGCCCATCGACACTCGGCCCGAAGCCGCCGGAGGTGATGGTGCCGATGGGATTGTCGCCGAAGAATATTTCCGTGCCTTCCCGCGCCGGGGCGCGTTCCAGCGGGCGGATGCCGACACGCCTGCGCGGCGGGCCATCCTTCAGCTCGCTGAGGATGCGCGCCGCGCCGGGAAAGTCGCCGGCCTCGCGCCGGCGTTTCTGGATCACCCAGCCAAGGTCGGCCGAGACCGGTGAAATTTCGGGGCCGAGGTCGTGGCCATAGAGGCACAGCCCCGCCTCCAGGCGCAGCGAATCGCGCGCGCCGAGGCCGATCGGGGCGACACGCTCGTCGGCGAGCAGGGCGCGGGCCAGCGGCTCGGCAGCCCCCGCCGGCACGGAGATCTCGTAGCCGTCCTCGCCGGTATAGCCGGAGCGCGACACATAGACGGCGATGCCGTCGAATTCCATCTGCGCAACGCCCATGAAGGCCATGTCCGCGGCGGCCGGCGCATGGGCGGCCATCACCTCGGCCGCCATCGGCCCCTGCAGTGCGATCAGCGCCCGGTCCTCGATCGGCTCCAGCCGCACGTTGCCCGGAAGGTTCGCCGCGATCAGCGCGTAGTCGACCGCCTTGCGCGAGGCGTTGACAACCAGGAACAGCCGGCCGTCATTCTCCGGCCCTTGCGGCCGCGAGACCATCAGGTCGTCGACGATGCCGCCCGCCGCGTTCAGCAGCACGGTGTAGCGCTGGCGGCCGGGTTTCAGGGCGAGGACATCGGAGGGCACCATCGCCTCCAGCGCGCGGGCCGTCGTCGCGTGGTCCGGGCCGATCAGCCAGGCCTGGCCCATATGCGACACGTCGAAGAGGCCGGCCTTCTCGCGGGTATGGCTGTGCTCGGCGAGGATGCCGGCGGGATACTGGACCGGCATCTCGTAGCCGGCGAAGGGCACGAGGCGCGCCCCGAGCTCGCGGTGCAGATCTGTAAGAGGTGTCGAAAGCAGGGGTCCGTCGGCGTGATCGGCCATGTGGTCGTCCTGGCGCTAGAGGGTCTGGTGACGCGAACACGTTTCGTATCCACGCACCCCCTCTGTCCTGACGACCTGAGAGATTTCCCGCCCGGCCTCCGGTCCGTGACCGGCGCCCGTATGTGAGGCGGTTACTCCTTCGGTGAGCCCAGCCCCGACCCGAAGGGCGGTCCGGACTGCTTTCCAGAGCGTTGCTCGACCTGCGGTCCTTTTGCCTGAGAGTTTCCGGGG
>CAYQRX010000269.1:0-4538 GCA_964419865.1 uncultured Hyphomonas sp. | reverse complement strand
TGCGCAAACAGGGTATCGGCCGCCTCAAGGCTTCCGAGCTCATGGGGGCGGATCGTCTCGCCCTGGTTCATCGGGATACCGCCGATCACCTGCGCGCAATATTCGCCAAACAGGATCTGCGACAGCAGCGCCTCGGCCTCGCCGAACTTGCCATCTGCATCAAGCCGCGCCGCCCATTCGGAGACCTGCCGCAAGGTCTCTACATAAGTCACCAGCCAGGAGAGGCCGTGCGCCAGATGCTGGTGACGCTCGAATGCGGCGCGGTCCGGCTTGCCGTCAGCGCCCGCAAGTTGTGCCCTGGCGCCCGAGATGGCCGCCGCCGTATAAGTATCGAGCGCGGCAACAGCCTCCGCGAGCAATGGCACGAGGCCGGCCAGCACGGCGCCCTCATTTTCTTTCACCGCGCCTGCGCTGCCCATCTCGCCTCTCCCTCAACTGGTCTTCTGCCGGATATTCGCTGCCATGATAGACCGCCAGCCGCATTCTGCCACGCCCGGCTTGTGCGGTGCAACATCGCAGGCGGCCCGCCCCTGATTTCGCGGCTGATTTCAAGGATCAAGTTTGCGGTAACGGGCCGATTGCGACCGCACGATGGCCCGCCCGGCCGGCTCCGGCAGGATACGGGTCAGCGTGGCCACGAACTTGTTGAACGCGCCCGGCACGACCACCGGCTGACCCCGATTGACCGCGCGAATGCCTGCCTTCACCACCGGCTTGGCCGGCATCCACATCCATTTCGGCATCGTATTGGTCGCCTCGCGGGTGCCGTTGACGTCATGGAACTCGCTCCAGGTGAAGCCGGGGCAAAGGGCCGTACAGTGGATGTTGCGGTGGCCGGCAGCCCCGCATTCGGCCTCGATACTCTCGGAGAAGCGGATCAGCCCGGCCTTGACGGACCCGTAAAGCGTGTGGCCGGCGCTGCCCGGCGTATACCCCGCGAGTGACGCGACGTTGATGATCCGGCCGAAGCCGCGCTCCACCATGCCCGGCAGCACCAGCCAGGTCAGCTCCACCGGCGCCTGGTAGAGCACCTGCAGGAAAGCGGCCTGGTCCTCCCACCGCGTCGTGAGGAAAGTGCCCGGCAGGCCATAGCCGGCATTGTTGACGACGCCATCGATCTGACGGCCTTTCGCCTCAAGCGCGGCGACCAGGCGCTGCGGTGCGGCGCGGTCCGAAAGGTCCTCCGGAATCACGTCAATCCGCACGCCATGCGCGGCGGTCAATTCATCCGCGAGTGCGTTCAGCCGGTCCGCCCGCCGGGCGGTCAGGGCAAGGTCCCAGCCAAGCGCTGCATACTGGCGCGCAAACTCCGCTCCGATCCCCGCCGAAGCGCCGGTAACCAGACAAAGGCGCCTTTTCATGCCCATTTTTTACTCCCGCGTCATAAGTTGTGTCGAAATTGCAACAAAACTGGAACTAAAGGGCGGTGTTAGCCCTGCTCCCTTGTTGATAAGTTTCAAAATCTCACCTTACGATCACTTCAGGTTTCCAATAACCGCATGCGGACGTCCGATGACTATCCGCATACACGCACACGGAGCGACACCCAATGCAATTCAAAACCATTCTCACATCGGCTGTAGCGGCAGTTGCCCTCACGGTCGCTGCAGCGCCCACCTGGGCACAGGAGCAGGAAGACGACGCTGCCCGCAAGCTCGACACCGTTGTCACCATCGGCACAAGGGTCGCCAATCGTTCCGCCCTCGACACGGCCGCTCCTGTTGACGTTGTCAGTGCAGAAACGATCCAGAACATCGGCGTCGGCGAACTCAACCAGGCGCTGTCTGTCAACCTGCCCTCATACAACTTCCCGCGCCCTGCCCTCGCCGACGGAACGGACTCGATCCGCCCTGCAGCCCTGCGCGGCCTTGCGCCCGACCAGACCCTCGTTCTCGTCAATGGCAAGCGCCGCCACTCCGCCGCGCTCGTCAATGTCAACGGCACCATCGGCCGAGGCTCGTCAGCCGTTGACCTCAACACCATCCCCTCGCTTGCCGTTGGCGGTGTCGAAGTCCTGCGCGACGGCGCCTCGGCGCTTTACGGCTCCGATGCGATTGCCGGTGTGGTCAACGTTCGCCTGCGCGAAGCCAATTCCGGCGGCGCTGTCCAGGCAAGCTATGGCTGGCGCGAAACCGAATACACCGTGCCGGTGATCCAGCCGACGACGCCGGGCGTGCCTGATCCGGGCCGCAGCGTCAGCCGCGAGCGCTCCGATGGCCATATCCTCACCGTCGCTGGCTGGAAGGGCTACGGCCTTGGCGCCGACGGCTTCCTGACCATCACAGGCGAATACAAGGACCAGAACCATACCGAGCGTTCCGGTTATGACCACCGCCAGCAGTATCCGGGCGCCTTCCCGGAGGGTGAGGCCATCATCAACCGGTTCAATGCCTGGACCGGCGAGCCGGAGCTGGAGCAGCTCTCCTTCTTCGCCAATGCCGGATATGATCTTGGAAATGGCGCCGAGCTCTATGGCTGGGCGAGCTTCCAGGACCGCGAAACCATTTCGGCCGGCTTCTTCCGCCGTGCTGTGGATGCCCGCAACGTCATCGAAATCTATCCGAACGGGTTCCTGCCGAAGATCAACCCGACGACGACGGACTACTCCGCTCTCGGCGGCGTGCGCTTCAACTGGGCCGGCTGGGAGGCAGATGCCTCGCTTGGCTACGGCGCCAACAAGATGGAATTCCAGATTATCGACACGCTCAACCGCTCGATCGGTCCGACCTCCAAAACCTCCTTTGATGCGGGCGGCTATGAGAACAGCCAGCTGGTTGCGAACCTGAACTTCGTCCGCGGGTTCGCGGTCGATGGCCTCGCATCGGATCTCAACGTCGCCTGGGGTGTCGAAGCCCGCCGCGAGACCTATGAAATCTTCGCCGGCGAGCCGGACTCCTACCGCAATGGCGGCGTCCTGCTCAATGGTGCGCCCACACCGTCGGGCGCTCAGGTCTTCCCCGGCTTCCGTCCGGAGAATGAGCGCGATGAAGATCGCACCGCCGTCGGCGTCTATGTTGACCTCGAGGCCAACGTGACCGACGCGCTGCTGGTCTCCGGCGCGGTGCGCGGCGAATCCTATTCGGATTTCGGCGAAGCCCTGACCGGCAAGCTTGCCGCCCGTTATGATGTGAATGAGTTCTTCGCCGTACGCGGATCAATCCAGAACGGCTTCCGGGCCCCGTCGCTCCAGCAGCAATACTTCACAACGACTTCGACCAACTTCATCAATGGCGTGCCGTTCGAGATCACCACGTTCACAGTAGACGACCCCATCGCCATCGCGCTGGGTTCCCAGCCGCTGGACGCTGAGAAGTCGGTGAACTACGCTCTCGGCTTCGTCCTGCGCAATGGCCCGTTCAACCTGACGGTCGACGCCTATCGGATTGATGTCGATGATCGCATCGTCCTGTCGGAGAACCTGACAGCCGCAAACGTTCGCCAGTACCTTGAAGACCAGGGGTTCATCGGCGCCGGCGGCGGCCGCTTCTTCCTCAACGGTGTCGATACCGAGACCACCGGGGTCGATATCATCGCGAACTATGCCTTCCCGGAAACGGATTTCGGCCAGTTCCGCGGCACGCTCGGCGCGAACTTCAACGAGACCAAGGTGACCGCGATTCCGGACATTCCGGAACTGTCGGCGCTTGATCCGGCGCCGGTCCTGTTTGCCCGCGTCAACGTCCTGACCTTCGAGAAGGGCGCCCCGAAGGACAAGTTCACCGGCCAGCTCGACTGGAACCACGGTCCGTTCGCGGCCACCGCCCGGGCGATCCGCTACGGCGAGGTTCTGGTGCCGCAATCGAATGCAGCGCTCGACTATACGCTCAGCGCCAAGACGATCGTGGACCTTGAGGCCCGCTATACCTGGAACGACATGCTGACCCTGGCAGTCGGCGCCGACAACGTGTTCGACGAGTATCCGGATGCGGCCCCGCTGGGCCTCAACTCTACCGGGAACACGCCCTTCTCCACCTATTCGCCGTTCGGCTATTCAGGCCGCTTCGTCTACACGAAAGCCACCCTGAACTTCTGAGGCCATACGCCGATCACCTTCAAGACGCCGCTCCCGCAGGGGGGCGGCGTTTTTCTTTGGGCTTGTGCCCGCGCGCGGGGCGCCTAGGCTGCGCGGATGTAAACGCAAGGGAAAAGCCATGCCGCGCGCAAAGACAAACGGGATCGAGATCGAGTACGACACGCTGGGAAATGAGAACGACCCCGCAATCCTGCTGATCATGGGCTTTGCGCTCCAGATGACCCGCTGGCCGGACGCGCTGAAACGCGGCCTTGCCGACGCCGGCTACCGCGTCATCTGGTTCGACAATCGCGACATCGGCCTGTCGACAGAGATGGCCACCCAGATTCCGCCCGCCCCATCAGACATCATCGCTGCGGCGATGGCCGGCAGGGACACCGCCGCAATGGTGCCCTACACCCTCGACGCGATGGCCGCCGATACGGCTGGCCTTCTGGACGCGATCGGTGTGGAGCAGGCCGATGTGCTCGGCATGTCGATGGGCGGCATGATTGCCCAGCTGATG
>CAYQRX010000268.1:0-4543 GCA_964419865.1 uncultured Hyphomonas sp. | reverse complement strand
CTCGCGGGGCGCTTCGGATTTGCGGTGTTCGGGACCCTCACTCGCGCGAGAGGAGCGACATCAGGATCGTGAACATGTTGTAGAACATGATGAAGAAGTTGAGGGCGCCCCAATTCGTCATCACGGCCAGCGAGCGCTGATCGCCCTGATGGACGAAATAGCCCTCTTTCAGCTCCTGGGTCTGGAAGGCCACGAGCACGCCGGAGATGCCGAGGACGGCGATCTGCACGATCACTTCAAACAAGCCCGACGGCGGGAAGAGGAAGCTCAGCAGCGAGATGCCGACCACGCCCCAGAGAGCGAAGACCGCGATAATACCGATCGGGCGCAGGTTCGCCTTGGTGGTGTAGCCGAACAGGCTGAGCGCGCCGAAGGCCGACGCCGTCAGCAGGAAGGCCTTGGTCATCGTCATGAAGGTGACGTTAAGGGCGGCGCCACCACGCGTGGTCACACCGGTCTGGGCGGCGGCCATGGCGACCCAGATGGACAGACAGACGCCGAGCATCACCACGATGGTCCAGTAAAGAATACCGGTTGCCAGCGGGGACGGATTCCGCATCAGGAAGGCCGAGCCCAGGATCAGCGCCAGCGGGCCGAACTGGAACAGATAGAAGAGTGGCGTGCCGAGAAGCAGCTGGGTCAGGCCGGGAACGACACCCGAACCGACGAGGAAGGCAACGCCGCCAGACAGCGCGATGCCGAGCGCAAGCTTCTGATATACACCCAGCATGAAGGTCCGCAGACCAACATTGACGGAGGTGTCCATCGAGCGAACATCGACCGCGCCGAAGCCCCGGTTGAATTCGTTCATGATTTTCAAGTCCTTTCTGTTGAACCCGGCGGCCCGGAGGCGCCGTTCTGGCCGGAATATGGGGATATTGGCCGCGCATCGCAACAAAAACCGGGATGTCCTGCCGCGTTCTGGTGATGGCGACATCACATATTCTCGAGGCCACAAGGCCGGACCACCGCCATGCCAGTAATACGATTGTGAATACTGATGCCGCTCAAATAAAAGTGGTGCCCAACTGACATTTTTTTCGATTGCTCAAATCCTGTTGCTGGTGCTGCAAATGCAGGCAGGCGGAACATTCAAGTATCATTGACTAACGATAGACGCCGGTTAAACCTCTCAGTGTGGCGCAACTCCAACAGGAGCCGTCCGCGCAAATGAGAAGGGGAACCTCATGGCTGATGCTTCTGCTTATGCTGAGAACATCAAGAAATACTCGAATGGCTACAATCAGGCCGCCGCCGAAAAGATCGTCGGGCATCTCGGCATCGCGTTGAGAAACCGGGACAGTTCGATTGTCGCCTGCTCGGACGATGGCGAACTCGACAGGGTGCGCGAGCGCTGGTGCCGCGGCAAACTTGGCCTTGCCCAGAAGCAACCGGAGATCGACGCCGCGATCCAGGCGGTTTGTGAAAAGATGAAGGCGGAAGGCGGACAGAAATCCCGCGTGACCTTCTACTATCTGCTGGCCGAACATTTCGGCAAGCTGGACGCCCTGGCGGGTTAGGGGCCGCCGGGCGGGTTTCCAATTCAGACAGGGTGTGTTGAACAGGCGGCATGCTTCGCCTGTTTACCGCCCTGCCTGTTCCCGCCTCAATCTCTGCGCCGCTTGTGCGGCTCCAGAAGGACCTGCCGGGCGCCAGCTGGCGGCCGGAGGAGAACTTTCACATCACCCTCTGCTTCTATGGCGAGATCACCGAGATGCGTGCCCGCGATCTCGACGAGTTGCTCGGCGAGATCGAAATGGACGCGTTCGAGCTGGCGGTGGAAGGCATGGGCTGGTTCGGCCGGCGCGAGCCGACCGCGGTCTGGGCCCGCATCCGCGAGAGCGATGAGCTGCGCGCCCTCTCCAGCCAGTGCGAGCGCGCGGCGCGCCGGCTCGGCATCGCGCTGGAGAAGCGCCCCTTCACGCCGCACATTACCCTGGCCTATTGTCATGCCACGCCGCTCGATGCGGCGCGGGCGTGGACAGAAGCTCACCAGACGCATCGCAGCGAGCCTTTCCCCGCAACGCATTTCCACCTCTATTCCAGCACGTCGCCGCGCGGCGGCGGCCCGTCGCGCTACACGGCCGTCGCCGACTATCCCCTGCGCGACATTACCGCCGGCGCCTGACGCGCCTGCAGGAAGGTGTTGACCGTCAGCCGTCCGGTGCGCGGATCGGCCAGCAGCGGCAGGGCTTCGGGGATCAGTCCGGAATGCAGGGTCCAGCCGCGATAGATGATCAGCCGGTTGAAGGCAGCGTCGACCCGGAAGGTCTGCGCGTAAAGATCGGTATCTGCGCGCATATAATCCGCTACCGGAAGGCCGCGCCGGGCAATGTCAGCCTCGAGCAGGCGCGAATAGTCTTCCATCCGATCGTCGCTGATCGTTTCGAAGCCGGTGGAGTGGTGCCGGTAGAACGCAGTGCCGCCGCATTCGGGCCCGCAGAGATAATGCAGGATCGCAATGCGGCCGGGATCGGTGGAATCGAAATGCGGCAGGCGCTGGATCGGGCGCAGCTCGCCCGGCGGGGTGGTCACCAGCGAATAGTTGCACTCGACGAGGTTTGCGCCGTCCGACAGGGCGAAGACGTCCGACAGGAGGGTCTGAAGCAGATCCATCCGCCGGGCCAGATAGGCCGCATCGGCCGGGGCGCGGATGCCGGGATAGTGCGGGCCGAGCGGGCCAAAGGCGAGACCGTCTGCCCGCGCCAGCAGCTCCTCCGGCTGCTCGTGAAAGCCATCGATGATGACGATGGGTTCGCCTTCCTGGCCGATGCGCTGGATCTTGACTGACGGATCGCTGCGAATGGCAAACCCCCTGACGCTGGCCGCCTCTGCAGGTGGCCTCTTTCCCCTTGTGCGGAGCCGGAAGCACCGCGCGCGCTATCTTGCACACCCCGCCGCCGCCTGACACCCCTCGGCTGCGCTTGGAGCGCGCGATGCCTGCCAACCTTACGCAATTATAATCCGCCCTGAACCCGACAGGATTCAGGGTCTTAGCGGTGCTTGCGCGACCCCGCGCCAGAATCCGCCGGAGCGGCGCCTTGCCAGTGTGCAAGCCGCATTGTTTCGTTTCCTCGGGTGTCCGGGCTGCGCCAGTCCGGGCAGGCGTCTTTCGTCTGGGGAGAGGGCGGCAAACGGGGCTATCAAGAGGCAGGGCTGTGGGTATGGCGTTCGAGGGCAAATCCGGAGGGCCGGAGAAGACCGGCGAAATCGAGACAAGAGCGGCGACCGGCCGGCGCTGCTTCGTCATCCTGCCCTGGCCGACGGGCGAGGAGGCTGGCGCGGGCATCGACTTCGACGCCGTCTATGAAGACCTCATTCGCCCGGTGGCAGAGGACCTGAACCTTGAAATCCTCCGCGCCGACCGGGTCAGCCGCTCCGGCCTCATCCACAAGGAGATGATCGAAAACCTGCTCGAAGCCGATGTCGTCATCGCCGATGCGACGCTGGCGACACCGGACGTTTTCTTCGAGCTTGGCATTCGCCAGACCGCACGGCGCGCCGGCACGGTGATCCTGCGTCATGCCGGCAGCCCCACTTCTTTCTCCATCTCCGGCATGCGCGCGCTGGAGTATGAGCTGGAAGCGCGCGGGGCCATTCCGCGCCAGCAGGTGATCGAGGACAGCCGGGCGCTCCTGCGCACGCATGTCAGGAACAGCCTCGACAATCCGAGCACGGACAGCCTCGTCCATACGCTGATGCCGGGCCTCGACGTGTCCCTGCCCGGCCGGGTGATCCCCGAGCGGCGCTATCTCTCCTACCGCGTCGGGCCGCAGGGGCCCAAGCCCTCCAAGTTGATCGAACTCGTCACCGGCGACATTGCCGATATTGACGATGTCGATGTCTGGCTGAACCCGGAAAACACAAGGATGGAGTTCGGCCGTTTCCATGACGCCTCCGTCTCGGCCGCAATCCGCTATCTCGGCTCCAAACGCGACCGGCACGGGTTCGTGCGCGACGATCAGGTTGCCCGCCTGCTGGCCCGCCGCGCCGGCTGGCACCAGCAGCGCACCGGGGTTGAGCCGGCGACTGCCCTCGTCACGCCGTCCGGCATGCTGCGCAAGACCAACAAGGTGCGCCGCCTCGTCCATGTCGCCGCCTATCAGGGCGAGCCGGGGCGCGGCTACCGGCTGATCGGCGCCTATCGCAAATGCGTCGCCAATGCGCTCGCCGCCGTCGATCAGGAGAATCGCCGCTTCGGCGCCACGCTCAGCCCGAAGAATGCGCTGAAATCGGTGCTGATCCCCCTCTTCGGCACCAAAAGCGCCGGCGACAGCCCGCATGAGCGCGCCCAGGGCCTGATCCAGACCGCCTATCAATACCTCCTGAACTGGCCGGAATCGAAGATCGAACGCGCCGTCTTCCTCTGCCACACTCAGGGCGACCTCGAACTGGCCCAGGCCGCCCTCTACCGCCTCGGCCTGCGCTCGGTCTCGGCCCCGAGAACGGTCCGTTCCTGATGGGCCGGGCATCGGAACGGTTTTTTGTGGGATTCAGAGACTGCGACAGACTACACATCTTGCGGCATTAAGAAGATTAAAAC
>CAYQRX010000267.1:0-4568 GCA_964419865.1 uncultured Hyphomonas sp. | reverse complement strand
CCAGGCGATGGCATGTCCACACTGCTTGCCGATGGGTATCGCTGCGCTCAACCCGCCCTACGGTGCATGTCAAGCGATGGTCGCCGCCATCTCCCCGCACACGTCCAGAAGCCGCGCGATATCCTCATCCCTTGAAAGCCGGTGGTCGCCGTCCTTTATCAGGGTAAGGATGGTGTCGGGGGAGGTGAGGGTTTCGGTCAGGCGCAGCGCATGGCCCCACGGTACGTCGGGGTCCTGCATGCCCTGCAGGATGCGCACCGGGCCGGTGAAGGCGATGGGCGCGCCCAGGATCGACCATTTGCGGCCGTCCTCGATCAGCGCGCGGGTGATCGGATAAGGCTCGCCATAATCGGACGGGCGCAGCAGGAAGCCTTCCTGCAGGATTTCCGCCTGCTGCTGGGGCGTGAATTCCGGCCACATCAGCTTTTCGGTGAAGTCCGGCGCAGGCGCGATCAGCACCAGACCCTTCACCCGTTCCGGCCGGGCGAGGGCGGCGAGCAGCGCCATCCACCCGCCCATGCTGGAGCCGACCAGGATGAGCGGACCGTCCGTCTGCGCATCAATCGCGGCAAGCGTATCCTCGCGCCATTGGGAAATCGTGCCATCCTCGAACCGGCCACCGGACTCGCCATGGCCCGAATAGTCGAAGAGGAGCGCGCCGTGGCCTGTCTCCTGCGCCCAGGCGAAGACGGCCTGCGCCTTGCCGCCGCTCATGTCGGATTTGAAGCCCGACAGCCAGACAAAGGTTGGCCGGCTGCCGCGAGGCGAGGATTTGCGGAAAGCCAGCCGGCGGCCCTCGGGTGAAGTGAAATATTCAATTGTCATGGGTGATGCCTTCCGCCATCTCTCTCGCCTGTCAAGCGAGTAGGGCGGGCCGCGTTTTGGGCACATTGCCGGATATGAAGGGGAGGGTGATCCTCCAGGTGGCGCCGGAATTGTCGGCGGGCGGGGTCGAGCGCACGGTGCTGGAAGTCACCGAAGCGATTGTCGAGGCGGGCGGGCGCGCGCTGCTCGCCAGCAAGGGCGGGCGGCTGGAGCCGGAGCTGGAACGCCTTGGCGGCGAGCTGTTCCGGATGGATGCCAAGAGCCGCAATCCGCTGACCATCAAGGCAAATGAAGGCAGGCTGCGCCGCATCATCCGCGAGCAAAAGGTCGATCTGATTCATGCCCGCTCGCGCGCGCCGGCCTGGAGCGCCTGGGGCGCGGCAAAGGCCGAAGGCATCGCCTTCGTCACCACCTATCATGGCGCCTATTCGGGCATGTCGGGGCTGAAGCGGGCGTATAATTCCGTCATGGCGAAGGGCGACCTGGTCATCGCGAACTCCAACTGGATCTCAGCGCATATCCGCGAGATCCATGACGTTCCGGCCGAGCGGATCGTGACCATCCCGCGCGGGGTGGACCTCGTGGAGTTCGATCCGAAGGTGGTGGCCCGGTCCCGCATCGAGGCGATCCGCGCCCTGTGGGGCCTTGAAGGTGACCGGCGGCTGACGCTGCTGCTGCCGGGACGGCTGACCGAATGGAAAGGCCAGATGCTCACCATCGAGGCGTTTGCGGCGCTGGCGCCGGATGAGCGCTCGGGCCTCGTTCTCGTGCTGGCGGGCGATCCGCAGGGGCGCGATGACTATGTCGCCTCGCTGCACCACCGCCTGCATGCGCTGAGCCTGGAGCACTCGGTCGTGATCTCACCGCATATTGCCGACATGCCGGCGGCTTACCTCGCGGCCGATATCGTGCTGGCGCCGTCGATCCGGCCGGAAGCCTTCGGGCGGGTGGTGGCGGAAGCCGCCGCGATGGAGCGCCCGGTGATCGTGTCGGATCATGGCGGCGGGCGCGAGACCGTGCTGGAGTATGAAACCGGCGCGCGGGTGGCGCCGGGCGACGCTGCCGCGCTGGCCGGAGCCCTGCGCGCGATGATCGGCCTCGGCCCGACGGTGCGCGCCTCGATGGGGGCAGCCGGCCGGGCCCATGTGACGCGCCATTTCTCCAAGAGGGGGCTTCAGGCGGCGACCCTCACCGTCTATAAGCGCCTGTTGGACAAGGGGTAATTGAACGGTTGTCGAGCGCGCGCGCAAAGACCGCCAGCCCGGTGAACCCGGGCGCGAAGGCGAAGGAAGTGCTGGTCATCAAGCTCAGCGCGCTGGGCGACTTTGTGCTTGCCCTCGGCGCGATGCGGGCGGTGCGCGAGTTTCATCCCTCGGCCCGGATCACGCTGCTGACGACCCCGCCCTATGAGGAGTTCGCCAAGGTCTGTCCCTATTTCGATGTGGTCGAGACCGATGGCCGCCCGGAAGGGATGAAGGCTACCGCGGCCCTGATCGCCCGGCTGCGGAGGGCGAAGTACGACATTATCTACGATTTCCAGACGAGCGGGCGCACGCGCAATTATTTCACCGCCCTGTCGCGCGCCGGCAAGGCGCCGCTCTGGTCGGGCCATCACGAGAAGGCGGCCTTCTTCCATGACAATGCCGCGCGCGACACGATGCACTCGATCGACCGGCTGGCCGAACAGCTGGAAGTCGCCGGCGTGGCCCCGCAAGGCCGCTGGCTGGGCCGCAGCGCGCCCTTTCCAGATCTCGGCTGGGTGCGCCCCAAGCTGGGCGACCCGCCGCGGCTGAGCCCGGCCTATTTCGGCATCCAGCCGCCTTACATGCTGTTGATCCCCGGCGCCTCGGAACACCGGGAGGCGAAACGCTGGCCGCTCGAGAACTATGCCGAGCTGGCCCGCCGCATCGCCGATCTCGGCATCACGCCGGTCATTCTCGGCGGCAAGGCGGAAAGCCAGCTCGCCCATGACATCGCGAAGAAGGAGCCGCGGGCGAAGAATATCACCAGCCGCACGGACCTGTTCCAGATCGTGACGCTGGCCGAGACGGCGATGTTCGCCGTCGGCAACGATACAGGGCCCATGCATATGGCGACCCTCGCCGGGGCGCCGGGCATCGCCCTGTTTGCCCTCACCGAGAGCAATCCGGACCATTCTGCCCCCCGCGGCCCCCAGACCGTCATCGTCAACTCCGCCCCGACGCTGAAGGAGCTGTCGGTGGACGATGTCTGGCAGTCGGTCCGCGCGCTCGGCTTTGCGCCGCGCTGAACCCCTCCAGCTCCCCTCTCCCCCTCGGGGAGAGGGGCCGGGGGAGAGGGGCCGAAGCGAAGGTATCTCCAGCCGCTCTGTCGCACCCCCACATCCCCAAACCCATATCCCCGGGGGGAGAATGGGCCCCTTCAGCGTTTCTTCTGTTTTGCCATCAGGGGGGCGCGCAGGGCTTCATAGCGGGCGAAGAGGAATTCCACCCTTTCGCGCTCGCTCTCGAACGGCTTCTTCCGGTAGAGCCGGTCAACGGCGGCATCATTGGCCTTGTGGGCCCGGCGCAGGTCCGGCGGCATGGCATCGGGGTCGTAGAGGTCCGCCAGCGTGGCGCCGGGATGAGCGGCGCGCGCATCCAGGATCGCCTGCCCGGTGAGGGCGAGGGCGGCCTTCGCCTTGTCGTCGAGGTCGGGCCAGGGGAAGGTGTTGTAGACGACGCCTACGGAATAACGATAGCGGCTCTCCAACCGGCCGCCCACGGTACGCAGCCAAGCCATGTGCATTGCGCTCTGGAGGATGGCGAAGTCTGAGAGAGAAGCATCCTGAACGATAAACAGGAGATCGCTGGCAATAGTTGGTGGTTCTAGCCAACCTATCGGGGCATACACACGCCTTTCCGAACTAACTTTCGGAATAGCCAGGAATGGCCTGCTCGGTATTACATTGACGTGGTAGAGCGTCGGCGTCTCAGCCAGCTTCTGCGTCGGGACGCTGTTGGACGCGCGACGGACTTCACCAACACGTTTCACCCGTTCAAGCACCATCGGCATCGCGCGCAAGTCCGATGGGCTGGCTTCGTGTAGCGCGAGTATCCAGCGGTCCCCGCCATTCAGGAACTCCTGCGACCCCACAAAAGGGCGCAAGAAGCGCCCCGCAGCAGGTTCCAGCTTCAGAAACTCCTCGCGTTCCTGCGCGGAAAAAATGAAATGCCCGCCGTCGATGGGCTTCGAACCGATAATGACTTCGCCCGGAGCATTAAGCGGCCGACTCAGGCTTTCGATCGTCAGATGCCTGTCTCTCAGGTCCGATGCGTCAATGAGCAATGGCGAAAGCGCTTTGTGCCGCGTCTCTTCCGGTTCACCATTGACGCTCTGATACGAGAACAGCCGTTTCTCTTCCGGTTCATGCTCGCGTTTTGTCAGTCCAAGGATCACCACATGCACATTCGCCTTGCCGCGGGCATCGGACCCCCAGGCGAAGGTCCGGTGTGCAAAGGCGATCTCCAGTCCGTAACGCTCGAACAGCAGCGGCCAGAGCTGCGCCACCTGTTCGCCCTGCGTGATCGAATTGGTGGCCACGAAAGCCATGGCGCGCGGCTTTCCTCCCCCGCCTGCGGGGGAGGTGGCCTGCGAAGCAGGTCGGAGGGGGGAGCCCCCAGCGCTGGCGCCTGCCGCATCCCCCCTCCGCCCTTCGGGCACCTCCCCCGCGAGCGGGGGAGGTGTGGAGACGGCCTGCCGGTTGAGATAGGCCCCGCCCTTCA
>CAYQRX010000266.1:0-4581 GCA_964419865.1 uncultured Hyphomonas sp. | reverse complement strand
GCGCCGGAATAGGTCGCGGCGAGATGCGATATGGCGCTGAAGTCGTGGCCTATAGCGGTGCCGGGCAAGGCGTAGCCGTCGGCAAAGCGCGCATCGAGGGAAAAACGCTGCCCCGCGACTTCGTCGCCGGTCTCGATGGCTGCGGAGAGATTGGCTGTCGGGCGCTGTCCGTCATCCGGCCTTGCCCCGAACGTTGTGGCAAAACGCGTGCCCGGTGTCAGGCCCGGGCGCTTGGTGATGACGTTGACGACGCCGCCGAGCGCATCGGCGCCATAGAGCGCCGACATAGGGCCACGGATGATCTCGATGCGCTCGACTTCCTCGAGCGGGAAGTTGTTGAGGTTGGTGGAGCCGTAGGTGCCGGTTCGAGGCATGCCGTCGAACAGGATCAGCGTGCCGTTGGACTTCTGGCCTCTTATGGATACGGACTCGTTCGGGCCTGACGTGCGAGCATCAATGCCGGCTGCGTTACGCAGTATCTCGGTGACGGACGCGCCGCTGTAACGCTCGATCGCCTTGCGGTCGATGACCTCGACGCTTGCCTGAACATCCGCCAGCGCCTGCTCGCGGCCGGCGGCGGTGACGACAAGCTCCTGAAGAACGGTGGCTTCTTCGGCCCAGGCGATGGGAGAGCCCAACAGCGAAGAGGACAGCACGGCGATGCCGGCGAAACGGGGCACACCTGAAAATGAACGGGATTTCATTGCGATTCCTTGAACGAAAGGTTTGAAAGCTCAAACCGGAACTGGGTGTATGGGCGCGCTTGCCGCAGGCATCTCCGGGTTCACCCGAGATGCCGCGGAAGCGTCCCCGCATAGCGCGCGCGGAAGCTAATCGGCGGCAGCCGGGTCCTTCAGGAACTCGATGAGGTTGGCGATGTCTTCAGGCTTCTTGACACCGGCGAAGGCCATGGTCGTGCCTTTCACGGTCGTCCTGGGCGCGGCGAGATACTCCGCGAGATGCTGTTCGTCCCAGACCTTCCCGTCCTCGCCGAATGCGACCATCGCCTTTGAGTATCTGAAGCCTTCTACAGAGGCGACCGGGCGATCGACAACGCCGTCCAGATGAGGTCCGACGCGGTTCTTCCCGTCGAGGGCATGGCAAGCAGCGCATAGCCTGAAAGCCTTCTTGCCGGCGGTTGCATCCGCTGCAGCGGCAACCTGGGAGAATAGGGAAGCAGCGACGATCGCCGAAAGCCAGGTCGCGGTGGTGAAGTGCTTGAACATCTTGTTTTCCTCAGCTCGCTTGATAGTCCGTCGCCGAAGCGAGGGGTTGGCTGGCGTGGTTGAAACTGACCCGCCGTGATCGGCGTGGTGAACGGTATGCGGAGACCGGGATGCCGGAAGCGAGCGCCTCAAGCGTATCCCTGTGCCGGATGGTGATGCGTTTGGGATGGTCGAAGGCAATCAGTCCGTGGCGCTTGAAGGCATTCAGGCAGCGGCTGACGGTCGACAGCGTCAGCCCGAGCCAGTCGGCGAGGTCGGCGCGCGTCAGGTGAAGCGAGAAGGTAATCTCGCTTCTGGAGGGCTTTCTTGATGGGTTCGCGAACTGGTCGGCAAGATCGAGCAGCGCGACGGCGACCCTTTCTGTCATCGTCTTGCGTCCCAGCAATGTTGCGTGCGACTGGGCGCGCCACAGCATCTGCTGCAACGCGTCGACTGTCGCGCTCCCTTCGACCATCAGGTCGACGGTTTCCAACCGGGTTGGGGACAAGGCAATCGCGCTGCATCGATTGATGCTGGAAAGCTGAGCGCCGACGAGCCTCCCGGGCCCGAGGATATCGAGGATCTGGCGCCGGTCGTCCGCAAGCGGCAGCGAAAGGCAGATGCAGCCCTCGACGATGCGAAAGGCCCCGGAGGGATGAGTGTCCTCCAGGACAAGGGCAGCGCCCTGGTCAACGAGCCGCAGCCCCGGCGAGTTGGGGGATTTTCGTTCGGGGAAGACAAGGGTGTTCGCCCGTCTGGGTGGGGTGACACCACTTACTGAGGTGTTCAACATGAATGGAACTCCGGCGTGGCGCCGGGCTCCGTTCTAGACGGATATCATCCGGCGCGGGCTGAGATGGCCGCCGCCAGGGGCAGCAGCGATTCCGGCAATCAGCCTGGACGGAGGCCCGCGCGGCGCAGCGTTCGGCAAAAGGAGCCGCCTGCTGAAGGTTTCGACACGCTCCGGCATGAAGCGATCGACAGGAAGACGGATCAGCCAACCGGCCGTGTCCTCGGGTGTAGGCGCGAGGACGGACGCGCTGAGGCGGCATGCCTCGCAACCCGAACTGAAACCCGGATGGTCATGCTCGTCGTCGCCGGCCTCACCGAGAAGGCAAAGCACATGCGGCGTGCCGTCGGGAAACACGTACTGGGACAACTCAGCGGATTGGGCGGATGCTCCATCCAGCACCGGGACCTTGTGGGCGAAGCCGACAAACAGAAGGGCGAGCGCGCAAAGAATGCGCACGCCTTTCATCATGCCGCTTCCAAGGTGGGTCATTGCATCCAGCCTGTCTTGAAGACCTTACCCATTCTCATTTTCGCCATTCGGGCTTCCAACTCTTTGACCCGGCACAAACAACCGCGACGACGTTGGTGATGCAGACCGGAATGTTACGGACGTCCATTGCGACACTTCCCGTTCAGCCTTCCGGGCAAACCGATCAGCTCTTGTTCTTTCCGTCGTGTCCATGTCCGCCGACCGGCGGATGATGGCCGCCCTTGTTGATCATTACGATGCCGTCGAAGGTCGAGAACTTCGCCACCAGCGCGGGGTCTAGCTGCGTCTCTGCATCCACGATGGCTTTGACCAGGCTTTCCGCTTCCTCGGCGTTGAGGCCGAACTGCTGAAGCAGCTTTGCCTCCTTGAGCGTGTCGCCGCTGCACAGGATGAGGCTCCATTCAGCGCCGTGGCGGCGAAGCAGCGCCCGGCCACCGACTTCACCCTGCGCCCAGCCGGCTACGGCGATGTTCTTGTGAACTGTGACCGGCTCGACCGTGAGCCGTGATTCCGGCCTGTCGAACTGCGCCATCATCAGATGCCGGATAGTTCCGGTATCGGCGTCATCGGCGAAGGCCGGGGCGCCGGCCAAAAGAACGGCTGCGAGCGCCGCGGCGGAGAGCATCGTCTTCAAGGGCTTCATTAGTTTTCCTTTATGGGTGCTTCGTCTTCACTCGAAAGATGTCGACAGCCAGCAGCGCCGCGACCATCACCGCCACGGACACGACCAGTTGCAGAGGCCGGACAGTGGTTTTAGCCGTCGTGCCCGTCGTCGTCGCTCCCGCCACCATGCCCTTGATCGTGGCCATGGCCGTTATGTCTGCGCGCGCCGCCCATTGCCTGGACGGTGCACTCGACCTCGACGCTTCCGGCCTTCTCGAATGTCAGCATGCCCTTGAAGGTCTCGCCTTCCTTCGCGCCGCGCTGGAGATCGAGGAACATGATGTGGAACGAGCCGGGCTTGAGCTCGGCCTGGCCGCCGGCGGGTATCTCCAGCCCGTCCGCGAGGGGCCGCATCTTCATCACGCCCTGGGCATCGACCGCCATCTCGTGGATTTCGGTCCTGCCGGCGATCTCCCCGGTGGCCGAGACCAGCCGGTCGGCTGCCGAGCTGTGGTTCCTGATAACCACATAGCCGGCCGCGACCTTGGCGCCTTCCGGCGTCGCGCGCGACCATGGATGGTCGATTTCGATGTCTCCGACCTTGAAGTCATGGGCCAGGAGCGGCTGGCACAGCACGAACAGCAACATCAGCGCGAAGCCGACAATGCCGATGCGCTCCTCGAACGAGCGAAAACGGGTGAATGGATAAGTGTTGAGAGCGACGCGCGCGGCGTCGAGCACGAAAATACGCATGGGAATTGCTCCTGCTTTGCCCGGTGCAGCATGGCGACGGCACGGGCAGACCTGAGAGTGATCGACGCGCGCGAAGGCAGCGTCGATCGGAATCAGGCCATCAGCGGAGGAGCGCGGGGGCTGCCCGCATCATGGTCCGGCAGCAGGTCGATAGGCGCGACAGAGACGGCTCGCGGAGCGTTGGAACCGAGCGGGAGACGCAGAAGCACGATGCTCGCATCCGAAGGCGCGGCAAGAGCCGCCGACGATACGCCGCAACCGAGCGTGCAGCAATCGAGCATCCCGGAGTGATCGTTGGCGGGGTTGCCGTCCTCCTGATCCATGCCGGTGATGCAGAGAACATTGCCCCAGCTATCCAGCATCGGTTCGGCGGGGGCGGCCGCGGACGCCCATACCGCCAGGGAGGATTGCAGCACAAGCACGACGGCTGTGACCAGCGCAGTCAACGAGCCCTGCTTATGCCGAAATAGATGCAATTCCGATCTCCTAACGCTAACCTAGCACGGCACCTTGAGCAAGGGGAAGCGGGCCATCATGCGGCAAATGGTGCAATACTGAAGGTTCCTAATTGCCAATGACATCGTCGTGCTTTTTCCTATGAGAATTGTGGTGTTAGCAATCGGCTAAGGTGCCTCGGCTGCCAAACTGGTCGTAAGGCCTTCAAGTTGCCCTGTATACTCGCCCGCGCCCCTCGACCTTCTCCGACGCAATCTGCAGCCCGAACTTCTTCGCCAGCGC
>CAYQRX010000265.1:0-4586 GCA_964419865.1 uncultured Hyphomonas sp. | reverse complement strand
CTTCGTCCAGCGTCCGCATAGCGGCTTCTGCACTGCCGAGCGCGGCTTCCGCGCCGCCGCCCGCCAGCGCTTCGGCGGCTTCGGCCACCGCTTCGCTGACCCGTTCGGCCTGCATCAGGCGCATACGCTCGGCGCCGAGGCGCTCGGCTTCGCCGGGCCGCGGCGCGAGGCGGTCCAGCTCCTCGACCGAGGCTTCGAGCCATTCGCGTGCGTCACGCGCGGCGGCCTGCTGGGCCCGCAATTCGGCCAGCGCGCCGCGCGCCGCTTCCAGCGCCTGCCAGGCGGAGGCGCAGTCGGCGAGCAGGGCCTCATTGCCGGCAAACTGGTCGAGCAGGCGCCGGTGTGAGGATGGGCGCATCAGGCTGGAGGCGGCGTGCTGGCCGTGGATTTCCACGAGCAGATCGCCGGCTTCGCCGAGCAGCGCGGCGCTGACCGGCTGGTCGTTGATGAAGCCGCGGGCCGGGCCGTTTGCGCGCACGATGCGTTTCAGCGTCAGCGTCTCGCCTGCCTCTGCGCCGACGCCGTGCGCGGCCAGCAGCGCGCGCACCGGATGGTCAGGGCCGGCCTCGAACTCGGCCGCGACACTCGCCTGCTCCGCCCCGGCGCGGATGACGCTCCGATCCGCCGGCCCGCCGAGCGCCAGGGCGATGGCGTCGAGAATGATGGATTTGCCCGCACCGGTTTCCCCGGTGAGCGCAGTGAAGCCCTCCCCCGGCGAAAGATCGAGCCGGGAGATGAGCACGAAATCACGGATAGAGACGGACAATAGCATGGCCCGGCTCATATCACGAGAACAAAACCGGAACAAGTTGATTCACAGGCTTGCATGGGGGCGCCGCTTTGCCCAATCCTGACGGGCAGACCGGAGGGCCCGCAGGGCCCGGATCGGGAGGCCGGTTTTCAGGAGGCGGGGTGAATAGCCGTCACGCGCAGATCAGGACAAGTCTCAGGGCGGCGGGCCTGACGCTGATCGCGGCCGCGATCCTGTCCTTCTGGTATGTCGGCTCGGCCGTCCTCGCCGCCACGATCCCGGCCGGCGGGCGGACGCAGACCCCGGCTGAGGACGAGCCGCAGACCTATCTGTGCGAGGCGCCCTTCCATACCGACATTGCCCTGCCACTGCGCGACGGTCTGGTGAACTGGGAGCGCGAGCTTCAGGGCGCGCTGCCGCCCTGGATGCCGCCGGATACCTACCTGCTTTTCGGCTGGGGCGATTCGGTCTTCTTCACCCGCGTGCTGGAGCCCGGAGACCTGACAGCCGGCCGGGCGCTGGGGGCGCTGGCCGGGCTCAACCCGGCGGCGCTGCGCATCGTGCCGGTCGATGGCCCGTCAGTGGAGGAATACTGCGCGCCGATCACCGTCGACACTGAAGGGCGCGCGGCGCTGATCGCACATATCCAGGACACGTTCCGATTCGATGCAGACGGCGTGCTGAAAACGATCGAAACGCCGGTGCCGGGCGAAATCCTCGTCCGCGCCCGGGGCCGGTACAGTGTCTATAATACCTGCAATCAGTGGACCGCCGCCGCACTCGGCAAGGCGGGCCTGCCACGGGCGCATTTTGCGCCGTTCAGCTTCAGCGTGACGAAGCCGCTGAAACATGCCCGCTCAGAAACGCCCCCGCCGGATTCCTGATACTGGAGACTGCGATGCCCCGCCATCTGCTCACTCTGCCTGCCCTCGCCCGCCACAGCGATCTGAGTCTGCTGCTGATGCGCCTGGTAACCGGCGCCTTCCTGATGTGGGGCACGCAGGACAATATCCGCTCAGCCGAACAGATGGCGGAGTTCGTGGGGTTCCTCAGGCATTTCGGTTTCGTCTGGCCGGAGGTGATGGCGCCGCTGTCGGTCTGGGCGCAGTTCCTCTGCGGCGGCCTCATCGTTCTTGGCGCGCTGACGCGCTGGGCCGGGCTGGTGATGGTTTTCAACTTCATCGTGGCGATGGCGATGGTGCATATGAGCGACGAGTTCCGCGCCATGTGGCCGGCGCTCGCACTGATCATCATTTGCCTGCACCTCGCCCTTGCCGGTGCTGGCCGCTGGTCGGTGGATGCCTGGCTGGAGCGGCGATTTGCAAGCAGTCAGACGCCGGTTCCACAATGAGCCACTGGTCGATTTTCCTGCCTCAGCGGCAACGGATCGGCCCCGCCAACGCGGCGAAAGGCGAGGTGAAATGCCCTGCCTGCGGCCGGGTCAGGCACATTTCCGACATGAGCGAAGTGGCGAAGCACCAGAAAACGGGGTTCAACCTACCCGGCATCTGCAAGATTTGCGGCGGCCGAAGCTGGACTCTTGGCTGGGCCAAGACGCAGGGCATCTAAGCGGAGGCAGGATTTCAGCCGCCAACTCAGATCCGGGCACAGGCCTTCTTCAGCCAGTCCTTGACCTCGCCGTCGAGCTTGCGGCCGAGCAGTTTCAGGACGCGCTTGTGATAGTCGTTGACATATTTGCGCTCTTCTTTTGTCAGCAGCTTCACATCGATCAGGTCCCTGCTGAGCGGCGCGAAGGTCAGGCATTCAAAGCCGAGCATCGCAATCTCGCCGCCGGGAATATCCTCCGCGGGCGTTACATATTGCAGGTTCTCGATGCGGATGCCGTATTCCCCGGCCTTGTAGAAACCGGGCTCGTTGGAGACGATCATCCCCGGCATCAGCGGCACCGCGTTCCAGGGCTTTGCAATCCGGTGCGGGCCTTCATGCACACCGAGATAGACCCCAACGCCATGACCGGTGCCGTGCTGATAGTCGAGCCCCGCCTGCCACAGCGCGTGGCGCGCCAGCACGTCCAGATGCGTGCCCGTCGTGCCCGGCGGGAAGCGCACGGTGGCGAGCGCAATATGCCCCTTCAGCACGCGGGTATAGTTCGCGCGCATTTCCTCCGTAGGCGTGCCGATCGGCACGGTGCGCGTCACATCCGTCGTCCCGTCCAGATACTGCCCCCCGGAATCGACGAGGAACAGGCTGCCGCGCTCCAGCTTCCGGTTGGACCCGGTCGAGACCCGGTAGTGCGGCAGCGCGCCGTTCGGCCCCGCGCCGGAAATTGTCGGAAAGGACAGATCATTGAGATTGCCGAGGTCTTCCCTGAAGGCCTCGAGCTTCATCACGGCCTCGATCTCGGTGACAAGCCCGCTCTGGGCCTCGGTGTCGAGCCAGTGCAGGAAGCGCGTCAGCGCCACGCCGTCGCGGGCATGCGCGGCGGTCGTACCCTTGATCTCGGCGGCATTCTTGCAGGCGCGCGGGATCGCCACCGGGTCGCGCTGGCGCAGGATCTTCGCGCCGGCCGCCTTCAGTTCATCGAAGAACCAGGCCGAGGCGACATCCGGATCAAGGCTCACCGTCTTGCCGGACAGGCCTTTCAGCCCCTCCTCCAGCTTGCTCAGCGGGCGGAGCGTCACCCGGTTGCCGAGATGGCGGCGCAGCGCGCCGTCTGTCTTCGCCTCGTCGATGAAGAGTTCAGCGGACCCATCGGCATTCAGGATCGCGCGGCCAAGCGGCAGCGGCGTGCAGCTGACATCCCCGCCGCGGATATTGAACGCCCAGGCGAGCGAGGCCGGGGAAGTCAGCACGGCGGCGTCCGCCCCGTCACGGGCGAGCTGCGCGCCGACGGCTTCCAGCTTGTCGGTGTGCGCGACGCCGGCATGTTTCACGGGCTGCGGTACCACCTTCGCCATCGGCTGGGCCGGCCGGTCTTTCCAGGCCGCATCAATCGGGTTTTCCGAAACCGCCACCAGCTCCGCCCCGGCCTTCGCTGCCGCGGCTGCGAGCGCGGCCACATCATTCGGGCTCATCAGGCGCGGATCATAGCCCACCTTCTTGCCCGCAAGGCTTTGCTGCGCCAGCCAGCCGAAGGCGCCGGGGTCGGGAATGCCCACCACTTCAAACAGCGCCGGGTCGGTCTGGTCGCCCGCCTGCAGCGTGTAGCGCCCATCGGCAAACAGCACGGCCTTCTCCGTAAACACGAAGGCCGAGCCGAACGAGCCGGTAAAGCCGCTCACCCAAGCGAGGCGCTCATTCGCGTCCGGCAGGTATTCGTTCTGGTATTCATCATCATGCGGCACGTAGAGGCCATCGAGGCCCTGGGCGGCCAGTTCACGACGAAGCAGCGGAAGATGGGCCCGGCCGTCCTGCGGCCCGCCCTTGATGTCGAATGTCTGTCTCATGGGCCCTTCATAGCCCCAACCGAGCGCACCGGGAAGCAATCGAGCTATGCATATTTTCATGCCGATTTGGGCTCGGCCATACTGTTTTGTTCAGACTCAGACCTATATAGGCGGCACACGAACATTGCTGCGCCGCAGCAATCCAAAAGTTAACAAGGCAATAACAATGAAAACCGAAATCAGCCTCGCCCCCGCCGCCGACATGGTGATCGAGAACGTCCTGCGCCCGGCGATGGTCAATGAAGTGACCCGCCCGGTGCCGGTGGCCCGCCGCATCGAAACCGCTCCGGAGACTGTGCGCCTCAACATCCTCGCGCGCCGCCAGGCCCGCTGGGACCGCCGCGCCGCCCGCGCCTGATCCCTTCCCGGATCTATACGCCTCCTGCCGCCCCGTACCCTCCCAACGGCGGCGCCAGCTGAACATCGCC
>CAYQRX010000264.1:0-4610 GCA_964419865.1 uncultured Hyphomonas sp. | reverse complement strand
CGCAGCGCGTGCACTGGATGCAGCGGGTCATGATCGTCTTGACCAGCGGCCCCATATACTTGTCTTCAACCGCGCGCTTGTTCTCATCATAGCGCGACATTGGGCGGCCATAGGCCACAGCCTGGTCCTGCAGGTCGCATTCGCCGCCCTGGTCGCAGATCGGGCAGTCGAGCGGGTGGTTTATGAGCAGGAACTCCATCACCCCATTGCGGGCCTTTTCAACATAGTCGCCGCGCGTACGAACGACCGGCGGCGAGCCGTCCCGGTTTGGGCGCATGTCGCCGACGATCTGGGCGCAGGAGGCGATCGGTTTCGGCGCCCCGTCCCATTCGACAAGGCACATGCGGCAGTTGCCCGCCACCGACAGGCGCTCATGATAGCAGAAGCGCGGGATCTCGGCGCCGGCCTCCTCACACGCCTGCATCAGCGTGTAGTGCTTGGGCACCTCGATTTCCTGGCCGTCGATGTTCAGCTTGAAAGTGTCAGACATGGGGCCTCAGAACTCTTCGGAGGGATTGATGCGGGGCTTGCCGGGATTGTCGATCAGATTGAGACCGATGGCGAAGCGGGAGAACAGGAACTGGCCGATGAGAACGGCAACGGTGAACAGGCTGAAAGGCAACGCGTAGACGAACAGTCCGTAGACGAACAGCGCGGCGCTGACCGCCGCGAGCGCCATCACACCCCAGAGCGCCTTCACATATACGATGGCGAGCAGCGCGAGGATGGCAGTGAACGCCGATGTGCCGGCCACGATCAGGAAAAACAGGCGCTGCTGCTCAGGCACATCGCCGCTGCGCGGCAGGAAATAGCCCAGAAACCAGGCCGCACCCGCGTGAATGGTGGCCAGAGAGAGGCACCATGACACGATAAGGATGGCTCGGGTAAGGCTCACAGCGCTTTCCTGCCCTACTCTGCAGCGACCACACTGCCCTGCACCATGGCGCGCGGCAGCCGGTATTGGGTGATGCGTTCTTCGATTTCGTGGCGGAAATGCCGGATCAACCCCTGGATCGGCCAGGCTGCCGCATCGCCCAGGGCACAGATCGTGTGGCCTTCAACCTGTTTGGTGACATCCAGCAGGGTGTCGATCTCGTCATGCTCGGCCTCGCCACGCACCATACGCTCCAGCACGCGCCACATCCAGCCGGTGCCTTCCCGACACGGCGTACACTGACCGCAGCTTTCGTGCTTGTAGAAGTAAGCAAGGCGAGCAATGGCCTTAATGAGGTCGGTCTGCTTGTCCATAACGATCACGGCAGCGGTGCCGAGGCCGGATTTCAGATCACGGAGCGTGTCAAAGTCCATATGGGCGTCCATGATCTGCTCAGCCGGAACCATTGGGACCGACGAGCCGCCCGGGATCACCGCTTTGAGGTTCTCCCAGCCACCGCGAATGCCGCCGCAATGGGTTTCGATCAGATCACGGAAGGTGATCGACATTTCTTCCTCGACATTGCACGGCTTGTTCACATGGCCGGAAATGCAGAAGAGCTTGGTGCCGGCGTTGTTCGGCCGGCCGAAGCCGGCAAACCATTGCGCCCCCCGGCGCAGAATGGTGGGAGCAACGGCGATGGATTCGACATTGTTCACGGTTGTCGGGCAGCCATAGAGGCCCGCATTGGCCGGGAATGGCGGCTTCAGCCGCGGCTGGCCCTTCTTGCCCTCCAGGCTTTCGAGCAGCGCGGTTTCCTCGCCACAGATATAGGCGCCGGCGCCGTGATGAACGTAAAGATCGAAATCCCAGCCGTTGACATTGTCCTTGCCGATCAGTTTGGCCTCATAGGCTTCCTTGACGGCCTTCTCGAGCGCGTGACGCTCAGCGATGTATTCGCCGCGGATATAGACATAGCACTTGTGCGCGCGCATCGCGCGGCTTGCGACCATACAGCCTTCAATCAGCAGGTGCGGATCATGACGCATGATCTCGCGGTCCTTGCAGGTGCCGGGCTCAGACTCGTCGGCATTGACGACGAGGTAATGCGGGCGGTCGCGCACTTCCTTCGGCATGAAGGTCCATTTGAGGCCGGTGGGGAAGCCTGCCCCGCCGCGCCCACGCAGACCGGAGGCCTTGATCTGGTCGCAGATCCAGTCCGGGCCCATCGCCAGCATTTCACGTGTGAGGTGCCAGGCGCCGCGTTTCTTCGCAGCATCCAGATCCGGCGAATGAAGCCCATACAGATTCGTGAAGATGCGATCCTTGTCCTGCAACATGGTCTATTCCTTGGCATCCTTGCTGGAGGGCTCTTCGCGCTTGGTGTTGGTCGGCGCTTCCGCATCCGGCTTGGCCGTTGCTTCTGGCGTGGGCTCCTGCGGAGCTTCCGGAAGATTCGGCAGCACGCTGATGGTGTTCCGGCTCCCGTCGAAGAGTGCAGGGTCGGTCAGAACCTTTGCGCCACCCTCCGGGGCGCTGTTAACGCGGTCGATCTGCGGACCCGGCGTAATCTCCGCCCCATTCTTCAGCCGGCCAAGGATATTGGCAAAGGAGTCCGGCGTCAGGTCCTCATAATAATCGTCATTGATTTGAACCATCGGCGCGTTCACGCAGGCGCCAAGGCATTCGACCTCTTCCCATGACAGGCGTTTGTCGTCGGTGACATACATCTGCGGGCCGATTTCGCGTTCGCAGATATCCTTCAGGTCTTCGGCGCCGCGCAGCTGGCAGGGCGTGGTACCGCAAAGCTGGACATGGAATTTGCCGACCGGCTGAAGCCTGAACATCGTGTAGAAGGTCGCGACTTCGTAGACGCGGATATATGGCATCTCCAGCCGGTCAGCGACCTCACGCATGGCAGGCTCGGACAGCCAGCCATTATTATCCTTCTGGGCGAGCCAGAGCAGCGGAATGACAGCCGAACGCTGCTTGTCCGCCGGATACTTCTCCCGCCAGAACGCAATCTTCTCTTCTGTCTCCGCCCTGAACGAGAAGCTGTCGCCTCCCGCCTCAAGATCAAACCGGCGCAATGCCATCTACTGCTCCTTCGCAAGCGGGATGCTGACGCGGCCCGCTTCGTCAATTGGCCAGAACGGATTATGGGCCACTTCCCAGGCGTTGCCTTCAGGGTCGGTGAAATAGCCGGAATATCCGCCCCAATATGTCTTGTGCGGCGCCTTGGTGACGCGCGCGCCGGCGCGCTGAAGACGCGAGAAAACCTCGTCTACTTCGCTGGCGGACCGCGCGTTGAACGCCAGGGCGAAGCCCTTGAAAGCGCCCCCTCGATCGTCTCCAAGGCCAGCGTCAGCGGCGAGTTTGGCCTCGTCCCAGAGCCCGATAACCAAGCCGCCGGCATTGAAGAAGGCGACCTCGCCTTTGACGCCGCGATCCTCGAACCCCAGAACATCCGTGTAAAACCGGATCATGCCCGCGAGGTCGCGAACCCCAACGGTGATGACCGACACACGCTGTTCCGGCAGAGCGCCCATCAGAATGCCCCTGCCCTCGCAAAATCAACCCGCGCAATCTTGCCGTCCCGGATCGTGTAGATGGCGGCGACTTCGAAACGCTCGCCGCCGGGACTGCGCTCGACAGCCTCATGATCAATGACGGTGGTGCCAAGATCGATCCGGTTGACAAGTTTGGCGCGGTTCTTCGGGAACTGGTAGAACAGCTCCTCATGACGCTTGCGGATGGCATCGAGACCCTTCTGGGTGACGCCACCATTCAGGCCGGCCAGCTCGGCGTCCTCGGCATAACAGGCGAGGAAGGCTTCGATGTTCTGGCAGTTATAGGCGTCGAGCTGGCGCTGGATGAGTTCGGCTGCGGCGCTCACCGGTCAATCTCCCCGAAGACGATGTCGAGCGACCCAAGGATGGCGGAAACATCGGCCAGCTGATGACCTTTGCACATGTGGTCCATCGCCTGCAGGTGCGGATAGCCAGGCGCGCGGATCTTCGCGCGGTAAGGCCGGTTGGTCCCGTCAGCGACGAGGTACACGCCAAACTCGCCCTTCGGCGCTTCGATGGCCGCATAGCATTCGCCCTCGGGGACGTGAAACCCTTCCGTGTACAGCTTGAAGTGATGGATGAGGGCTTCCATCGAGTTCTTCATTTCAGCACGGCGCGGGGGAACCAGTCTCGAGCCAGCGAGCAGAACCGGACCCGGCCCCTCTTTTGCCATCAGGTCGATACATTGCAGGATGATCTTGGTGGACTCGCGCATCTCCTCCATTCGGCAGACATAGCGGTCGTAATTGTCGCCATGCTTTCCGACCGGAACCTTGAAGTCGAGTTCGCTATAGCACTCATAAGGCTGCGACCGGCGCAGGTCCCAGGCAAAACCCGAGCCGCGCACCATCACGCCGGAGAAGCCCCAGTCCAGGATTGTCCGCTCATCAACAACGCCAATATCGACATTGCGCTGCTTGAAGATGCGGTTCTCTGTGATCAGGTCTTCGATCTGGTCAAGTTTTCCGGGGAACTGTTCGCACCAGGCGGCAATATCATCAATCAGGCGCTGCGGCAGGTCCTGATGAACCCCGCCGGGGCGGAAGTAAGCCGCGTGCATCCGGCTGCCGGAGGCACGCTCATAAAAGACACAGAGCTTCTCGCGCTCCTCGAAGCCCCAGGTGATCGGTGTCAGAGCCCCGACATCCATGGCCTGCGTCGTCACG
>CAYQRX010000263.1:0-4612 GCA_964419865.1 uncultured Hyphomonas sp. | reverse complement strand
CTGCCAGATTTCGTCGTAAAGGCCGGACTTGCGGATTTCGTCGATATAGATGGCGTCGGCCTTGCGCAGCGTGTCGGCCTTTTCGCGCGTGATCGCTCCGGGTATGCGGATGGCAAGGCCCGGGCCCGGGAACGGGTGGCGGCCGATGAAACTTTCCGGCAGGCCGAGTTCGCGCCCCAATGCGCGCACCTCATCCTTGAACAGCTCTCGCAATGGCTCGACGAGTTTCATTTTCATCCGCGCCGGCAGGCCGCCGACATTATGGTGGCTCTTGATGGTGACGGACGGCCCACCAATGGCGGAGACGCTTTCGATCACGTCCGGGTACAGAGTGCCCTGGGCGAGGAAGTCAGCGCCGCCGATCTTTTTTGCTTCTTCGTCGAACACATCGATGAAGAGCGCGCCGATGGTCTTGCGCTTCTTCTCCGGGTCCGTGACGCCGTCGAGCTGGCCGAGGAACAGTTCAGACGCATCCACATGCACAAGCGGAATGTTGTAATGTTCGCGGAACAGGCTGACGACCTGTTCGCTTTCGCCCGCGCGCATCAGCCCGTGGTCGACATAAACGCAGGTCAGCTGGTCGCCGATGGCTTCATGGATCAGGACGGCGGCCACGGATGAATCGACGCCGCCCGAGAGGCCACATATCACTCTGCCCTTGCCGACCTGCGCCCGGATCTTCTCGATGGCTTCGGCGCGGTAGGCGGCCATCGTCCAGTCACCCTTGAGGCCCGCCACACCATGCGTGAAGTTGCGCAGCAGCCGCGCGCCGTGCGTTGTGTGGACGACTTCCGGGTGAAACTGCGTTCCGTAGAATTTCCGTTCCGGGTCGGCGATCACCGCATACGGTGCGCCGGGCGACTTCGCGATAACACCGAAACCCGGCGCCATCTCGGCCACATGGTCGCCATGGCTCATCCAGACCTGTTCCGAGTTGCCGCCCTCGAAGAGGCCGTCCAGGATCGGATCGCCCTCGACCGGCTCGATGAAGGCGCGGCCGAATTCGCGGCTGGTGCCGCTTTCGACCCGTCCTCCGAGTTGGTGCATCATTACCTGCTGGCCATAGCAGATGCCGAGGATGGGCAGGCCACTGGCGAAGATGGCCGGGTCGGCCAGCGGCGCATCCGTCCAGGTGACGCTGGCCGGCCCGCCAGAGAGGATCACCGCCTGCGGCCCGAATGCCTTCAGGAAGGCGCCATCGACCTTGTTGAAGGGATGGATCTCGCAATAGACGCCGCTTTCGCGCAGGCGGCGCGCGATCAGCTGGGTCACCTGGCTGCCGAAATCGACAATCAGGACGCGTTCATGGGAGGTCGTGGCGGCGGAATCGGCTGGCTGTGTCATGGCCCCTCTTAGCGGCGGTTATCCACTCGGGAAAGCCGCCGCAGCTGCGGATTTGCCTAAATGGCCCGGAGCGCTGTAGCTAGACATATGACCAGCCAGAGCCCGAACCGGACTGTTCCGCAATTGATTGAACGCGCCCGCGCCGCGCTGGAGCCGGGTGGCAATCCTGCGGACGCTGTGGAGGCTCTGACACAAGCGCTGCAACAGGCGCCCCGTGACCTTGGCCTTATTCTGTTTCTGGGCGACGCCCAGCACGCTGCGGGACGGGCCAGCGATGCGGCACAGGCATATGGGGTTGCTCTGCGGCTTGCCACACAGATTGCCCCTGCGTCTATTCCGTCCGGGATCCGAGAAGCGCTCAACCGGGCGGAGCGAAGACGCGGGGAGTTCGCGGCCGCTTATGAGGGGTTCCTGCGTGAACGCCTTCCGCCCGGGTCCGGCGATGGACGGTTCGGCCAGGCATTGGATATCCTGATGGGGCGTCGGCAGATTTATGTCCAGCAGCCAACCAAGTTCTACTTTCCCGGACTCCCGCAGATCCAGTTTTATGACCCGGCCCTGTTCGAGTGGGCGGCGGAACTTGAAGCCAAGACTGACCAGATCCGGGCTGAGCTTCTGGCGGTGATGGCAGACAACGGCGCCTTCACCCCTTATCTGCCCGAGGAAGACAAAACCCAGCCGCATCTGCGCTCGGTCCCGCTTCAAGGAAGCCTAGACTGGGCGGCCTTCTACATCTGGAAGGACGGTAAGAAGGTTGAGGAGAATGCCAGACGTTGCCCGGTCACAGCCGCGGCGTTCGACAACGTGCCGCTGGATTTTCTGCCCGGTCAGGCACCGTCGGTACTGTTCTCCCGGCTCAAACCTGGCGCGCATATCCCTCCACATTGTGGTCTTATCAACACGCGCCTGATCGGCCACCTGCCCCTCCTGGTGCCGGGGTCGGCCTGGCTGCGCGTCGGCAACGAAGTGCATCATTGGCAGGAGGGTCGGCTTGTCGTGTTTGACGACTCGATCGAGCATGAAGCAAAGAACGAGGCGGATGGGACCCGCGTCGTATTGTTGTTCGATTTCTGGCGGCCGGAGATAACGCTGCAGGAGCGCGAGCAGGTTGCGGCGCTCATCAGCGCCATTTCGGAATATACCGGCGAGGCCCTCGCGCGCGAAAATTGAGTTCGTCAGGCTTTGCGCCTTAGAAGCGCAAAGAAGAAGCCGTCTGTGCCCGCGCGTCTTGGGGTCAGGCGCACGCTGCCGGTCGCGCCGCGATACTTGCGGACGATTGCCACGCCCTGCTCAGTCAGTTGGCCCGAGGCGATGGCAGCTTCGCCGGCGTCTTCCTCATGAAATTCCTGCGTGGCGGCGAGGAATTCCGCGACGCGGTCCTCATCTTCTTCGATCAGGAAAGAGCAGGTCGCGTAGAGCAGGCGGCCGCCGGGTTTGACATATTTGGCGGCCTCCAAAAGGATAACCCTTTGATCTTCAATGCGTTTTTCGAGCTGGTTGGGCCTGAGACGCCATTTGGAATCGGGACGCCGCCGCCAGGTGCCTGTGCCGGTGCAGGGCGCGTCGACAAAGACGAGGTCCATCTGCCCTATCAGTGGCTCCAGACTCGTGCCTTCGCTTGGGTGGACGAGTTGGACATTATGGGCGCCGGAGCGCTTCAGGCGCGGGACCAGCGCCGAAAGGCGCTTGCCATCGATATCATACGCGAATATCTGCCCCTTTCCCTCCATTTGCGCGGCAAGCGCCAGCGTCTTGCCGCCGCCCCCGGCGCAATAATCGAGGACTTGTTCGCCCGGCTTCGCATTCGCGGCAAAGGCGGCGATCTGGCTGCCGGCGTCCTGTACCTCGACCCAACCCTTTGAAAAGGCAGGGATCGCATCGAGATTGTCTTCCCGCTCGGTCGGCTCGCGCGCCGGAATATGATAAGCATTCCGCAGCAGCTTCGAGGGCTCCGCGCGCACGGATCTCAGCGGCAGCGCAGCTTTTTCCGCGTCTGTTTTCAGAGTGTTGACCCGGAGGTCGACATCCGCGCGCACGGCCATCGCCTGCGCCTCGATCACCGTATCCGTCCCGAAGACGCGCTGCAGGTGCGGCGTCAGCCATTCGGGAAAGTCGCCCTGCACATGCGGCGGTGCAGAAGGGTCCGGTGCCATGATCAGCGCGTCGCGTTCGGCATTGGTCAGGGGTGTCGGCCCGTGATCGTCATAGCAGGCCTGTTCGATGTCGCGGGCTGGCCAGTCCCAGCCGAAGCGGAGCGTGCCGAAGATCAGCGCGCGTGGATCGTCATGGCCCATATGATGGGCTGTGGAATTCCGCCGCCGCAACGCATCCAGCACCAGGCCGGACACCCATGCGCGGTCCTTCGAGCCGGCATAGCGCGCGCGCTTGCCCCAGTCGCGCACGGCGATCTTGACGGGCTGATGGCGTTCCAGAACGTCTGTCAGGACGGAAATGGCCGCGCTGATACGTCCGCCATTGCGCATGTGTCGCCTCTCCGGTTGCGTCAGCGCGGGTGTTAGCCTTCAATGGCGGATGAGGAAACTGCAAAGGGCTGACAATGCTGGAGATTCACCTGCCGGATGAGCTGAGCGCTGCAGAGGCGCGAGATTGGCGCCGGCTGGGTGACATTACCGCAGAGGCCTTTGCCGAAGACCCGGTCAATCTCTGGATATTCGGCCAGCAGGCGGCGTTCGCCCCAACTTTCAGCCAGCTCGCGAGGCACCTCTACCTGCCGAACGGCATCTGCCATCTGGCGGGAGATGCCGGCGCAACGATGTGGTGCCTGTCGGACCGGCGGACGGAGCTTGGAACGCTCGCGACGCTCGGTCTTGTCTGGACGCTGATGCGCAAGGGCTCCAAAGGTGCGGCAAAACGGGCGATGACGGCGGGCGAGACCATGGCGCGGGAGCATCCGAAAGAGCCGCACCTCTATCTCTTCACCATCGGCACGCGGAAGGCTGCGCGTGGAACCGGAGTGGGCAAACGCCTCATGGCGCCGATGCTGGCCGCCGCCGACCGGGCCCGCCTGCCCTGCTATCTCGAGAATACGAACCCCGCGAATACCGGCTTCTATGGCAGCCACGGCTTCGAGCGGATGAAACTCTTCCAGCCCGGCCCCGGCGCCCCGCCGATGGAAGCCATGTGGCGGGAGCCTCACCCTCTCGACAGCGAATAATTCGGCGCTTCGCGCGTCATCATCACGTCGTGGACATGGCTTTCGTGGAGTCCTGCCCCTGTGATCTGGACAAATTCGGCCTTGGCGTGGAGT
>CAYQRX010000262.1:0-4620 GCA_964419865.1 uncultured Hyphomonas sp. | reverse complement strand
GGCAAGCGATCTATCCGTCGGCGATGGGGCAGGGTCCGCTCCTGCCGGGCGCGCCGCGAACTGGGGCAAGGGACGCTTCGATCTGCCCGCCGGCGACCGGAACGAGCACATTCCCCTTCCGGACTGACCGGATCCAGCCTGGAGAAACGAGACATGACCACCTGGCCCCGCCTCGATTACCTCAGTTGGCGTGAAACCTGTTCAGCCTTGCATCTCTATCTCCAGATCGCCGGCAAATACCGGCTGGCGCACACGCCGTGGCTCAATCACTCCTGGAACGCGACCTTCTATGTCACGCCGACCGGACTGGCCACATCGCCCATCCCGGATGGGCCGGGCATCGAAATCCTGTTCGACCTTCGCAAGCACAGGGTCGTGGGCACCTGCGGCAACGGCCACACGGCGGCGTTCGATCTCGGGCCGACTACGGTCGCGGCCTTCCACGCGAGCTTCGTGCACCTGATTTCGGAGCTCGGCGGCACCCCGACCTTCAACGGCCGCCCGAACGAGGTGCCCAGCCCGGTGCCCTTTGCCGAGGATCATCGTGACCGGCCCTACGACCGCGACACCGTTCGACGCTTCCATCAGGCGCTCGTGTCGGTCGGTAAGGTCTTCAATTGGTTCCGCACCTCCCTTCTCGGGAAGTCCAGCCCCGCTCATCTGTTCTGCGGCACTTTCGATCTGGCGGTCACCCGCTTTTCGGGACGGCGCGCGCCGCTCCATCCCGGCGGCATTCCGGCCTTGCCGGACCAGGTCGCGCAGGAGGCCTGTGACCGCGAGGCTTCGTCGGCGGGCTTCTGGCCGGGGCGGTGGCGGCATCGACTATCCCGCTTTCTACGCCTACACCTATCCCGTGCCGGCCGGCTACCGGGCCGCGAGCGTCAGGCCCGATGCCACGTTCTGGCATGAGGGCCTGTCAGAATTCGTCCTCCCCTACGATGCCGTGCGGTCGGCGGCCGACCCCGAGGAAGCTCTGATGGCCTTCCTCGTATCGACCTACGAAGCCGCCGCCAATCCAGGCGGATGGGACCGCGAACTCCTGGAATGCGCGCATGGGGCGCCGAGGCGGGTCCGCCGGCCCGACGCCGAAACGGCGAAGCCCGCGCCCTCCGCCGGCGGCGAAAAGGTCGAGCGCGAGGATGGCGCGTCAAAGGGACGTTATCGCCTCGTCGCCGATGGCGTCGAGGCCGAGATGACCTACAGCCGCGCCGGCGACGGCCTGATCATCATCGACCATACGGAAGTTCCGGCGGCCTTGCGCGGCCGCAAGGTCGGCGAGCAGCTGTTGCGACAGATGATCGAAGATGCCCGGCGCGAATAGGTCGCCATCATTCCACTCTGCCCCTTCGCGAAGGGGCAGATAGGCCGTCATCCGGAGTGGCAGGACGTGGTGCGTTGGTCAAAGACCTGACGGCAATGAAATCAGATCTGCCCTCAAATCGGCTTCACAACTGCCGGCCGCCACGGCTCGGCATAGTCAAGGTGTCCGGCGTCGCGAGTGTCTCAGTTTGGGGAGCAAGCAGTCGGTCCGCTTGCAGGCGCTACTCAAAAACTTGCTGGTCCTCGTTGCTCATCGGCTGAGCCCGACCAGCCAGTCCTGGAGCATCGTGGCGCCGGCCTTCCAGGTTCCTTGCGTACCGCCGCGCGTCCTCGCGTAGCGTTGTGGGGTTGACGCCGGTAGTAGCGAGTTCATTGGCGTGCGCGAGTAGCCAGTGCTCGACTTTGAGGTCAATGCCTCAGGGTGGAACGGGAGACCGAGAACGCCAGTTCCACGTGCGAACGCCTGGGCCTCGTGATTTTGGAAGCCTATCGGGCCACCCAGCACCACAGGAGGTCAGGAGCGAGCGGCTCGAGCGCCGCCGGATCGCATTCGGCCCTCTCGACATGATCGATCTCGTAGCAGGCCGTGCGCAATGGCGCCTCGAAGATGCCGAGGTCCTCGAATCCGATATGACGAAAGGCCTTGACTATGCGTCGTGTCATCGATCGATCTCCATCTTTGTCCGGGGGCGGTCGGCGTAGCGTGCGATCAGGATATGCTCCAGATCCTTCAACGCTGCCGCGGCGGTCGCCAAAGGTTCCGTTCCGGAGCCGATCACGATCGTCTCGCCCATGGCGTCGGTGGTGATGCGGATTGCCTTGTTCTTGCTCGTGACCTGCGCGAGCGGATCGTCCGATGGGTAGTTTCGGATGCCCACTTCGGCGCACACCGTGCCATTCTCGTGAACGACGCTGCCGACGAGCTTGGGAACGTGTCCGTCACGCTGCCATGCCGCGATTTCCTCGCGCGTCACGTCCTGGATTCCCGTGACGGCCAGATCGTTTATCGCCAGATCGAGGCCGAGGCTGAAATTGGCGAGGATCAGGAGTTTCGCCGCCGTATCCCAGCCTTCCGTGTCGTTGCGCGGATCGGCTTCCGCGAACCCACCCGCCTGGGCTTCGCGCAATGCCTCCTCGAATCCGATGCCGCGTGCTGTCATGGCGTCGAGGAGGTAGTTGGTGGTGGCGTTGAAGATGCCCTCGACCTGGAGCACCGTGCTGCCAAGAAGACTGTGTTCGATAAGGTCGATCGTCGGCAGCGCCGAAGCGGCAGCGCCGCTGATCCTCAGCATCGCTCCCGAGCTTTTGGCGAGTTCGCGCAGTTCGCGGCCGCTGTGGACGAGCGCGCCCTTCGAGATCACGATCGCGTCGAGCCCATCGGACAGCGCCGAGCGGAGATAGGCAAGGCCCGGGCCGCCCGTGCGATAGTCGCTGGGACCCGCCTCGATCAGCACCGCAGCGCCGCTTGCTGCCACGAACTCCGGGCCAGTCAGGCCGAGTTCAAGGGCATCCAGCCGGTCGAGCTCGAGACCTTCGGCATCGGCCAGACCGGACTTCGAGCCGCAGACCGCCACGAGGCGAACATCCGTCTTGTAGAGGCGGCGGTAGCGCTCGCGTCGCGACAAGAGCAGATGGGCGGTGGCGCGGCCGACGCCCCCGAAGCCTGCGATCGCGACCTTCAGAACAGGCACCGGTCCGACCTCCTTGCTACTTGTGTGACGTGAGGTTTCTAACCCATCCCGCTTTGGGGATCATCGGGGTCGGTGCCGTAAGACAACCTGTACGTGCGGCCGACACGGTCAGCTCCTGCGCATCAGGATCATCTTCTCCTGGGTCATGTCGCGCATCGTGTAGGGGATACCGCCGGTGCCGTACCCGGATTCCTTGCGGCCGGCGAAGGGCATCCAGTCGGTCCGGAAGGCGGTGGGATCGTTGATCATCACGGCGGAAGCTTCGAGTCGATTGGCCGCGCGCATCGCGACGTCGATATCCTGTGCGAACACGCTGGCCTGGAAGGCAGTGGGCAGGGAATTGGCCCGCGCGATGACATCATCGAGATCGCTGTAGCGATAGATCGCGACCACGGGGCCGAAGATCTCCTGCGTGGATATCTTCGTATCGGTAGCGGGATCGAGTAGCACAGCCGGCTGCAGGGTTGTCTCGGAGAGGCGTTTGCCGCCTGTCGCCAGGGTCGCCCCGCCGCTGACCGCCTCCTCGATCCACTGTGCGACCCGGTCGGCCTCGCGCGGCAGGATCAGCGGCCCGACCTCGGTGTCCTTTAGCACGGGATCGGCTGTGCGCAGCTTTTCAACGCGGGCGACGAGCTTCTGGGTGAAGTCTTCGGCGATGTCATTGTGAACGTAGATGCGCTGCGTTGAAACGCAGACTTGGCCGGCATGGTAGTATCCGCCCTTGACGATCGGCTCGACGACCTTGCCGAGATCGGCGCTGCGGTCGACGATGGCCGGCGCGGCGCCGCCATGCTCCAGTGCCGAACGCGCGCCATGTGGCAGCTTGGCATGCAGCGACCAGCCGACCCTGGTCGAACCAATGAAGCTCAGGAAGGCGATCCGCCCGTCGGTCGCCAGCTTTTCGGCCAGATCGTTGTCCTGCGTGATGAAGCTCTGGCACCAGGGTTCGGGCAGGCCTGCCTCGTGGGCAAGCGCCACGAAGTCGATGCAGGACAGCGGCGTCGTGATCGCCGGCTTGACGATGACCGGGCAGCCCACCGCGATGGCCGGCGCGACCTGATGGACGATCAGGTTCAAAGGATGGTTGAAGGCGGAGATCGCCGCGACGACGCCGATGGGTTCCTTCGTGGTGAAGGCCCAGCGGTTCTCGGCCGCCGGCGACAGCCCCATCGGAATTTCGCGGCCGGCGAAATTGCGCAACTCGTCGGCTGCGTTGTGAACGCCGTCGATGGCGCGGTTGGTTTCGACGATTGCGTCGGCCAGCGGCTTGCCGCCCTCTCGGGCGATCTGCATGGCAAGATGATCGCGCCTGCCTTCCATCAGCGCGGCAAGCCTGCGCAGGATGGCAATACGCCGGTGAGGCTTAAGCCAGCCATCGCGATCCCTGAAGACCTGCTCGGCCGCCTGCAGCTTGCGCTCCAGCGCGGCGGCATCGTCGGTCTCGATCTCCGTGATCGGCGCACGATCGAAGGCTTGCACGACTGTCAGCATTGGCGGTGTTCCTCGACCTGCATTCACGCGCATTCCACGTCAGGCGTCCGGTTGCGCAATTCTTCGACCAGCACGCGCGTGTTTTCGGAATAGTCGATCGGCACATCGACCAGATGGA
>CAYQRX010000261.1:0-4625 GCA_964419865.1 uncultured Hyphomonas sp. | reverse complement strand
CCCGCACCGGACCGCCGGACCTGCGGGCAAAAGTGCTGCCTGAAAGAGCACACTTGACAATGTATCACGTTATGATACATTCTGCCGCATGATACAGAGCACCAAGGGCGCCCTGATCGAGCAGGTTCTGGCCGGCGAGCCGGGCAAGGGCTTTCCGTCCAACCTGTTCAGGGTGGCGGTCCGGAAAGTTGCGATGCTTCAGGCGGCTCATATGCTGGATGACCTCCGCATGCCGCCCGGCAACCGGCTCGAAGCGCTGAAGGGTGACCGCGCCGGCCAGCATTCGATCCGGATCAACGATCAATGGCGTATCTGTTTCACATGGACCGATAATGGGCCGGAAGATGTCGAGATAGTGGATTACCACTGAAAGGAGATGACCATGGTTAGGCTTCAAGTGCCGGTCCATCCCGGTGAAATCCTGAAGCATGAGTTTCTGGAGCCGATGGGCATCAGCCCGATCCGGCTGGCAAAACACATCCGTGTACCCCGCGCCCGTATCGAGCGGCTGATCCGGGAAGAAACCGCCATGACGGTCGATACGGCAAGGCGCCTCGCCCGCGCGCTCGGCACCAGCACCGAATTCTGGCTGAACCTCCAGATGCACTACGAGCTGAGCCGGGACGGCGCGGCGAACGACATCGCCGATATCGGGCCGCTCAAAGTCGCCTGACGCGGCCTCCGGGGCAGGGCCTCTGCCTGCAGCGCATCTGAACGGTTCGTAAGAAATCCTCGTTTGCCGCGCTGCCCGGCCCGTGCGATGAGACCCGCCTTGACCAGCCGCGATGAGGTCCGCCATGTCCATTCTGCCCTTCTACCAGGTCGATGCCTTCGCCAGCCGCTCCTTCGAGGGCAACCAGGCCTGCGTCATGCCGATGGAGGCGTTCCTGCCGGATGAGACGCTGCAGAAGATCGCGGCGGAAAACAATGTCGCCGAGACCGCCTATCTCGTGCCGCAGGCAGACGGGGTCTGGGCGCTGCGCTGGTTCACGCCGGCGGTCGAAGTCCCGCTCTGCGGCCATGCCACGCTCGCCTCAGCGCATGTCCTGTTCGATGCCGGCGGCTATGATACGGATGTCATCCATTTCGACACCGTCCGCTCCGGCCGGCTCAGCGTGCGCCGGCTCGAGGATGGCCGGCTCGAGATGGATTTCCCCTCCGCGCCGATCCAGCCCGTTCCGGTTACGGACGAAATCGCCGCCGCCCTCGGCGCCCGGCCCGTCGAGGCCTGGGGCGGCATGTTCTACGCCGCCCGTTTCGACAGCCCCGAAGCCGTGCATCGCCTCGCCCCCGACCACCGCGCCCTGAAGACGCTCGGCGCCGATGGCGAGGACTGGGACCGCGGCAATTTCGGCTGTTTCGCCCTTGGCGGAGAGGCCGGCATCGATGCAACGTCCCGCTTCTTCGCGCCCGGCTCCGGCATCGACGAAGACCCCGCGACGGGAAGCTGGCACACCATGCTCGCCCGCATCCTGGCCACCCATTTCAACCAGCCCGAAGCGCGTTGCCACCAGGCCTATCCCGGCCGCGGCGCCCGCATCGACGTGAAACTGGAAGGCGAGCGCTGCAAACTCATCGGCCAGGCCGTCACCGTGATCGAGGGCCAGTTCCGCCTCTAGGGCAGGACTTCCTTTCCCGCCCAGTCGAAACACCGGCCGGAATCCTCCGGCCCCAGAGCATCGATCACATCCAGCAGGTGCCCCGCCGCCTCGCCCGGCGCAAACAGCCGCCCCTCCGCCACGCCCGACTGGAACGGCGCCGACAGCGGCGTATCCACCGTGCCCGGATGAAGCCCCACACAGATCGCCCCCGGCGCCCGGCGGGCCTGCTCGATGGCATAATTGCGGATCAGCATGTTGAGCGCCGCCTTCGACGCGCGGTAGGCATGCCAGCCGCCCAGCCGATTATCGGAGATCGAGCCCACCCGCGCCGACAGCGCGGCAAACACGCTGCGTTCCTTGCGCGCCATCAGCCCCAGCATGTGCTTCGCAATCAGCGCCGGGGCGAACGTATTGGCCGCGAAGACCCGCTCGAAGGCGGCAAGGCTCTGCTGGCGCGCGGCCTTCTCCGGCTGCAGGTCTGCGTCGTCCGACAGGATGCCGCTCGCCGTAATGCAGAGACGCACCGGCCCGGCCTCCGCGATCCGGGCGGCGGCCGCGCCCAGCGCGTCCTCATCCAGGAAATCGGCCGCAATCGCCTCGGCCCCGTCCACCGGTGCCCCGCTGCGCGAGACGGCAAACACGCGCCCATACCCACCCCGGCGCACCAGCCCTTCGGCCAGCGCCCGCCCGATCCCGCCCGAACTTCCAAACACAACAGCGCTCATCCGCCGAAACCTAGGGCGCATGCATCTGATGAAAAGGAAACCAGCCAGCCGATCGGCCAGCAAGCGCGCCGCAATCTGGCTTGGGTGTAGCCAGCGGCGGAAGTCTGGTGCATCCTTTGGCCGAAGCCGGAACGTGTTCTTGCGCTTGCAGACAGTGCGCCGGCCAGGTCTTCGCTCTGGCTGTGAGTTGGCACATAATCCGGGCAGGACCCACCCGGCCAGAAAGAGGGCGATGTGGAGCAGGAGCTGATCGAAACCGCGACCGGGCTGATTGAAGACGCTGAGAGCGTGCTTCACACGATCAGTGCGCCTTGGACGGTTTTCCAGCTTGGGCTTGTTCTCGGGCTCGTCGTCCTGGCACAGCTGCTGCACATGATCGCGGCGCCCCGGCTGGAGGCATGGGTTCGCGGGCACGATGCCTGGCGCGGCTGGCGGCTGCGACTGGCGGTCATCGTGCTCCGGCGGCTGCGCGGCGTCTTCTTCCTTCTGCTGATATCGGCCGCCGTCTGGATCATGTATGAGGCGGCGCCTCCTGAGCGCAGTCAGATTCTGGGAACCATCGCCCGTATCTACGCCGCATGGCTGGTTGTCAGCTTTGCCGCTCAGCTGATCCGGTATCCGCCCCTCCGGCGAATCGTCATGTTCGGCGCGGCCGTTTATATCGGCCTTTTCTTTTTTGGCTTTCTGGACGGGGCGGCAACGTTCCTGGACAGTGTCGCGATCAGCTTCGGCGAGTTCAGACTGTCCGCGCTGTCTGTGTTGAAGGCGGTGGTCGTCACCGCAATACTATTTCTCAGTGCGCGGTTGGTCCTGCATGCACTCGTCAGCCGGTTTTCCAGCAGCGAGGATATCTCGCCGTCCATGCGGGTTCTGACGACAAAGGTCCTGCAGGTCCTCTTCTTTGGCATTGTCATCGCCATCGGCCTGCAAGCCCTGGGGTTCGATCTCACCGGCCTGGCCGTTCTTTCCGGCGCCATCGGCCTCGGTATCGGCTTTGGCCTTCAGAAGGTTGTTTCAAACCTCGTATCCGGCGTCATCATCCTCCTCGACAAGTCGGTGAAGCCGGGTGATGTGATCAGCATTGGCGACACATTCGGATGGATCAACCAGCTCGGCGCGCGCTATGTGTCCGTCGTCACCCGCGATGGGCGTGAGTTCCTGATACCCAACGAAGACCTTGTCACCGGTCAGGTCATAAACTGGTCCCATTCAGACGATTTTGTGCGCATCGACCTGTCATTCGGGACGTCCTATCGCGACGACCCCCATCTGGTCCGCAAGGTCGCCGTGGAGGCGGCATCAAGCGTGCCGCGCGTGCTGGGCGACAGATCCGCCGCCTGTCACATAACCGGATTCGGGGACAGTTCCGTCGACTATGTCCTGCGCGTCTGGATCAGGGACGCCCAGGCGGGTCTCGCCAGCGTCCGCGGCGGGATTTATCTGGCGTTATGGGACGCGTTCAAGGCGCATGGGATCACCATACCCTTCCCGCAGCGCGAGGTGCGTATGCTGAATGACCCCGAGGCCGGGCCAGCGAGGCGCGCGAGGCCGGCAGATCCCGAAGCCGAATAGGGGGCGAAAAAGGGAAATGGTGCCGCTTAGGTGACTTGAACACCTGACCCCATCATTACGAATGATGTGCTCTACCAGCTGAGCTAAAGCGGCCTCCAGCGAGGTGGGGCGCTTAGCAGCATCGGGGGGTTTAATTCAAGAGGGTAGACGTCTAGGCGCTTTTTCCATGAGCGCCGACTCCAGCTATACACCCGCCCACCTGGGCCAGGCATCCGGGCTGCCCGCCACGCCGGAAGAGGCGCGGCTCGATTATCCGCCCAATCCGCACCCGGGCGCCCTCTATCTCGTGCGATTCGTCGCGCCCGAGTTCACTTCGCTCTGCCCGATGACCGGCCAGCCCGATTTCGCGCATCTCGTCATCGATTATGTGCCGGGAGAGCGGATTGTCGAATCGAAGGCGCTTAAGCTTTTTCTCGGGTCCTTCCGCAACCACGCCGCCTTCCACGAGGCCTGCACCGTCGGCATCGGCAAGCGCCTGTTCGACGAGATGCAGCCACAGTGGCTGCGAATCGGCGGCTACTGGTATCCGCGCGGCGGGATCCCGATCGATGTGTTCTGGCAATCCGGCCCGCCGCCTGCGGGCCTGTGGCTGCCCGATCAGGGCGTTCAACCATATAGAGGGAGAGGTTAATGGCAGGTCCGCTTCAGGGAATTCGCATCATCGAGATGGCAGGCATCGGCCCGGGGCCGTTCGCCGGGATGATGCTGGCCGATCATGGCGCCGAGG
>CAYQRX010000260.1:0-4659 GCA_964419865.1 uncultured Hyphomonas sp. | reverse complement strand
ATCGCCAGTCCATCCACCTGCCGGATCATCCTGTCGGTCAGGATGCCATGCAGGTCGAGCGAGATCACGATGGGAAGACGGTCGCCGGCCAAGGTGCGGATCCGCTCCAGCAGATAGCCCTCGGGGTCCAGCTCGCCGTCGGCCCCCATGGCGCCGTGGAGAGAGACGAAAACGCCGTCGACCTGGCCGATGCTGGCGCTGACGGCATCGAGAACCTGTCCGGAGAGGCGGCTCCAGCCTTCCTTCGAGAGAGGACCCGCGCTGCCAGCGCGCGCGGCGATCGTCGGAATGACTTCGATTCCCGGATCGGCCTCGAAAACCTTGAGCGCGCCGCCGATGGCCGTGTTTCTGCCCCGGTGCTGAAACAGTTCCCCGCCCTCTTCGATATCGAAATAATCATATTCCGTCGGAACGGGATTGAAAGACGAGATTTCCTGCATGCATTCGACGATGAGAATTTTTTTCATGATCGGCTTTTAACCTGTTGTTTGGACTGGCCAGTCGTCTTCGTAATCTTCCATGATGATCGCCACCGCGTCGCCCCGCGCCACCCGGCCCGGGCCGGCGCCGAACCAGATGATCCCGTTCTTCTCGTATTTCAGGACGAGCGGCTCGGAATCGACGTCTTCGATGAAGTGAAGATAGCCGGCAATCTCGCCGGCATGGACTTCCTCGCCAACGTAGTGGGTGGGCTCGAACAGCCCCGCCCTGGGCGAGAAGACATAGGATCGGGCATCACGCACCATCTTGTGGGTTGTTCCGGGTCTGCCGTCCTGCTGCTGCGTTTCGGGTTCGCCTGCGATCACGCCCATATGCTTCAGGATGTTGCGGCAGCCGCGGTAACCGACGCGGACACCCTCTATGTTCACCCGGCCCCATCCGCCGAGTTCGGTGCCGAGCGAGATGATACTCCGCCTCTCGGCGCACGAGGTGAAGGTGGAGCTCTCGTCGACGCCCCCGAAAACAACGTTGTAGGGCGCCCCGAACGCTGTGGCGGCGGCCAGCGTTTTCCGGCGCGTTTCTGCGTCGTCGACATGATGCATGTTCGTCGACAGGGCCGAGTCGAAGGAATGGCCCGCCGTGTGCATGTCGACCGAAATGTCCGCCAGCGGCAGGATGACGCTGTCGAGGAAATGCGCAAGCATCTGGCTGAACGTGCCTTTGGCATTGCCGGGAAAACAGCGGTTGATGTCCCAGCCATCGACGGGCGACAGGCGGGTGTCGGCCAGGATAGCGGGAATGTTCACGGCCGGCATCATGATGACCCGGCCCTGAACCTCCTCGGGCCGCAACTCTCTCGCCAGACGCGAGATGGCGATCGGCCCTTCGTACTCGTCGCCGTGCACCCCTCCTGTGAAAAGCACCGTTGGTCCGGTGCCGTTCTTGACGACGATGATGGGGATCTCGACCGTTCCCCACCCCGAATTGTTCCGGGACAGCGGCGCCCGGGCGTAACCCGCCTGCCGGCCCTCCCTGTCGAAATCAATCGGGCACACGATGCGGCTTTTTTCCTGGCTGGCGCTCATCCGGAACCTCTAAAGATGACTTGCTTCGTATGATTGTATACGATACTGTCCGGTGTCAAGTTGAAATCGCGCAGTTGCCCTATCCCTTCCATTTTGGAGCAGATCAGATCATGCACCCGCCTTCCGACGCGTCGCAGCCGCACCAGAAACGCGCTGCCCTGCCTGCCGCGAGCATCGTCAGCATCCGTGTTGCTTCCTTGCAGGGCGAGAGTCCGCATTGTGGCTGGACCAGGGAGATCGACAAGCGCGATTCGATCCATGCGCTGATCGCCATTCACACCGATTGCGGCCTCACCGGGTTCGGCAGCGTCTTCACCAACGGCGCGCTGGTCGAGGCGGCGAGCGCCGTTCTGGAGCCCCTGCTGATCGGCGAGAATGCGCTGGAGCCGGAGCGCGTCAGCGAGAAACTGCATCAGAGCACGTTCTGGATGGGGCGCGGCGGCTCCATCACGCACACCGTGAGCGGGATCGACATGGCTCTCTGGGACATCCTGGGCCAGGCGACCGGCTTGTCGGTCGGCACGCTGCTGGGCGGCCGATACCGCGACCGGGTGAAGCCCTACTGTTCGCTGCTGATGGACGAGCCCGACCGGATGGCGGATGTCATCGCGCCTCATTTCGAGCGCGGCTTTCGCGCTTTCAAGATCGGCTGGGGGCCGTTCGGGCGGCGGGAGGACCCGCGCAAGGACGAGGCGATCATCCGCGCGGCCCGCGCCGCGATCGGCGACAACGCCAGTCTGTTCGTCGATGCGGGTGCGAGCGACGCCTATTGGCCGAATGGCCTGAAATGGGCGCTGAACACGGCGCAGATGCTCAAGGATTATAACGTCGGCTGGTTCGAGGAAGCGCTGAATCCCGACGCAATCAACGATTTCGTCGACCTGAGAAGGGCAAGTCCGGTTCCGATCGCCGGCGGCGAGGTTCTGACACGTCGGCAGTCCTTTACGCCCTGGCTGGTCCGCGGCGCTTTGGACATCGTGCAGCCGGACGTAACAAAGGTGGGCGGCATCAGCGAGCAGCGGCGCATTGCCTTGATGGCCCAGGAATTCGGAGTTCGCTACATCGGCCACGGATGGAACACGGCGATCGGCCTTGCCGCCGACCTGCAACTGGCCTCTGCAATCCACGACTGCGATCTCGTGGAGTATATCGGCGGCAGCGCCTATGTTGATCGTATCACGCATGAGCCTTTCTCGCTGGACCAGGACGGCTATCTGACCATTCCGAACCGCCCCGGCCTTGGCATCGCGATCGATCCGGATCAACTCGCCCAGTACACACCCGACGCTGCCCGCTTCTTCGGACCGTGATCGGGAGGGGAACTGGCATGCAGGCCATTCAGAGAAACGACATCAGGTTGCAGGGCCGCAAGGCGATCGTGACGGGCGGTGCACAGGGCATCGGCCGCGCGGTCGCCGCGCGGCTGGTGGCATGCGGCGCGCAGGTCTCGCTGTGGGACCGTGACGCGGAACGGGTCGAGGCGACGGCGCGGGAACTGGGCGAGGGAACCCTGTTCCGGGTTGTCGACCAGGTTGACTTCGGTGCCGTGCGGGAGGCCGCCCGGCAAGACCACGGTCAGTTCGGCAAGATCGACATACTCGTAGCTAATGCTGGAATTGCCGGTGTCAACGCCAGCGTGGCGGACTATCCCGTTGACGAGTGGCGGCGCATCGTCGACGTTAATCTGAACGGTGTTTTCCATTGCTGCAAGGCGGTTCTGCCCGGCATGATCGAGCGGGGTTACGGCCGCATCGTCACTGTCGCCTCAATCGCAGGCAAGGAGGGCAATCCGAACGCCGCCGCATACTCGGCCTCGAAGGCCGGCGTGATCGCGCTGACGAAATCGATCGGCAAGGAAACGGCCGGAAGCGGCCTGTCGGTCAATTGCGTTACGCCTGCCGCAGCGCGCACGAGTCTTTTCGACCAGATGTCGCAGACTCATATCGACTATATGCTGTCGAAGATTCCGCGCGGCAGGTTTCTGGAAGTGGAAGAGGCGGCAGCCATGATCGCCTGGCTTGCCAGCGATGAGAACAGCTTCACAACGGGCGCGGTGTTCGATCTCTCGGGCGGACGCGCGACCTACTAGAGGCTGTTTGCGTTCAATTTGATACATCGGAGCATGTTTCCATGAAATGGAAACATGCTCCGGCGCGCATTCCGATCATTGGAGTTATGGCACAGGTCATGAAACTTGCACGCGTGGGCCAACCAGGTCATGAAAAACCCGCCATCGTTCACACCGACGGCACTCTCCGCGATCTCTCCGGAGTCATAGGCGATATCGCCGGGCGGACGCTGACGCCGGAGGGCCTGCTGTCGCTGCGATCCGTCGCAGCCGGCCAGTTGCCGCTGGTGGCCGACGACGTTCGATACGGGCCTTGCGTAGGCGGGGTCGGAAAGTTCATCTGCATAGGGCTCAATTATGCTGACCATGCGGCTGAATCCGGGGCGCCGGTGCCGACCGAGCCCATCATCTTCATGAAGGCGACCAGCGCGATCTGCGGGCCGAACGATACCATCCTGATCCCGCGCGGCTCGCAAAAGACTGATTGGGAGGTCGAACTCGGCGTCGTTATCGGCAAGCCGGGCAAGCATATAGACGAGCGCGACGCCCTGTCTCACGTGGCCGGATACTGTGTCGTAAACGATGTTTCGGAGCGTGAGTTTCAGCTCGAACGGGGCGGCACCTGGGACAAGGGCAAGGGGTGCGACACCTTCGGTCCAATCGGCCCGTGGCTCGTGACGGCGGACGAGGTCGCGAACCCCGGCGACCTTGACATGTGGCTCGAGGTCGATGGCAGGCGGTTTCAGGACGGGTCAACCCGTACGATGATTTTCGGGATAGCCGAGCTGGTCAGCTATGTCAGCCGTTTCATGAGCCTGCAGAGCGGCGACATCATTTCCACCGGCACGCCGCCGGGCGTCGGCATGGGCCAGAAGCCCCCCGTCTACCTTCGGCCCGGACAGATCGTACGGCTCGGTATCGAGGGGCTGAGCGAGCAGCGGCAACGGGTCGCCGCCGAAGAGCCCTGAGGCGCTGTTGTCGCGCGAGTGTCGACCGGCAGCGAACACTGGTCAGGTCGACCAACCTCCGTCGATGGCGTAGGCCTGCCCGGTCGTATAGGTCGCA
>CAYQRX010000259.1:0-4677 GCA_964419865.1 uncultured Hyphomonas sp. | reverse complement strand
GTCGGCCACCTCCCGCGGCAGGCCGAGCGAGGCGCCGAAGATCGAGGTGGCGATGAAGCCGGGCAGGATCGCGTTGACGCGGATCTTGTATTTGGCGAGCTCAGCGGCGGCGAGCTTGGAGAAATGCGCCACACCCTTCTTGGCGACCGAATAGGTGATCGGCGCATAGCCGGCCGAAACGGCGCTGATCGAGGAGGTGTTGATGATCGCGCCGCCCTTCTCCTTCATGTGGGGAATGGCGAACTTGGTGCCGGCGAAGACCTGTTTCAGAAGCAGGTTCATGGTCTGGTCATAGCCGTCCAGGTCGAGTTCCTCGACCGACGTATTGGTGCCGCCATGGCCGGCATTGTTCCAGACGATATCGAGCGCGCCGAACGCCGCGGGCGCGGCATCCATGATGGCTTTGAGCTCGCCCATATCGGTCACGTCGCAATGCACGAAGCGCAGCCGGTCGCTGCCGAAACGGGTTTCCAGCGCCTTGCCTTTTTCATCCTGGATGTCGCCGGCGATGACCTTGGCGCCGGCGGCGATGAAGGTCTCGACACCGGCCAGCCCGATACCGCTCGCCGCGCCGGTGATGACGGCTACCTTGCCCTTGAGATCGGCCATTCATTTTCCTCCCGTTTGACAGGACATGCCTCGGCCTTCCGCAACGGGCGTCAAGGGAGAAAAATGACGGGGGCGTCAGTTTCTGCCGGGATTCCGTTCCCGGCACACAGGCGGCAGCCTCAGCGCCGCTTCAATCCGAACCGCGAGATGAACACGCGGTCGAGCATCCGTTTCGGCAGCAGGGCCGGGAGGATGAAGTTGGTGAGTTTGCCGGGCACCGGCGCATACCGCGCTTTCGGCTTTTTCGCCGTCAGGGCCGTCTCGATGACCCGGGCAATCCGCTCCGGCGCCAGCCCGGTCCGCCCGCCCCCAAGCATTGTTTCTTCAAAGGCCTTCAGCGGTTCGGCCCAATCGCTTTTGGCATAGGGGCCTTCGGAATTGTCGCGCTCCGCCTTGTCCCAGATCGGCGTCTTGACCGAGCCTGGACCGATGGCAATGGCGTCGATGCCATAGATGGCCAGTTCCCGGCGCAGCGTATCGCTCATCGCTTCATTGGCGTGCTTGGTGGCCACATAGGCCCCGAGGAACGGTGAGGCGATCCGGCCGCCGACCGAGGTGATCGTCACGATCCGGCCCGGCGGGCCTTCCCGGGCCGGGTCTGCGCCGAGCAGGGGCGCGCAGGCCTGCGTGATGCGCAGCAGGCCGAAGACATTGACGGCGAAATGCGCTTCGAAATCGGCCAGCGGCTGGATCGCCAGCGGCCCCATCTTCGCAATCCCGGCATTGTTGATGAGGCCGGAAAGGCGCCGTGATCCAAGCGCGACGGATATTGCCGCGACGGCGGCGTCGACATCCTCTGCTTTTGTAACGTCCAGTATCAGCGGGCGCAGATCGCCGGATGCGCCGGTTTTCAGCGCAGCGGCGTCCTTGTCCGACCGCACCCCGGCAAACACCGTCCAGCCACGTGCAGCAAGATGGCGGGCAGCCGCCTCACCGATACCGCTCGACGCGCCCGTAATCAGAACGGTGCGGGCGAGGGCGGGGGCTGCGGTCACAGTCATGGCCCTTTATACGCGCTCCGACGCGATCAGTTTTCAGTTTTTTTCCCGCCGCCCTCAATCACCGTGAATTTGGGCTTGGCACGCGAAAGACGGGTGACATTGCCCGGTGCGGGCGGGGGCAGGCTGGAGGCTGGCACAAGGGCGGGTTTCTGTTTTGGCGGCGGCGGGGCAGTTTCGGCGTCGGTTTCGCCTTCTGCCTCGCGGTTGCGGGCCGGTGGGCGGCGTTTCATCCCGAGCGGCTTTTTGGTCTGCAGACCCCTTGGCGCCTTGCCGCGTGCCTTCTTGTCGATCTCGCGCAGCTTGGCCTGCTGCAGGCCGGAGAGCGCTTCGCCCTCGCCGCCTTTCATCGGATCGGCGAAGGCAGAGCCGAACTTCTCGATCCGGCCTTCGACGCCTTCCAGAAACTCCCGTTCCCAATCGGACAAGGGCGGGCCGAGGCCCCTTTCGGCCAGTTCGGCCGCCCGCCTCAGCTTTCGCAGCGCGGCGCGTTTCTTGCGCTCGTCAACCTCTCTCGGCATGCCCTCACCTGAGACGTATTCGCCCCGGCGCGCAATCTCACGCTTCGCCGAGGGCGATCAGATAGGTCTCCAGCACCATTTCCTGTTCGTCGCGCTCGGCCTTGTCAATCTTCCGCAAGCGGATCACCGCGCGCAGCGCCTTGGTATCGAAGCCGATCGCCTTGGCCTCGGCATAGACTTCCTTGATCTGCTCGGCGACTTCCTTCTTTTCCTCTTCCAGCCGCTCGATCTTGGCGACGGTCTGGCGGAGTTTTTCCCGGGTGGTTTCGTCGATCTTGGTCAGCTCGAAGCTGTCGTCCATGGCAGGTCCTTTCCGGGTCTTGAGGCGAAGGGGAGGCTCTTAGCGGGTCTGAGGGTTGATGGCCAGACGCCGTATCGCGCTGGCAACAGCTTCGCCCTCGCCATGGTGGGGCATATGGCCTTCTTCCTTCAGGATGATGAGATCGATCGCCACCTGCCGCTTGAGCTGGCCGGTATGGATCTTCGGGGACAGGACGCGGTCGCCGCTGCCGGAGAAGACCGTCACGGGAACGCTCAGCTCGTCATAGCGCCTTGATTGCTCGGCAAGTTCTTCCTTCAGCGCGGCCATATCCGCCGCATTCGCCCGGAAGTTTGCAGGGCGCAGATAGAGGCTGATGCCGGAATTCTCAAAATAGCCGGCCGGCGGCTCGGCGGGAGAGAAGACACTGGAAATGCCGTTTTTCATCTGGCTCGGCCCGACCAGCGGCACAAGTTGGGAAAAGGCAGGCCCGATCAGCGGTAAGGCGCCGACTTGATTATACCAGGCGGTGCCGCCGGTTTCCCATGTATGGGTGGCCGGGGCGAGCAGGACGAGGCCGGAGACGAGGTCCGGCCGGTCGAGGGCCACACGCAGGGCGACGGCGCCGCCGAAGGAATGGCCGACGACGACCGCCTTCTGGCCGGGCACCATCTCATCGAGTACACCGGCCATCTGGCGCGCCTGTGCCGCCAGCATCTCCGCGCCCTCAAACCGCTGCGACCAGCCATGGCCGGGCCGGTCTGCCATCAGGACGTGCATGTCCGCCTCAAGGCGCGGGGCAAGCGTCCAGCTGAACTCGCGCGCATTGGCGCTGGCGCCGTGGATCATCAGTACGGGCGGGGCCTGGGCTTCGCCGCGGGTCATGACATGCACGCTGTGCCCGCCCACATCGATCATCCGGCCTTCGGGGGGAAGGGCGGTCTCAACCTTCGAGGTGTAAGCCATACTGGTCACACAGGCGCCAAGCCCGAGGCCGGAAAGCGCCACCAGAGACGCGGTCAGCATGCGTTTCAGAGCTCCAGACCTTCGGCCTTGCGCGACAGGCGTGCTTCGGCGGCCTTTGCCTGCGGCATCAGCGGATAGATTTTCAGCGCCTCGCGATAGCTTTCGAGCGCTTCCTTTTCGCCGCCCAGTTGTTCGAGGATGTAGCCCATGCCGAGCCAGGCGCCGAAATGGCGGGGCTCGATTTCCAGGGCCTGGTTCAGGTCGCGCAGGGCCTCGGAATAGTTCTCCTCGGCCAGGAACAGCCCGGCGCGGCGGTGCCAGGCTTCGGCGAAATCCGGGCGCAGCAGGATCACACGGTCGAGCAGCTCGCGGCCGAGTTCAAAGTCGCCGGCGCCGATCACGGTGACGGCCCGGCTCATCACGAGATCGGCGCTGGGCGAGCCGGATTCGAGCCAGGTCGCCCAGATATCGTCGGCGACATCGGCCGCTTCCATCTCGCCCTCGGCCGATTTCAGCCGCTCGAACATCGTATCCGAGGGCAGGGCATGGCTCGCCGCCGGCGTGAGCGCGAGGAGGGCGAGGGCAGGGAGGAGCCGCTTCAGCATGGTTTTTAATATGCCTCGCTGGCGGCCGGGAGCAACGGTCCTCGGTCAGATGCGGCCAGATGCGGCCAATCGGGGACAGCTCGGGTCAGATCAGGCCTTCGCGGACCAGCGCGGTTTCCAGCGAGGCCGCATCGCGGAAAAGATGGGTGCGGTAGCCCAGCGCCTCGGCGGTGGCGACATTGCGCGGCGCGTCGTCGATAAAGAAGATTTCATCCGGCGCAGGATCGCCCATCTTGGCGCGGGTATAATGGAAGATTGCCGGATCGGGCTTCACCAGGCCGATCTGGCCGGAGACGACGATATGGCGGAACCGGTGCAGCGCCGGGAACATGTCCAGCATCATCGGCCAGATTTCAGCCGGCATGTTGGAGACGCCGTAGATCTCGACCCCGCGGCCATACAGCATTTCGATCAGCCGGTCGGTGCCGGCAACATAACCGTCGAACATCTCGGCCCAGCGGCTGTGCCAGGCACGGATCTGGTTTTCATACTGCGGATGGCGGGCGATCAGCGGAGCCGCATTGTCGGCAAAGCTGACGCCCCGGTCATGCGCCAGGTGCCAGTCCATGCTACAGACGTCCGACAGGAAGCGGTCGCGCTCGGCGGCGTCAGTGAAGATTTTCGAGTAGAGCCGGGCCGGCGACCAGTCGAGCAGGACGCCGCCAAGATCGAAGAGGGCGATACGGGCGGCCATTCTGCCGCCTCAATCCCTGTTCATC
>CAYQRX010000258.1:0-4692 GCA_964419865.1 uncultured Hyphomonas sp. | reverse complement strand
CCCTGCGGGCACCTCCCCCGCAATCGCAGGGGAGGACAAGGGCGCTGCGCATGAGGCAAAGTGCAACCGGCCCCTCCCCCGCGCGCGGGGGAGGTGGACGCGAAGCGGACGGAGGGGGGAAGCCCAGCTCACTCCCCCCGCGGCGCACTCACCCCAGCCTCCGTCGCCACGACCGGGCGGATCGTCCCGTCCTCATTGAAATACATATGCTCGGCGCGCACCGAGCGGCGCCCCAGCGCGCCCTCAACCCCGTCAATCGACAGGGCACCATTGTGATAGAAGAGATACCAATTGCCCTGGAACTCCACGATCCCCGGATGGATCGTGAAGCTGTTCTCCGCGATCCCCATGATCTTACCACGGAAGGTCCACGGCCCCGTCACCCTCGACGCGGTAGCGTAATAGATCTGCTCCCAATCATGCTCGGCCTCATCGATTCCGGCATAGGCGAGGTAATAAATATCCCCACGCTTGAACAGCCACGGCCCTTCGGTGAAATGCGGCACCTCCACCCGTCTGATCTCATCGGCGAGGCTGATCATGTCCGGCGCGAGCGGCGCATAATAAAGATGCGCATTGCCCCAATAGAGCCAGACCGTGCCGTCATCGTCCTCGAAGGCGGTCGGGTCGATATCGTCCCACCAGTGCGGCCCGTCGGTATCGCTGTTCTTCACCAGCGCCGAGCCGCGCGCATCGACGAACGGCCCCGTCGGCGCATCGGCCACCGCCACGCCGATCGCCTTGCCATGATCGGTGTCGTCATGCTCGACGGTGGTATAGAACCAGAAGCGCCCGTCCTTCTCGATCACTTCCGAGGCCCAGGCATCGCGGCTCGCCCAGGCGAAATCCGTCGGCTTCATCACCGGCCCATGATCCACCCAGGTCTGCAGGTCGTCTGTCGAATAGACGAGCCATTCGGTGATGTTGAACATCTCCCCCTCGCCCGCCTCGTCATGGCCGACATAGAGCCAGAGCCGCCCGTCATGCACGAGGGGCGCTGGGTCGGCGGTGAATTTGTTTCGCACGATCGGATTGGTCCCGTCCGTGTTGACGACCGGCAGCGCCGCGAACGCATCCGGCGCGGGCTCCGGCGGCGCGCCATTGCACCCCATCAGCAGGAGCGCCGCACCCGCGGCGAATGTCTGTCTGAACATGGCTTGTCTCCCCGGTTTCAGTGTTCTGCCGGGCAGGATTTGGCAGGACGGTGCCAGGGTCAAGGAGAATCTGATAGCGCTATCACCACCAAGCCCCTTCTCCCCGGGAGCAGGGGTTGGGGATGAGGGGGACTGACCTCTCACCGAAGCACAGCAGGTCCGGCGTAGCGCCCCCTCACCCCTACCCCTCTCCCAAAGGAGAGGGGTTCAGGCCGCACCCCCAAACAAAAAGCCCTCCCCGTTTCCGGAGAGGGCCTTGATCTGCCCGAAGGTCCAGCCTCTTACGACGCCTTCACATCCGCAATCCAGCGGTCAACCTTGGCGCTGAGCATCTCCAGCGGCAGCGCGCCGCCGCCGAGAACCGTGTCATGGAAGGCGCGGATGTCGAACTTGTCGCCAAGCTCGGCCTCCGCCTTCGCGCGCATCTGCTGGATTTCGATCATGCCGATCTTGTAGGCCGTCGCCTGCCCCGGCATCACGATATAGCGGCGCACTTCGGAGCGGGCCTGCGCCTCGGTGATGGCGGAGTTCTCGAGGAAATACTGCACCGCCTGCTCCTCGGTCCAACCCTTGGCATGCAGGCCGGTGTCAACCACCAGACGGATGGCGCGCCAGATTTCCGAGCCGAGGCGGCCGAAGTCCGAATACGGATCTTCAAACGTACCCGGCATTTCGCTGGCCAGCTTCTCGGAATAGAGGCCCCAGCCTTCGGAATAGGCGGTAAAGCCGGCCTGGGTCCGGAAGGTCGGCACACCGGTCAGCTCCTGCGCAATCGAGAGCTGCATATGGTGGCCGGGCAGGCCCTCATGATAGGCGATGACCTCCAGCTCGCCTTTCGGCATCGCGGTCATGTCGGACAGGTGGGCGTAATAGACACCGGGGCGCGATCCATCCGGCGTGCCCGGATAATAATGCTGCGCCGCGCCCGGCTGCTCGCGGAAGGGCTCGACCCGCTTCACCACAAGGTCCGCTTTGGGCAGGATGCCGAAATAGTCCGGCAGGACGGCCTTGATCTTCTCGATCGCGGCGGTTGCGTCATCGATATAGGCCTGGCGGCCCTCATCCGTATCCGGATAGTAATGGCGCGGATCGTCGGTCGCATCCCGGATGCTGGTGAAGAATTCGTTCAGCGACCCCTCAAACCCGACAGAGGCCTTGATCGCCTCCATTTCCTCATGGATGCGGGCGACTTCCGCCAGGCCGAGTTCGTGAATCTCGGTGGCGGTCATCGAGGTGGTGGTCATCTGGCCGAGGCGGAAATCATAGAAGGCAGCGCCATTGGGCTGGGTGCTGGTGCCCTGCGGGCCCGACGGATCGGGCGAATTCGGCAGGTCGGACTCGGCGAAGGCGATGATCGCCTCATACGCGGCCCGGAAATCACCGGTCAGCGCGGCCTCGGCCTCGGCGATCAGCTCGGCTGCGGTTTCGGGTGGCGTCTTGCCGCTCTCGACAAGGCGCTGAACATCCGCCTTGAAATCGGCATAGAGCGCGCTGTCGGGCCCATCCGTAAACGGAGCGCCGGAGATGATCTTCTGCGATTCCTCGATCACCGCCTCATAGGCAAAGCGCGGCGCGTGCACGCCCTTGTCCGCCTTGTCGCGGGCCTGCACCAGCAGATCCTGAAGCGCGCGGGCGCTCTCGGAAATCCGGCTGACATAGGCGCGCGCATCGGCCTCCTCATCGACCGTGTGGAACTGCATCAGGAAGGTCGGCACAAAAGTGTGGATGCCGGTCATCTGGTCGAAGATCAGGCCGTTGTCGCGGAATCCGGCGGCCTTTTCCTGCTGGGCGACCTGATAGAGCCAGAGATCATAGGAATCCCGGTCGGCCGGCGAGAGCTGGCGCGGATCGAAGCCGGCTTTCAGCTCTTCGGCGGTCGCCCGCGCCCAGGCCAGCTGTTCGTCCTGACAGGCGATGGTCACGCAATCGATCTGATCGTTCTTGTCCTTGCGGCCGAGGAAGGTCAGCTGGATCGGGCTGAGCTGCAGCTGTTCCTCATATTTCTCATCGAACCAGGCGTTGAGACGCTCGCTGAGCGCGGCCTGTTCTTCGGCGGAAAGCTGCGCCGCCGGCGGCGTGGTCGGCGCGTCGGGCGCGCAGGCGGCGAGTACGAAGACAAGGGCGAAGGCGGATACAGCACTGCGCAACATGGGGTTCCTCCGGGGCATTTGCCGTTAAACGATAAGGAGCCCTACCCCCCTCTATCCGCCACGTCAATTGGCAAGGCGCGTTTCTGCGGCTAGTGGGAGACATGACCGACGAAACTGCAACACCTGGCGCCCGGCGCCTCCGCCTCGGCACGCGCGCCTCTCCGCTGGCGCTCGCCCAGGCAAACCAGATCGCTGCCAGCCTGCGCGCGGCCTCCAATGGGGCGCTTGTGGCCGAGATCGTCACCTTCACGACGACCGGCGACCAGCTGACCACCGAACGCCTGATCAATTCCGGCGGCAAGGGCCTGTTCACCCGAGAACTCGACGATGCCCTCTCGCGCGGCGAGATCGACCTTGCCGTCCACAGCCTGAAGGATGTGCCCTCCGTGCTGCCGGATGGCCAGTGGCTCGCCGCCTTCCCCGAGCGCGAAGACCCGCGTGACGGTTTTCTCTCCCACAAGGCCGGCTCGATCCGGGAACTGGCGGAAGGCGCCGTGCTCGGCACCGCCTCGCTACGCCGCGAAGCCCAGGCCCTCGCCCTGCGCCCGGATCTGAAGGTCGTCACCTTCCGCGGCAATGTCGCCACCCGGATGCGCAAGCTGGAGGAGGGCCAGGCGGATGCAACCTTCCTTGCCATGGCGGGCCTCACCCGGCTTGGCATGGCCGATGTCGCCGTGCCGGTGCCGCTGGAAGACATGCTGCCGGCCGCCGGACAGGGCATCATCGGAGTGGCGATCCGGGATGATGCGGATACGGAGCTTCGCGGGGCGGTCGAAAGCCTCAACCATGCGCCCAGCCGGGCCGCGGCGATTGCCGAACGCGCCTTCCTCGAAAAACTCGACGGCAGCTGCCGCACGCCGATCGCCGCACATCTGTTTGACCGGGGCGAGGAGTGGCAGCTGATCGGCGAAGTGCTGAGCCCCGGCGGAACGGCTCGCTGGCGCGGCGACGGGGTCTGCCGCAAGGATGCGAGCGAGGCCCAGCTTGCCGCGCTCGGCCGCGCGGTGGCGCAGGAAATCATCTTCTCCGCAAAGGAAGCCCTGCCGGTCTTCGGAGACGAGCGGTGAGCTGGCCGGTCATCGTCACGCGCAGCCAGCCTGGCGCGGACGAGACCGCAGAGCGTCTGCGCGCGCTGGGATACCGGGCCATTGTTTCGCCGATGCTTCACATTGTCGAAACCGGTCTTGATCCGGATATCCTGGACGGGATCGGGGATGTCGTTTTCACCAGCGCCAATGGTGTGCGCGCTTTCGGCTCGGCGGGGGTGGCGGCCGGCAGCATCAGAGCCTGGTGCGTCGGCCCGTCGACCGCCGACGCGGCGCGGGAGGCCGGCTTCGGCGAGGTGGTCGAGGGGGATGGCGACGCCGCCGATCTTGGCCGCCTTATCC
>CAYQRX010000257.1:0-4709 GCA_964419865.1 uncultured Hyphomonas sp. | reverse complement strand
CTCGTCGAGGATCAGGACGGGCGCGTCCTTCAGGAAGATGCGGGCAATGGCAATGCGCTGGCGCTGGCCGCCGGAGAGTTTCACCCCGCGCTCGCCGACATGTGCGTCAAGCCCGGTGCGGCCCTTTGAATCCTCAAGGCTGTCGATGAAGAGATGCGCCTCGGCCTTCTCGGCCGCAGCGCGGATCTCGGCATCGCTGGCGCCCGGATGGCCGTAGGCGATGTTCTCGCGGATCGAGCGGTGCAGCAAGGACGTGTCCTGCGTCACCATGCCGATCTGTGCCCGGAGGGAATCCTGCGTGACCTTCGCGATGTCATGGCCGTCGATGAGGATGCGCCCGCCTTCGGCATCGTAGAAGCGGAGCAGCAGGCTCGTCAGCGTCGTCTTGCCCGCGCCGGAGCGGCCGACCAGGCCGATCTTCTCGCCGGGGCGGATGGTGAGATTCAGGCGTTCGATGACACCGGCGCCCTTGCCATAATGGAAGGTGACATCCTCGAACGCGACCTCGCCGCGCACGCGCGGCAGAACCTCCGCATCCGGCGCATCGGTGACGGCGACGGGCTTGCCGAGCATGGCCATGCCGTCATAGACGACACCGATATTCTCGAACAGGCCGGCAACTTCCCACATGATCCATTGCGACATCGACTTGATGCGCAGCGTCAGGCCGACGGCGGCAGCGACCGCCCCTGCCCCGACGAGATTGCCCATCCAGAGATAGATGCCGCCAGCCGCGACGAGGAAGACCAGCAGCGAATTGTTGAGATAGACGATGGCATTGAAGCCGGTGACCATCCGCATCTGGCGGTGGACGGTGGCGAGGAAGCCGGTCATCGATTCGCGCGCATAGTCCGCCTCGCGGCCGGAATGGGCGAAGAGTTTGACCGTCTGGATATTGGTATAGCTGTCGACGATGCGGCCGGTCATGATCGAGCGGGCATCGGCCTGGGCCTCGGCGATTTTCCCGAGGCGCGGCACGAACCACCACATGACGAGGCCGTAGACCACCGCCCAAAGGATGAAGGGCAGCATCAGCAGCGGATCGGCGGCGCCGACGAGGGCGAGGGCGGAGACGAAATAGACGATGACGAAGACGAAGACATCCAGCACCTTCATCACCGCTTCGCGCACGGACAATGCCGTCTGCATCACCTTTGTGGCGACGCGCCCGGCAAACTCGTTACCGAAGAAACCCATCGACTGGCCGAGCATCTGGCGGTGCATGCGCCAGCGCGCGCTCATGGGAACATTGCCCATCAGGCCCTGATAGACGATCAGTCCCTGGATCAGCGTGGCCAGCGGCAGGCCGATCAGCAGGACGGCGCCCATGATGAGAAGCGTGCGGCCTTCGCGCTCGAGAAAGCCTTCGCGGTCGGCCGAAGCCAGCCAGTCGACAATGCCGCCGAGGAAGCCGAAGAGCGCGACCTCGCCGACCGCGACCAGCGCGGTAAAGACCGACATGACGGCCAGCCAGGGCAGCGCATCGCGGATATAATGCCAGATGAAGGCTACAAACTGCTTCGGGGGAACGCCCTGCCGGGTTTCCGGAAACGGATCGATGCGGCGTTCAAAGAAGCGGAACATGACCCGCCCCATTTGGCGGCGGGGGTCGCAAAGCACAAGGTTGGGCCGCTATTTGTTTCGGTGGATTACGGCGCAGCCGGCGGTTCGGCGGCCGTCTGCGCCGCGATCCAGCCTTTGACTTCAGCCTCCAGCACGTCCATCGGCACCGACCCGTTGCCGAGGACGACATCGTGGAAGGCGCGGATGTCGAAGGCGTCGCTGAGGGCCGCTTCGGCCTCGGCGCGCAGGGCGCGGATCTTGAGTTCGCCGATCTTGTAGGCCGTCGCCTGCCCCGGCCAGCCGATATAGCGGGTCACCTCGGTCTGGATGTTGAGCGGGGCGAGGGCCGTATTCTCCCGGAAACAGGCCTCGGCCCGCTCGCGGCTCCAGCCATACCAGTGCAGGCCGGTATCGGAGACCAGCCGGCAGGCGCGCCACATCTCCATCGAGAGGGCACCGAACTGTTCATAGGGCGTCTGCATCAGGCCCGCCTCGGCGGCGAGGTATTCGGCATAAAGGCCCCAGCCCTCGCCAAAGGCGGTGGCGTAATATTCCTGCCGGAAGCGCGGCTGGTCCTTCATCTCCTGGGCGAGCGCGATCTGGAGATGGTGGCCGGGGACGGCTTCGTGGGCGGAGAGGGCCGGGAGTTCGTAAAGGGGACGCTGATCCAGTGACCAGGTGTTGACGAGATAGGTGCCGGTGCGTCCCTCGACCGGGTCGCCGGAGACATAGCGCCCGGATGTATAACCCGGCGCGATGGACAGCGGCACAGGGGCGACGGTGTAGCCAAGGCGCGGCAGGCGGTTGAAATAATCCGGCAGGATGGCGTCGAGGCGGGCGGAAATCTCCTCAGCCGCCGCCATCAGTTCACCTTCGCTTTGCGCATAGAATTGCGGATCGGTGCGCAGGAAGGCCTGGAAGTCGGCAAAGCTGCCCTCAAAACCGGTCTCCGCGATGATCGCCTCCATCGCCGCGCGGATACGGGCGACTTCCTCAAGGCCGATGGCGTGGATTTCCTCGGCCGAGTAGCCGGCCCCGGCGGTGTGGCTGTCGATCAGGGCGGCATAGACCTGGCGGCCACCGCGCAGGCCCGCAATGCCGGCGCCCCGGCGGGCGGCGGGGGCGTAGGTTTCATCCATGAACTGAACCGTCTCGCGATAGGCGTCGATGGCCCGGGCCACCGCCAGGCGGCCGCCATCCTGAAGCCTAGATATGGACTCAGGACTGATCGTTTCAGGCAGCTCCGCAAAGGGCCGGTAGAGCTCACTCTCAGCTGGGTCCTCCTTGATCTGGGCGGCCGCCTGATCGCGCGAGGTCGTGAGCGGGTCGATATGCGCGGTCCAGCCGGTCTCGATGCCGCGCTGCATATTGGCCCGGTTCTGGGCGAAATAGCGCGGCACATCATTGAGGCGGGCAATCCAGGCCTCGGCATCTTCTTCCGAGCGCAGGCGCAGACGCATCGCGGCGAACACCGGCTCGGCCTGAAAGCCCCAGTCACCGGTGAAGGGAATGCGGGCCGAATCGTGCCGGAAATCATTGATTTCGTCGGTCAGAAGGCGGGTCAGGATCGCCTTGTCGATGCTGCGCGCGCTTTCAGCCTGCTCGATCTCGGCCAGCAGACGGCTCGCCCGCGCCGCCCGCGCAGCGACCGCTTCGGGCGAGACATCCCGCCAGCTGCGCGCGGCGCTGCGGGTGCTCTCGGCGGCCTCATCCGGGTCGGCCTGGCGCACGTGCGCCTCATAGGCCGCCACCAGCGGGTCGAGCGGATCAGCCAGCGCCACCGCGCTGAAAGCCAAGAAGAAAAGGGTCAAGACAGCCGGTTTCAATTTGTCGCTCCCCATCGTGTGCGCGTTGACACGACCCTAGAGGCTCGTAGAAGCGGATGCCAGCATCCCTTTGCACGCGAGGAATCTCCCATGACCGGACCGAAGCGCGCCGCCACGCGCCCCTTGTCCCCGCACCTCCAGGTCTGGCGCTTTCACGCCACGATGCTGGCCTCGATCACCCATCGGATCACCGGCTCGGCGCTTTATTTCGGCACGTTCCTGATCGCGGCCTGGCTGATCGCGCTGGCCAGCGGCCGGGAGGCCTATGAGGCCGTGGAAGCCATCGTCTTCTCGATCTTCGGGCAGGTCATCCTGTTCCTCTGGGCGGTCGCGGTCCTGTTCCATTTCGCCAACGGCATCCGCCACCTGTTCTGGGACGGCCCCGGCATCGGGTTCTCGCCGAAGGTCGCCAGCCAGGTTTCGATCTTCAACTATGCCTTTGCGATTCTCGGCGCTGTCGCCCTGTTCGCCGCAGCCAAGTTCTGAAGGGAGCGCGCGATGTCGAAAGGTGAATTCCTGACCCCGGTGAAAGCCGCCCGCGGCCTCGGCTCGGCCAAGTCCGGCACGGCGCATCATATCCGCCAGCGCGTCTCGGCGCTGGCCCTGATCGTGCTGGTGCCATGGTTCCTGTTCTCGGTGATCAAGGCGGCCAATGGCGGCTATGACGCCGCCCTCGCCTGGGCCGGCCAGCCGCTGAACGCCCTGCTCCTGGTCCTCACGGCCGGTGCGGCGGTCTATCACATGCGTCTCGGTATGCAGGTCGTGATCGAGGACTATATCGGCAAGACGGGCATGCGCGGCGCGCTCCTGATACTTAACACCTTTGCCTGTGTGGCGCTGTTCGCAGCTGTGGCGATGGCAGTCATCGGCATCTGGACCGCCGGCTGAGACACGCGGAAGAAAGACACCATAATGAGCACCTATAACTGGATCGATCATACTTACGACGTTGTCGTCGTCGGCGCCGGTGGCTCGGGCCTCCGCGCAGCCCTCGGCGCCGCCCAGGCGGGCCTGCGCACCGCCTGCATCACCAAGGTCTTCCCGACGCGCTCGCACACGGTTGCCGCCCAGGGCGGTATCGCCGCCTCGCTCGGCAACATGTCCGAGGACAGCTGGCAATGGCACATGTACGACACCGTCAAAGGCTCCGACTGGCTCGGCGACCAGGACGCGATCGAATACCTGACGCGCAATGCGCCGGCGGCTGTCTATGAGCTGGAACACTGGGGCATGCCCTTCTCGCGCACCGAGGAAGGCAAGTTCTATCAGCGTGCCTTCGGCGGCATGACGCGCAATTTCGGCGAAGGCCCGGTGCAGCGC
>CAYQRX010000256.1:0-4712 GCA_964419865.1 uncultured Hyphomonas sp. | reverse complement strand
GAATTCGCCGGCACACAGGACGTCTATTTCAAGGGCGACCTTGAGGCCGGCATCGCCCTCACCGGCCAGGTCGCAGGACGCATCACGGGCGTCAAACCGATTGCCGACATCTTTGAGGAGACGATCGAAGAATATCATCGCACCGTCGCCCGCCTGCCCCGCTGAGCCAAACTTTTGCCCGCATGGGCCAGATGCGGCAAAAATCTCTCCGCAGCCTGCCCCTTCCTATGGAAATCTCACCGCGTGGCCGTTACAGCATTACAAAACTGTACCGAGGAAAGCTGATGAAAATGTCTGAAATCCTGAAGGGCGGCGCCGCTGCCCTCGTCCTGGCGGCGGCCGCCGCGGCCTGCGGCGCTCCGGCATCGACAAGCACGGAAACCCCGGCCGCCCGCGCCATGGATATGCCCGAAATCACGGTCAGCGACGCCGACCTTGAAGGCAACCCCTTCCGCGCCGAATGGACCGGCGCTTATGGCGCGCCGCCTTTCGCTGACATCCGCGACGAGCATTTCATGCCGGCCGTGAAGAAAGGCATCCTCGAACGCCGCGCCGAGATCGAGGCTATCGTCAACAATCCCGAACCGCCAACCTTCGAGAATACCATCATGGCGCTCGAGACCTCGGGCGACTCCCTCACGCGCGTGATGCGCGTCTTCGGCAACATCACCAACACCGACACCAATGACGCACTGAACGCGCTGCAGAGTGAGATCTACCCCATGCTGACGCGCGAACAGGACGCCGTCACTTTCAACCCGGCCCTCTATGCCCGCGTCAAAGCGGTCTACGACCAGAAGGACCGGCTCGGCCTCGACGAGCAGGAGGCCCGCCTCCTCGAGCTGACCCATCGCGGCTTCGTCCGCGCCGGCGCCGCGCTGCCCCAGGATGTGCAGGCCCAGATTGCCGAGCTCAATGCCGAAATCTCGGCGCTGACCACCCAATATGGTCAGAACCTTCTGGCGGCCAATAATGCCTTCAAGCTGGAGATCACCGATCCGGCCCGCCTCGGCGGCCTGTCGGACGATTTCCGCAACGCGCTGAAGGTCGAAGGCGAGGAAAAGTGGCAGGTCGGCCTCAGCCGCTCCTTCTTCGAAGGCTTCATGTCGAACGCGGATGACCGCGAGCTTCGCTCCCAGCTTTTCGACGGCTACCGCACGGTTGCGTCCTCCGGCGAGTATGACAATGGCCCCGTCGCCCTGAAAATCGCCCAGCTGAGGGCCAAACGCGCCGAACTGATGGGCTATGAGAGCCATGCCCATTACATCATCGAACAACGCATGGCGAAGACGCCGGAGGCAGCTATCGACTTCCTCCTCAAAGTCCTCGAGCCCGGCCTCGCCCGTGCGGCCGAGGAGCAGGCCGATATGCAGGAGATCGCCGGCCATGAAATTCTCGGCCATGACTGGTGGTATTATTCGGAGAAGGTGCGCGCTGCGAAATACGCCTTCGACGAAAACCAGCTGCGCCCCTACTTCCAGCTGGAGGCGACCTTTGACGGCGCGTTCGAGGTGGCCTCGCGCCTCTTCAACATCACGATCGAGGAAGTCGATATGCCGGGCTGGAATCCGGTCGTGCGCTCCTTCGATGTGAAGGACGCGTCCACCGGCGAGCATCTCGGCCTGTTCATGGTCGACATGTTTGCCCGCCCCTCCAAACGCGGCGGCGCCTGGATGAGCACCTACCGGTCCTCCTCCGAGATCGGCGATGAGCGCATCCGCCCGATCATTACCAACAACATGAACCTGGTGACCCCGGCCGCCGGCCAGCCCGCCTTGCTCTCGCCGACCGAAGTGGAAACCCTGTTCCATGAGTTCGGTCACGGCCTGCATGGCCTGCTGACGCAGATCCGCTACCCCAGCTTCTCCGGCGTCTATGGCGGGCCGGACTATGTCGAATTCCCGGCGCAGGTCATGGAGCATTGGTGGAGCGAACCGCAGGTGCTGGCGATGTATGCGCGCCACCACCAGACCGGCGAAGTGATCCCACAGGAGCTGATCGACCGGATGAACCGCGCCTCGACCTTCAATCAAGGCTTCAAGACCACCGAATTCATTGCGGCCTCGCTGATCGATCTGCACTGGCACATGCTGTCTTCTGAGGAAGCGGCGAAAGTCACGAGCGCGCGCGACTTCGAACTCGAAGTCCTGCGCAAGTACAATATCCCGGAAATCATCGAGCCGCGTTACCGCTCGACCTATTTCTCCCACATCTTCTCCGGCGGCTATTCGGCTGGCTACTACTCCTATCTGTGGGCCGAAATTCTGGATGCGGACGGCTTCGACGCGTTCAAACAGTCCGGCGACATCTTTGATCCGGAGCTGGCAGCGAGGCTGAAACAGTGGGTCTACGAATCCGGCGGCCTGCGGGAGACGGACGAACTCTATCGCAACTTCCGCGGCTCGGACCCCGGCATCGAGCCGCTCCTGCGCAATCGCGGCTTCGGCGAGCCCTCCCCGGCCGAGGGCTGATCTGGCCAGAGCCCGAAAACAAACCCCGCCTCCAATGGAGGCGGGGTTTTTTCTTGTGCGTAATGTTGAGGGCCGGTCAGCCGCCGACCACAGGGTCCTTGCAGATCAGGGCCTTGATCTCTTCCTCATTGCGCGCCTTGCGCAGGCCGTCGCGCACCGCGCTCTGGCGGAAGAAACGGCTCACCTGGGCAAGCGCGCGCAGATGATCCGCGCCGGAGCCATCGGGTGCCAGCAGCATGAAGACGAGATCGCAGGGCCGGTCGTCGATCGCTTCGAAATCGACCCCGTGCGCCAGGCGCAGAAACCCGCCAACCGGCGCCGACAGGCCGGCCAGACGTGCATGCGGGATCGCCACGCCTTCACCGACGCCGGTCGAGCCGAGCCGTTCGCGCTCCATCACGGCGTCCTCAATGGCGCGCGCGCCGATGCCCGTGGTCTCGCTCAGGGCCTCGCACAGAACATGGATCGCCTGCTTGCGGCTTGCCGCCTCATGATAGGGGATGATTACCCCACCTTGAAGCAAGGCACTCAGATCGGTGGCCATCAAAACAACTTTCCGTGGCGCGTCGCACTAATTCCGGGGTGTGTTGGCCGGGTCGACCCAGCCAATATGTCCGTCCGGGCGGCGGTAGACCATATTCAGGCCGTCATGGCTAGCGTTTCTGAACATCAGCGCCGGAACATCCTGCAACTCCAGCTGCATCACCGCCTCCGACACACTCATCGTGCGAATCTGGACCCGGGTTTCAGCAACTGTCAGAGGAGCGTCCCCATTTTCGGCGCCGGTATCACCCACGTCCTCGGCGTCTTCGGCAGGCACCTGGATCAGCATTTCCGCGACCGCCTGCGCCGGCAGCGCAGGCTGGCCATTGGCGTGGTGATCCTTCAGACGGCGTTTGTAGCGGCGTACCCGCTTTTCCATCTTGTCGAGGCTGACCTCGAGCGCGGCATAGGGATCATCCGCCTTGCCGGTGGACTGCAGCACGATCCCGGAGGGCAGATGGACATTGCAGTCGACCTCGACGAACGGACCCTGCTGGGAGACGAAGACATTGGCCTCACCGGTCCGGTTGAAATATTTCGAGACCGCCGCCTCTAGCCCTTCCTCAATCCGCCCTCGCAGCGCCTCACCCAGTTCCATATGCCTGCCGGTGATCTGAATCTGCATGGACGTCTCCTTTGTGGTTAGTCTTAAGAGCCCCTGTTTCAGATAAGTATGCCTCAGGAAGCTACCAGTGGCGACTCCCTTCCCGCGCGGGGGGACTCACCTTTCTGCTTCCTAACGGGTTGCCGCGAATGCGAGCGATAGGGGTTTACCCTGACATCGCCCGGCCCGCAGCGGCCGGCGCCGCCTATGCCTCCTCGGTCCGCTTGGAATAGCCGTGCTTCTTGAGCAGGCCGCGCAGCTGGTGATAGGTCAGGCCCAGGGTCTCTGCGGCCCGGCCCTGATGCCCGCCGCAGCGCGCCAGTGCATCGTCGATCAGCTGCATCTCGAACAGGCGCACCGCATCCTCGAAGCGCCGGATCGGACCTTCCGGCCGCCCGGCCGGCTGGAGGGCGTTCTCTGCCGCAGGCGACGCTGGAAAATCGGCACGGTTGGAGTTTTGTCCTGCCTCGTTGGAGGAATGGTTGGAGTTCTTTTCCGGCCGCCAGGGCGAGGCAAAAGGGTCAAGCGCAGACGGCTCGAACCGGACCTCCTCATCGGGCGCCGTCAGCAGGGCCCGGTGCGTCAGCCTTTCGGCAAAATTGCGCAGTTCGCGCACATTGCCCGGCCAGTCATGCGCCTCGATGGCCTCGATGGCGGAGGGGGCAAAGCCCGGAAAATCCTGCGCCATCTCGACCGCCATGCGCCGGGCGAAGAAGCGCGCAAGCAGCGCCTTGTCGCCGTGCCGGGCCCGCAGCGGCGGCAGGGTGATGACATCGAAGGACAACCGGTCGAGCAGGTCCCATCGGAATTTTCCCGCTTCGGCCAGGGAGGGCAAGTCGCCATTCGTTGCCGCAATGATGCGGACATTGGTGGTCATCACCTTGGAGCCGCCGACCCGCTGGAACTCGCCATACTCGACAATCCGGAGCAGCTTTTCCTGAACCTGCTGGGAAGCGGTGGCGATCTCGTCGAGGAAGATCGTACCGCCATCGGCCAGCTCGAACCGGCCGCGGCGCATCTCGGTCGCGCCGGTAAAGGCACCGCGCTCATGGCCGAAGAGTTCGGAATCGAGCAAGGTCTCCGACAGCGCCGCG
>CAYQRX010000255.1:2311-4720 GCA_964419865.1 uncultured Hyphomonas sp. | reverse complement strand
GCTGGCGGGACGATTCACAGAAGACTGCGAAACTTTAACCCCCTGCTCAGGGCTTGGTAATGGGTGATTCGGAACTCCGGGCGATGATGCACCTGTAGCCCGAAAGAAGCTCACTTACAGAGACCTTGCCGCCAAAGGCGTGGGGAATGATGCATGGGAAAAAGGCGGCGCTCCTTCACGGGAACGCCGCCTTTTGCTGTTCAGAAAATGTCAGAGCAGGCCGCTTCGTTCAGTCGTCGCGCAGCGTGCGTTCCTTGCGCTCATGGCGCTCCTGCGCCTCGAGGCTGAGGGTGGCGGTCGGGCGCGCTTCGAGCCGGCGCAGGCCGATCGGCTCGCCGGTCGCTTCGCAATAGCCGTAGCTGCCGTCCTCGATCCGGCGCAGGGCCGCATCGATCTTGGAAATCAGCTTGCGCTGGCGGTCACGGGTGCGCAGCTCGAGGGCCTTGTCGCTCTCTGCCGAGGCGCGGTCGACAATATCGGGGAGGGAGCCTGATTCGTCCTGGAGATTGTTGATGGTCTGCTTGGCGCCGTTGAGGATATCGGCTTTCCAGTCTTCCAGGAGGCGCCTGAAATAGGCGAGCTGGCGCTCGTTCATGAACTCTTCGTCGTCCGAGGGGCGATAATCGTCTGAGAGATCGATACTCACGGCAGACTCCTTCACTCGTTTGCGTGCCATATAGAGCGACCCTTGATTCCCTGCAATCGTCTTGACTGCGTTGGTAAATCCTTTGTTTTCAGACAATTACGACAAAAACCTGCCGAAACACTGTCATAAACAGCATCCATGCCCCACAACTGGCCGTCTGCACAGTGCAAGTTGCAGACCACCCCTTGATCTTTAGGCCCCCGCCACGCTCTATGGGCCGGTCCCCTTACACGCCTGCCCAGATGGTCGAACGTCCGAATGGCCCGTCAACGGAAAGAACGTTCCCAGAAAGCTGGCTGGATGCTGGCAGTGATGTTCAATTCACTGCTCATCCTCCTGCCGGTCATCGGCGCGCGGGCTGTGGCCAACGCCTATGACATCGACCTGGTATCGCGCGAAGGCGCCGCAGAGGTGCTCGATAAGGCAAAAACCAGGCTGGAAGAGGAACTGACGACCATCGGGCCGCGCGATGATGACCGCAAGCTTGCTTACTGGCAGGACCGGATCATTGCCGAACTTGAAGCCTACAACATGTCGGCGGTCCGGGGTTACCTGCTGTCTGCGCCGCAGATGCTCGGCCGCGAAATTGGCGAGCAGGTGCGCGTTCGCGCCGAGGCTGAGATCCACGGCACCGAGGACGAACGGACCATCCGGGCCGCCATGCAGAAGCTGCCTGAACCGATCACCTCCCGAATTGAGGCCACGGAGCGTTTCAATCCGCCCTCAAGCCCCCCGCTCTCGGCCGTAACAGAGCCGGCGCCGGCCGAGTTGCCTGAAGCCGAAACCGGCGCCGAAGTGCCGGCAGAGGCGGAGGCGCCCCCCGCCCCGGAGCCCGCCGAACCGGTGGTGTTGCAGGCCAATGTCCGTGCCGAAGACGAGCGCCGCTTCCAGATTCTCGGCAGCTATTCCGATCTTGCGAACATCTCCCAGCGCTGGCTCGAAGGCGACCGGTCTGACACGCTTGTCGTCAAGCTGACCGGCATCGGCCTCGTTCAGCAGGACATCAGCGACGGCCTTTCGGACGCCACGGCCCTGTCAGTCTCAATCCTCAAATCGGCCCGGCGTTCTCAGCGCCTGACGCCCCGCTTTGCGGCCTATCTTGAGGAGCGCGTCAACGCAGCGCTGCCCGACAGCGCGCTGGAACCGGCGCTCCAGGAGGCGTTCAGTACGCTGGCAACCAGCGAGGTGCGCGCCGACCGCGTCCGGTCCGCCTATGCTGCTTCCATCGACTCCGCGGGTCTGGCCGCCCTTGAGGCCGATCTGGAACAGATCCAACGCCTGGCAGCGCAGACCAGCCCGGGCGGCGCGCTGACGATCCTCGCCGTCATCGATGATGGCACCGACCTGCGGCGCGCGCGCATGCTGGCCGAGGCCAGCGGCGAGCGCCTGATCGTCCTGGTGCGCGAACGCGGACCCGACGCGCTGAAGATTGCCGATGCCGGGATCGCCTGGAGCTACAACACGGTGCTGGAAATCATGAGCCTGACGGCTGCCGGCATGCTGCTGTTCTGGGTGATGCTTTCGACGGTGCGCCTGTATATCCGTGTACCCAAGCCAAAGGCCGAGCCGCAGGGTGCCTGACGGCATCACCCGATTCCGAACGCGCCCCGGATGCCGTCAATAATCAGCTGCGCCGAGAGCGCGGCCAGGATGACCCCCAGGATACGCGTCAGCGCCCCGGCAACGCTGGCGCCCATGATCCGGACGATCGGCCCGGCAAGCAGGAAGATCACCAGCGTGATCAGGAGGTTGAGACCGATGGC
>CAYQRX010000255.1:0-2301 GCA_964419865.1 uncultured Hyphomonas sp. | reverse complement strand
GCCCTGATGCACGATGCTTTGCGCTTCGGTCATGTAGAACATCGCTGTGGCGATGGAGCCCGGCCCGGCAATCATCGGGATGCCCATGGGGAAAACCGAAATGTCGTCCGGTTCCGGATGTTTCCGGCTTTCTTCCAATACGCCTTCGGCGCGGTGTTCGCGCCGTTCGGTGCGCTTCTCGAACACCATGTCGAGCGCAATCAGGAACAGCAGCACCCCGCCAGCCGCCCGGAAAGCATCAATCGAGATATGCATGGCATCCAGCAACCAGGCGCCACCGAAGGCGAACAGCAGCATGATGATGGTTGCAACCAGCACCGACTTGTAGGCCATCTTCCGGCGATAGGCCGGTGAGCCATTGGCCGTCAGCGTTGCAAAGATCGGCGCCACCCCCGGCGCATCGATCAGCACGAAGAAGGTCACGAAAGCGGCGGTGAAAAGAGAAATCAGTTCGGGGGACATGGGCGTCGCCCGCTAGGCCTTGCGCGTTGCTGCGTCAAGGATCTCGCGCACAGCCGGCGCCACCTGAACATCTGCCGGCAGGGATTTGAGACGCGCCAAGTCGGCCCCGCCATTGGCCAGCGCCATCAACATCCGGTGGCCGCGAAGGCGTTGCAGCAGGCCTTCATTGCCGCGCGGGCTGTCGGCGCGCGCCACACGGCCGCTGCCGAGATCGACGGCCAGATCGTCACCGTTGCCGGTTTCCAGCTGGCGGATCGCCTCTTCGAGACTGCTGAGCGCCTCGCTCCGGAGCGTGCGAGCGGGCATGGGGCTGCCATCGGCCATCATGCCGCCTCCGGACCGGCCTGCGCCGGCATCAGCTTGCGGCAGCGGCTGAGCGCCTTGTAGAGGTCGCCAGCCACGACATCGGCGGAAATCTGCAGGATCTCCTCTCGCGCCTCCGGCGTCGCCGCCAGCAGGCTCGCCAGCGCTTCAGCGGTCTGATTGTAGAGCGGCCCATCCACTTCCCCGAGCAGATACATCTGCATCACGGCGAAATAGGCGCGCGAGGCGGGTGTTGAGGCATCCGACGGATCGAGGATGTCCTTTTCGCGCAGAATCCGCGCCTGCGTCTCCAGCAACAGCACGCCGCGGCGGTCGCCATTGCGCACAACGGCTCCGTTTACCACGAAGGTCTCGCCGGGCTTGAGGGACAGTTTAAGCGGCATGCATTCCGATTCCCGTCTTTCGGATTATCGGAAATTTGCACAAAGGCGTTAACGCTTGCTTTCCAATTATTTACGGGTGGTTGGGGGCCATGCGCCCCTCGTCCCGAAGGCGTTTGGATCATAAGGTCTGGGCCGGTTTCTTCGGGCCAACCCGGCGGGCCAGCCTCCCCGATTCCGGCGCGACGCTCTCACTGAAGCTTGAGCCCCTGTGGCGGCGCGCATGGCAGATATTATTTACCACGGGCCGCCCCTTCCCTAAAGGAAATTCGATTCCGCAGTGCAGCAGTTTCCTTGAGGTCAGCGCTTGCCCGAACAGGGCGCCGCCTTATGGTGCCAGCGAGCTATTCAGGACGAAGGAACAGGGCATATGCGCTTCGAGGGCACCAAGGATTATGTCGCAACCGATGACCTGCGCGTTGCGGTCAATGCCGCGATCACGCTGGAGCGCCCGCTGCTGGTGAAGGGCGAGCCAGGCACCGGCAAGACCGTCCTTGCCATCGAGGTCGCCAAGGCCCTCGGCGCCGAGCTGATCGAATGGCACATCAAATCCACGACCAAGGCCAATCAGGGCCTCTACGAGTATGATGCGGTCTCCCGCCTGCGCGATGGCCAGATGGGCGAAGAGCGCGCCAAGGACGTCAAGAACTACATCAAGAAGGGCAAGCTCTGGGAGGCGTTCACGGCCAAGAAGCGCCCCGTGCTGCTGATCGACGAGATCGACAAGGCCGACATCGAATTCCCGAACGACCTCCTGCAGGAACTCGACCGGATGGAGTTCTTCGTCTACGAGACCGGCGAGACCATCAAGGCCAAGCAGCGCCCGATCGTCATTATCACCTCGAACAATGAGAAAGAACTGCCCGACGCTTTCCTGCGCCGCTGCTTCTTCCACTTCATCAAATTCCCGGATGAGCCGACGATGCGCTCGATCATCGATGTCCACTATCCGAGCATCAAGAAGAAGCTGGTCGGCGAGGCGCTCTCGACCTTCTACGCCATGCGCGAACTGCCGGGCGTGAAGAAGAAGCCGTCGACCTCGGAACTCCTCGACTGGCTGAACCTCCTCATGAACGAGGATATCGACCTCGAAACCCTGCGCGAGAAAGACCCGGAGCGCCTGACGCCGCCGCTG
>CAYQRX010000254.1:0-4736 GCA_964419865.1 uncultured Hyphomonas sp. | reverse complement strand
GGTGGTCCAGGATCAAGGCGATCCTTGTCAGGCATATTGAAAAATTCGACGCCCATCGCCCTTGCCTTGCTGAACCTTTGTAATCGCAGCGCGCAGGAAGCGGTCCGGCTCCATCCCGGTCCTTACTCCACAGTGTGCTCGTGGGGGACGAGTTCTTCATTGTCCAGGCCCGTCTCCAGCCGGAAGGCGGCATCCAGGATCGGACGCTTGAACCAGACATCGAACCGGCTTGCCCAGAACGGATCGCCGCCGGTGAAGCGCGGTTCAAGTCCCGTCCAATCGAAAAGCTCGCGTACTCCGTCCAGATCATGTCCGTCGGCAACCAGAGCGGCCGTCTGCCTTTCGATTTCGGACAAGGTTTCGATCAACAGGTCCACATAGGCCCAGTCTGTCATTGGCTCGCCATGGCCGGGCACGATCAAGTCCACGTCGAATGCACGCAGACGTGTCAACGCCTGCGCCCAGTCGCCTGGATAGCTGAAGAAGCCGTAAGGCGTGGGGTGGACGACTGCGTCCCCGGTCGCGATGATCCGCGCTGCGGGCAGATGCAGCATTATGTCCCCCTTGGTGTTGCCTCTGCCCAGATGGACCAGATGTGCGACCCGGCCGCCCAGATCGATCTCCATTGAATCTGCGAACGCGGTATTGATCTGCGGGATGCGCGCGCCGCGGCTTTGTGCCTCGATCAGATCGGCCCAGGGCAGGGCTTGCTCCAGCCGGGCTCGGTTGGGTGCAGCCAGATCGGGATTGGCCAGAGCGTCTTCGATCTGTGCCCTGAATGCGCCCGGCTCGGAGGAATCAGGATCGCGTGCGGAGTCCATCAGCGTGCTTTCCATGGCCGCCCGGGTGAAGGTATGACTGATCGTGACGGCCTCTGGCCACGCCGCGCGCAGCGGGTCCAGCCCCAGATGGTGATCGCCATGCCAGTGGCTTATTGCAATATGGGTTACGGGCAAATCGGTCTCGGCGCGCACTTTTTCCACGACGCGCTCGGCCTGCAGCGGCGCGCCGCCGCCGTCGAACACCAGCACGCTGGACTCCCCGATCACGACAACGCTTGTCCCGGTCACAGGCAGGCGCGCCGACTGGGGCCTGACGCCCAGCCAGACACCATGCGCGGGGTTGGTCCAGTCCAGATCGAAAGGATCTCGCTCGGCGCTGAACTCAGGCGCGGGAGGCGGAACATGGGCGGGTTGGACCGGATTGGAGGCAAACAGGGCCAGCGCGGCACGGGCGACAATCAGGGTAAGCATAACAAGGCTCTTTTCTTTTATTGCGCGATGCCACCGGCTCTAGCCATACCCGGACTCATGCGCATGTTAACGAATGGTCATCAAACTTCGCATCCGCGGGCTCTTCAGATCGCGGCAGTCATTCGCAGGCTCGCCAGCATTGCCCCAACGGAACGGGGCGCGCCGGCCGCAGAAATCGTCTATAGCCCTGCCAATATAAAAGCGCCTCCGGGGAGGAGCCATCATGGCAGACGATCACACGCCGCCGGGCGTTGTAAATTCCATCATCGAACTTTCCGCCTTCAATCCGGCTGCGCGCGACAATCCGCACCCGATGCTGAAAGCGATGCGCGAGACGTGTCCGGTGTTCCGCGACGAAGCGGCGAAAGTCTGGTTCCTGTCGCGCTATGGCGATGTGCGCGAGACAGTGAATGATCGCAGTTTCGTGCGCCACCCGACAAAGGCCGAACCAGGGTCCATCTCGGCGCGCTTTGTGGAGGAGGGGCAGGGCCGGCGGCCGAGCATCCTGTTCCTTGATGACCCGGATCACGCCCGCATCCGCCAGCCGCTCGCCAAGGCCTTCTATGCGCGCATCAATCGCATGCGGCCCGAAATCGAGGCGATGATCGACAAGGTGATCGAGGCGGCGCCCGCGTCTGGCCCCTTCGACCTGATGGAAAAGATCGCGGTGCCTGTGCCGGTGCTGGTGATCGCGCGTATCCTGGGGGTGGACGAAGACCGGCTGGCCGATTTCCGTCAGTGGTCGGAGGAGGTGATCCTCGGTCTCAATCCGGTGCGCACGCCGGAGCAGGACAAGGCGCTGGAGCATGGCTCTGCAGCGCTCGATGCTTACTTCACGGAACTGATGGCTGCCCGCCGCGCCCAGCCGGAGGACGACCTCGTCTCCGACATGGTTGCCCTCAAGGCCGCTGGCGAGGCGGACATGGAAGACGAGGAGTTGCGCACCAATCTCGAAGCCCTGCTGGTCGGGGGGAACCTGACGACTACGGACCTTATCGGCAATGGTGTCTGGCTGTTCCTGACGCATCCCGCGCAGCTGGCCGCCTTGAAGGCCGATCCGTCGCTTGCCGCCCAGGCGGTGGAAGAAGTGCTGCGCTATGAGGCGCCGGTCTCGGTCACCTCGCGCATCGTTGCGCAGGACCGCGAGGTTGCCGGCTGCCCGATGAAGAAGGGCCAGCCGGTCTGGATGTCGCTCGCCGGGGCAAACCGCGACCCGAACGTTTTCGAGGCGCCGGAGGATTTCGACATCACCCGGAAACGCACCGGCCATGTCGCCTTTGGCGGCGGCCCGCACATCTGCATCGGCGCGCCGCTCGCGCGCATCGAGGCGCGGCATGTCTATCTCAAAATGTTCGAGCGCTGGCCGGAGCTGAAGCTTGCAGGTGAGGAGATCGTGTGGCGGACGCTGCCATTCTTCCGTGGGATCGAGCGGCTGGTGGTTGAAGGATAGGGCTTCCCCCCCTCCGTCCGCTATGCGGACACCTCCCGCGCAAGCCGGGCAGAAGGCTGAAGCGCTACCCCATCCTCCCCCGCTTGCGGGGCAGGCGCCCCGAAGGGGCGGAGGGGGACTTCTCAATCCCCCATCGCCTCCGCCAGCATCCATATTCCGTCCCGTTCGGCGCTGCGCCGCTCGACCAACAGGCGGGCGACCTGATGGTCGTCCTCGAACACATTGCCACTGAGGGAGTCGAGCAGGGCCTTGGCCAGATTATCAAGGTCCATCCAGGGCGCTTCGCCCCGATATTCCATGACGATATGCACGCTGTAATCGCCATAGCCCGGCCGCAGGCGCGGGAAGTCCTTGCGGAAGAACTCCTTCAGCAGCGTTTTGTAGTATTTGGTCTGGGTGGTCAGGCCCGTGCACGTCACCTCCAGCGCGCCATCCTGCGTGATGCGGGCGCGGACTTTGCCGTTCTGGATCCAGTCTGGGGTCATGGCGCGATAAGGCATAGAGCGATGCATGCGGCAAGAGAGTCTGTCCGCGGGGCTGGCGGCGGGCTTGATGCCCCCGGAGCAGGGGGCTACACCGCCCGGCGATACGGATTGACCCTCGCTTCAGGAGCCCCGCCCATGGCCAAGACCCCCACCCGCACCGAGTCTGACACTTTCGGCCCGATCGAGGTCGAGGCGGACAAGTATTGGGGCGCGCAGGCGCAGCGCTCGCTGGGGAACTTCAAGATCGGCTGGGAGAAGCAGCCCGCCCCGATCATCCGCGCGCTCGGCATCGTCAAGAAGGCCGCCGCCGAGGCCAATATGGCGCTCGGCAAGATGGACCCCGAACTGGGCAAGGTGATCGTCAAGGCCGCCGAGGAAGTGATCGAAGGCAAGCTCGACGCGCATTTTCCCCTCGTCGTCTGGCAGACGGGTTCGGGCACGCAGTCGAACATGAACGCCAATGAGGTGATCTCCAATCGCGCCATCGAGATGCTGGGCGGGGAGATGGGCTCCAAGAAGCCGGTCCACCCGAACGATCATGTGAACATGTCCCAGTCGTCCAACGACACCTTCCCGACCGCGATGCACATCGCCTGCGCCGAGGAAGTGGTCCACCGGCTGATCCCGGCATTGCAGACCCTGCGCAATGCGCTGAACGACAAGGCAAACGCCTGGAAAGACATCATCAAGATCGGCCGCACGCATACGCAGGACGCAACCCCGGTCACCCTCGGCCAGGAATTCTCCGGTTATGCCCAGCAGATCGAGAACGGCATCAAGCGCATCGAGATGACCCTCCCGATGCTGATGGAACTCGCCCAGGGCGGCACGGCGGTTGGCACGGGCCTCGCCTCGCCGGCCGGCTTTGCCGAAGCGGTTGCTGACAAGATCGCGCAGATCACGGGCCTCAAATTCACCTCCGCGCCCAACAAGTTCGAGGCCCTCGCCGCGCATGACGCGATGGTGTTCACCCATGGCGCGATCACGACGGTCGCCATGAGCTGCTTCAAGATCGCCAATGACATCCGCTTCCTCGGCTCGGGCCCGCGCTCGGGCCTTGGCGAGCTGGCCCTGCCGGAGAACGAGCCGGGCTCCTCGATCATGCCGGGCAAGGTGAACCCCACCCAGTGCGAAGCGATCACCCAGGTTGCCGCCCATATCGCCGGCAACAACACCGCCATCGCCTTCGCTGGCAGCCAGGGCCATTTCGAGCTCAACGTCTTCAACCCGATGATGGCCTACAACTTCCTCCAGTCCGTCCGCCTGCTGGCAGACGCGGCGGTCTCGTTCACGGAAAACTGCGTCGTCGGCATCGAGCCGCGTCTCGACAATATCCAGCGCGGCCTTGAAAACTCGCTGATGCTGGTGACGCCGCTGAAGGAGAAGTACGGCTACGATCTCGCCGCCAAGGTCGCCAAGAACGCCCACAAGAACGGCACGACGCTGAAGGTCGAAGCCCTTGCCCTCGGCATCTCCGAGGAAGACTTCGACGCCATCGTGCGCCCGGAGAAAATGATCGGCCCGGACCCGGCATAAGGCCGGACAAGG
>CAYQRX010000253.1:0-4745 GCA_964419865.1 uncultured Hyphomonas sp. | reverse complement strand
CTCGACCTTGGCCCCGAGGGCGGGGATGGCGGCGGCAGGCTGGTGGCCGAAGGCACGCCGGAAGACATCGCGGCCAACGCCGAAAGCCATACCGGGCGTTTCCTCGCCGAGACCTTCCGCCGCCAGGACGAACGCCGCGCGGCGCGCAACAGGCGCGAGAAGGCCGCCGCCAAGGCGGCGCCGCCGGCTGGCAATCCGAAGGCGAAGAAGCCGGTGAAGAAAGCCCCCGCGAAAACAAAAGCCAAAGCGGGGGCGAAGTAGCCGCGGGTGGCGGGCGTGGGCAGACCCCGCCGGTGTAAATTCCGCGCTGTGCCAGCCTCTCAGCTGAACGCGCCGGCCACGCCCTCTTCACCCGTCCAGCCGGGATCGGTGCGCGCGGCCAGGGCGGCCGGTCCGCCGAAGATGTGCGCCGCCGCGCCGACGATCATCAGCATGCCGAAACTGACCGCCATGATCGGCCCCCAGAAGCCGGGGCTTGCCATCACCGCGAGCGCCGCCTCGGCCGAGAGGCTGCTGCCATCGATCTGCGGCGCAATCATCAGATAACCGAACAGGAAGAGAAGGCCGTAACCCACCATCTGGACCAGCCCGATGGCAATCATCAGGACGAGATAGGCGAGGAAAAGCTGCCCGCCCTTGCCGCGCGTCACCGCCCAGGCCTCGAATACGCGGATCTGCCGGTCACGGATGGTCAGCGCCGCCGCCGGTGACAGCCGCGCGACGAGCCACAGCATCACGGCCAGTGCGCCGAGGACGCAGAGGATCGTCAGGACCGCGGCCACAGCCGCCCCGCCGGTCAGGAAACCGATGCCGAGCGGCACCAGCATGGCAATGACGAGGCCGATATAGAAGCCGACGAACAACACGCACCAGACCAGCGCGATCACGGCAAGGCGGCCCTCATCCGCGCCGATCCGGAGACGGAAGCCATCGCCGCGCATATAGCGCCGCTGGCTCGCCGCCTCGAACACGACCCAGAACAGGAGCGCCACCGGCAACATCAGCAGCGAGCCGAGATTGGCCTGCATCGAGGCGCGGTTCAGCTCGTCCGTGTAGGCGGTGATGTCGCCGCCTTCGATCATCATGCGGATGTATATGGCGTAGACCTCGCGCTGCATCAGCATGCTCACCGCCTGGCTGACCAGCCCCAGCGCCGCATAGCTGAGCATGAAGGGCAGGAGGAACCCCCGCGGCCCGCCGGTCTTCGTGAAATGCGTCAGCGCATTGCCGATACTGAAATCTGGTGCCTGCATGTCCCTGCCCCTCAGCTGAAGGAGTCGACGCGGATGGCATCATCCATATCGTTGCGCGGATCATGGCGCGCGGCCAGCGCCGCCGGAGCGCCGGCGACATGCTGCATCAGCCCCTGCATGAAGAAACTCAGGAAATAGAGCAGCCCCATCGGAATGAGGAAGCCCGGCGCCGACAGCGCCGCCATGACATCGTCAATCTCCGTCGCCCCCGACGGCACCGACATCAGCGCCGGCATCATCACCACCTGCATCATGCCGGCGATGACCTGCGAGAGCATCGCGCCGCAGATCACCAGGATCACATAGGCCCCGAAGATCGGCCAGAAGCGGCCGCGCGAGGCGCCCCAGGCATCGAAGAAGACGATCCGTCCCTCTTTCACCGTCATCCCGAAACAGGGCGCCAGCCGGGTGGCGAAGAAGATGTAGAGCGGCCCGAGCAGCAGCATCAGCCCGAACATGCCGAAGACGGCCGCGATGATCTGCGGCGCGGCCGCTTCCGGATCGGCCTGGAATTCGGCCGAGACGATCACGCCGAATGTGCCAAAGAAGATCAGCAGGATCGGCAACAGGAAGATGACAAAGCCCATCAGCCCCCAGAGCAGGCCGACGACCATCATGCGCAGCTCATCCGCGCCGAAGCCGAGGGAGAAGCGGCGGCCGAAGATGTAGCGGCGCTGCGAGGCGGTCTCGAACATCGCCCAGATCACCCAGCTGCCGAGGCCGGCGGCCGCGCCCCAGATCATCAGCGGCGAGGCGGCCCCGAAGATCAGGCCGAACACCTCCTCCGGCGAGGGCTCGCCGGCGGCCTCCAGCGCTTCGATGGCCTGTATCCAAGCGACGACATCGCGCCAGCCGAGGAGCCCGATGATCGCGAGCATCGCCAGCAGCACCGCCGCATAGGCCGCGCCGAACAGCCAGGGAAAGCTGCCGATATGCGGCGCCGTGAACGGATAGGACAGCGCCCGCTCGAAACTGAACCCCGTTTTCATGCCGGCACCCCCCTGCAGCATTGATCTGGAGGCAGCTTAAGCCGGTTCGCCCCTGTGCATCAATCGCCCCTTCCGGGGGGCGCGGCCGCCGGCTTCAGCGCCGCCCAGGCCGCCGCGGCCATGGCGTGACCGGCCAGCAGGAAGGGCGCCATCAGCAGGATACCGGCCGCTGCCCCGATGCCGAGCCCGAGCGGCGTTTCCGGCAGCAGCCGGTGCAGCGCGCCATTGACCGCCGCGCCGGCAAGGAAGGGGGCAAGATGGGTGGCCAGGCTCGCCAGCGCGAGGACCCGCACATGGCCTTTCGTCTGCCCCCATGTGCGGAAGACCTGCGCCTCGCCGCGCGCCGCCGTGGCCGCCCCATACAGCGTCAGGCGCAGCGCGAACCAGCCGAGAAGCGCCGCCCCCGCGAGGCAGGCGAGGATGAACACCGCACCATAAGGCGTCGCCAGCATCGCCAGGAAGGCCTCCTGCGCAATGGCCGGATCGGTGTCCTTGTCGAGCTGATACTGGCCGGCCTGCTGCATCAGGATGCCCGGCAGCATCATCAGGAAGAAGACGACGAAAAAGCCGATGAACAGGAAGGCGGCATAAACCGCGAGGCTGGCATGGGCGAGCGGCAGGAAACGCGCCGCCGCGGCGGGGATGAGCGCGCCATAGAGGCGCCGCGAGAGTTCGACGCCGGCCAGAAAGGCGAGGATCGCGGCGATGAGCGGCGCCCACAGGCCGCCCTCCAGCGCCAGCGCAGCGCCGTAAAACCCGCCGACCAACGCGAACAGAGCGAGCCAGGGCAGCGCCGGGCGGGCCGCCCGCGCGGCGCCTTTCCAGCCTGCAGCGATGAGGCCGGAAGCGGTCAGCGGAGCGGGGGCAGGAAGATCGGTCATGGCGGGGCGAGACCTAATGCCTCCCCGCCCCTCCGGCAAACGCTATCTTGACGCGCCGGGGCGGCGGGCTCATGTCGCCTCCATGACCCTGAAACCCATCCATGTGATCGGCGGCGGCATGGCCGGCTCCGAAGCCGCCTGGCAGATCGCCTCGGCCGGTGTGCCCGTCATCCTGCACGAAATGCGCGGGGTGCGCGGCACCGATGCCCACCAGACCGACAAGCTCGCAGAGCTTGTCTGTTCCAACTCCTTCCGCTCGGACGACCATACCTCCAACGCGGTCGGCGTGATCCATGAGGAGATGCGCCGCGCGGGCGGCATCATCATCACCACGGCGAAGGACCATCAGGTGCCGGCCGGCAGCGCGCTGGCCGTGGACCGGGAGGGTTTTTCCGAGGCCGTGACCGCGAAGCTGGAAGCCCATCCCCTCGTCACGATTCAGCGCGAGGAAATCGCCGGGATACCGCCGGAAGACTGGGACAGCGTGATCGTTGCTACGGGTCCGCTGACTTCGATTGCGCTCGCCGAGGCCATCCGCGCCCACACCGGCGAGACCGACCTTGCCTTTTTCGATGCCATTGCCCCCATCGTGTATTTCGACTCGATCGATATGGACAAGGCGTGGCGCCAGAGCCGCTATGACAAGGCGGGCCCTGCGGGAGACACGGCGGCCTATATAAACTGTCCGATGACGGAGGAGCAGTATAACGCCTTCCTCGACGCCCTGCTGGCCGCGCCGAAGACGGAGTTCCGCGACTGGGAGAAGGATACGCCTTACTTTGAAGGCTGCCTGCCCATCGAAGTGATGGCCGAGCGCGGGCGCGAGACGCTGCGCTTTGGGCCGATGAAACCGGTGGGCCTCACCAATCCGCATAACCCCACCGTGAAAGCCCACGCCGTCGTCCAGCTCAGGCAAGACAATGCGCTGGGCACGCTGTGGAACATGGTCGGCTTCCAGACCAAGCTGAAATATGCAGCGCAGACGGAGATTTTCCGGATGATCCCCGGCCTCGAGAAGGCCGAATTCGCCCGTCTCGGCGGCATCCACCGCAACACCTTCATCAACTCGCCCAAACTGCTCGACCGGCAGCTCCGCATGAAGACGATGCCGCGCCTGCGCTTTGCCGGGCAGGTGACGGGCGTTGAGGGGTATGTCGAGAGCGCGGCGATGGGCCTGCTGGCCGGGCGCCTGGCCGCCGCTGAACGCCTTGGCCGGAAACTCGAGCCGCCCCCGCCGACCACCGCCATCGGGGCGCTGGTCAATCACATCACGGGCGGGCACCTCGCCGAAGGCCAGACCTTCCAGCCGATGAATGTCAATTTCGGCCTGTTCCCGGACATTGCCGGTTATCCGAAGACGGATGAGACCGGCAAACGCCTGCGCGGCAAGGACAAGGGCCGGGCCAAGAAACGCGCGCAGGCGGTGCGGGCGCTTGAGGATTTTGACGGGTGGCTGGCCGGGCAGGCTGCGGTGATGGCAAAGTAGGCGTCGCCTGGATCAGTCTTTCGACATGATCGGGCTGGTCGGGACCCGGATCGATCACTGCGACATCGCCATTGCCGACCAGATAGGTCTGGGTGCCGGTGAAGGTGAAGGGCGAGGGATTGTCGGCGAGCACTCG
>CAYQRX010000252.1:0-4759 GCA_964419865.1 uncultured Hyphomonas sp. | reverse complement strand
CCCAGATCAGGACCGAACGCATTGTGCAGCAGGACATTGTAGAGCCGTCTGTCCGCCAGAGACAGCTTCGCCGCGCCCTTCACCTCGATCAGCTCAGACGGCTTCACCATCTCCCCAAGGTTAGGAACGACCTCGAGCGTCCGCTTACTATTAGCTTTCGGGCGGTTTTCCTCAGACACGACCAGATACCTTAGCTGAATCAACTCAAGCAGCTAATAGAACCATTCTCGTTCGTGCAAGACCCTTCAAAGATACCTAAAAGGCCCGGCGGGCCCGAGCGCGCATATTTGGACATCTTGAAGAACTTTTGCAGAACGGATCAGGCGCCTGGTGCACTCAGGTACATGGCGACGTTTTCGGCGGTGAACTTGTAGCTTCTTCCATCGGCGAGGCGTTCTGCGCTGACGGGGTATTTGGGCCGGTTCGGGTTGATGGCGGTGATACGAAAGGCCTCGCCTTGGGTTCTGAATGTCCGGCCATAGTCGGTGGGCTGCAATCCGAAGCTGCTGGCGAGGGCTTCGAACAGGGCCTTGTCGGGAGAGAAGATCGCGCCATCGGCCATCGGGATGCCGACGCGGAACCCGATGCTGAATCCATGGCGCAAGTCGATGTCGCTGAGCTCGCCGCCCTCGACAGTCAGCCCGTGGGTTTCGGCCACGCCCCGACAGGCGGCGAGCAGATCTCGGCGCAAGCGATCACAGAGCGCCGGCGTCAGGTTGCGTGGCGGCGGCACCTTGGTGGTGTCTGCCTGCGCTGGTGGTCTGGCCGCTGCGGGTGGTTTTTTCCTGCTGCTCTTTCTCACATCGAAGCCTTTGCCTTGTAGACGGTGCCGCGCGAGATGCCCATGTCGCGGGCGATTTCCGTGGGGGACTGGCCCGCGGCCAGTCTGGCCTGAATAGCGGTCATATCGATCCTGGGCGGCCGGCCACGATAGACGCCCCGGCGCTTGGCGGCGGCAATACCTTCGGCCTGCCGCTCCTGGCGCAGGTTGGTCTCGAACTCGGCGAAGACACCCAGCATGTCGAAGAAGGCCTTGCCCGCGGCGGTGGACGTATCCACCGGTTGCTCGGTGGCGGCAAGATGCGCGCCCTTTTCCTTCAGTCGCGCTACAATGACCTGCAAATCGCGCATGGACCGCGCCAACCGATCGATGCGGGTGACCACCAGCGTCTCGCCGGGATGGATGAAGTCGAGGATGGTCTTCAATTCGGCGCGGTCTTCGAGACTGGCGCCACTCTTCTGCTCCCGGCGCACCATGCCGCAGCCCGCGGTCGTCAGCGCCGCAATCTGGGCGTCGAGGTTCTGATCCACTGTCGACGTGCGAGCATAGCCGATTCTGGCGCCTGAACTGTTCATTTTGACTGTGCCTGCGACATAATGTGTTCATTAAGGTAAAACGGGCCCAAAGTGAACAGAAAAACCGCATGCTCAACTGTTTATACCGCACACCATCTTGGGTATACCCATAATACGCATCAAGCTGCCATACGGTCGTAATCAATCCGGGTCGTCAGATCGATGTCGTAGCGACCATAGGGGGTGATGTGCGCGTAGATCAGCGGGGTCAGGCCGCGATAATCCTCGGGCGACAATAGGTCCTGCCAGTTCGGGTCCGACAGGACCGATTGGACCATGCGCGTGTTCACATAGACCATCGACGCCTGGACTAGTTGCAACGCCAGGGCGGAGATTTCCTGGTCGGCGGTCCGGTTCGAGGCCATCTCGCCGCCCTTGCCGAAGAACACAAACCCGTTCGCGCTATTCCAGTTCTCGACAACGTTCAGGCCTTCGTGGATTTCCCGGCGAAGGGCTTCGGATCGCAGATAGCGGCACAGGAAGATCGTCTTGATGGCACGACCCAGCTCGGCCAGCGCTTTGTAGGTCGGGTGCATCACGTCCGTCCGGGCAAACCGGCGCAGAATCGCCTCGGGATCGGCGGTGCCGTGTTGCATGGCAGCGGCGTACTTGACCATCTCGTCGTATTGCTGCTCGATCTCGGCCCAATCGACCACGTTCGACAAGATCGGCGCCAGGTGCGGTAAGCGCACCCGCATGCCCGCGGCGGGAAGGACCAGCTTTTGCCGGGCGATCGCTTTCAGACGTGGTGCCAATTCGAACCCAAGCAGATGGCAGAAGGCAAAACCGACAGCGGTCTGACCATGGCTGTCGACGTACTGGCGCTGGATTTCCATGTCGGTGCAGTGGCGGAGCACCCCTTCGATCATCGCCGCCACCTCGGAGGAGGAACACCTCTTGAGCTGCGAATAGATGCAGGTCGCCTGACGCTCGACATGCCAGTAGATCATCACCCCGCGTCCGCCATAGCGCGCGTGCCATTCCGTCATCAGGTTGCGATCCCAGGCTCCGAACTTGGTGGAATCCGAACCGCAGGCCGTGCCCGCCTCGCCCCAGATCGCCGGATTGCGGATCGCCAGTGTCGCGTTGGCCACGCGTGCCGCTGCGGCACGCAGCGCGTTCGGGTCGATATAGCGGCGGTGGATATGGAGCAGTTCGTCATAGCTGATGTCGCCGACACCGGCGGCGACGCGTTTTATCCCGGCATTGGTCCCCGCTGCATAGAGCGCCAGCAGCAACCGCCGGTCCCGGTCTGCACGCGGCACGACTTCGCGGCTGGCGGAAGTCTCGAAGCAGTCCAGAAACCCCGTGTCCAAGGCCGTTTCCTTGAGGACATCAAGAAGGCCGGTCATCGGCCAGACGCGCTCAACCTCGCGCTTGAGAGCGCCTAGCCCCGGTGGCTCAGGGGCGGGTGCGAAGGGCGTGATCCTGATCCGGTTCTTCCCGGATGTTCGCAGCCGGACGTGGCCATTTTCCGGCAGTGTCCGGTTCAGAAGGTGGAGTTCGCGCGTCAGCTCATCGCGCACCTGCGCGACAAACGCCCCGGCATCCTGGGCGAGGCCAAGGCCCTGATAATATGTATCTCTTTGCGCTTCGAAATCGGCAGGCAGGTCATCATCGGGGTTGCGGTAGCGGTCGGCGCCATCGACCCAGATTTCCTTCGCGCGCACCCGCTCACGCAACTGCGCCAGGACACAAAGCTCAAAGGAGATCACATTGAGACGGCCGGACGCATCGATGACGCCCTCGCGCCATTTGGCAGGGACTGACCCTTCAGGGGCCAGATCGACAGGCACGACCCGCCGTCCATCCTGTTGCCACCGCTGAATCAAGTGGAGCGCGTTCAGGATCGGGCGCCAGCTCGCGTTGTTCGATCGGAATTGCAGCACAGCCAGAAGCGGTGGCACCATCCGGCGGTAGTGGCTGGCATAGGAGCCACGCATCACCGTCTGAATGCGGCAGTCAAGCGTGCCCTTGGCGCGATCCTCCTCGATCACAGCCTTCAACCTGGCCACGCTCGCGACAGGATAAATGACCTCAAGCACCCGACCCTCGGGGTCGTCCACGGCGGCGATGGCCATATCGACAAGCAGGCGTTCCTTGCCATGGACCCGCTCGATATCCCGCGCAATTGCCCCCACCACCCGGCGGCGCGACCGCGTCTGCATCCGGTGGATGATTTCAAGCAGAAGGTCGATCAGCGCGTCTATCATCTGGGCGCGGCGGTGCATGAGATGAAGCGCGAAGAGCCCCAGCCGGCGCGTGTCGCCGTGGCGGCGCATCTCGGCCGCGGTCTCTCCATCGACCCGCCGGGACAGGCGCTGAACCAAAGCGAGATCGACATTGGTCATGGCGTCGAACGGCAGACCGAGCGTGTTCACGAATGCCAATCGCCTTGCCGCCGCCAGGATGCTCTCCAGCGTGGCGGCACCCGCATCCGCTTTCAAACTCAGAAACCCCGTAGCGCATTTGGGATCGGCCAGGCTGGCCTCCAGTTTCCCGCGTGCCTCATCGGACAGGCTATCGGCAATCCTCGCAAGAAGGTTTTCAACGGCATCGTGCCGAGCCCCGCGGACCAGCCGCTCCATGATCTTGTCCGACGGCACGAAATATCCCCGCGCGCGGCTCATGCGATACCCAAGCTCGACCTGATCCCCGATCTTCCCGAAAGCCCCCTGAAACATCTCGGCCAGTTCGCCCCGCAACGCCTGCCGGTCCCGATCCGCGGCGCGACGAATACTCGAATGCCGCAAGATTGCCGCCCGGTGCCTGCGCGCGGTCACATGACCGTACTCGAAATCCCGCTCGTCCGGCGCAGTGATCCCCAGTTGCTCAGAGAGGTATTGCACGACATCGGCCTGGACATCGCCTGGCCGGGACGGAAAGCGCGACCGCTCTCGGAAAAAGCTCAACTGAAACGCAAACCACACACGGCCAGAACGATTGACCCCCTCGATCAATCCGATGTCATCAAAGGACAGGCTCCAAACCTCGACAAATGATCGTTCCAACTCGCCAACCCCCAACAACGCCAGAAGCAGCCTCCCGTCTTCGGACCTCCCGGTCAACAGTCAGTGTGTTCGTGATATGTTCCTTCAAACGTCCATATATGCACGCTCGGGCCTGTTGGGCCTAAAAGGCTCATGAACCGCCCAAAAACTAATTGAAAACCGCCCAAGAACTAAGCGTAAGCCGCCCCAAAGCTAATTGAACATTGCCCCAAAGCTAATACTTAAAGAGATAAGATAATGAAAAAGCTTGATAAATCCAGACATGAAGAAAGAAGATATAAGAAGAAGAAGAAAAGGGAATCGGCAGCCCGCCTGTGGATAACTTGCCACTCAACATAGCACGCAGCCGCATAATTACGTAAAGACGTATATGCATTCCCGCGAAAATGCAT
>CAYQRX010000251.1:0-4790 GCA_964419865.1 uncultured Hyphomonas sp. | reverse complement strand
AGGAACTGCACCCGCGCTGCGCCGAAATCTCGGGTGTCGATGACCTCCCAGCCGACAAGCATCAACGCTTCGTCCGATCCCGTCTCGACCACGGCAATGGCGTCACCCGAGAGCCATCCCCCCTGCACCAGACAATCCAGCGCCGGCTGCACCAGCCCCTTGTGATAGGGTGGATCAAGAAAGGCGAGATTGAACGGGCTGCCGACACCGGCGGGCTTCTCGCCAAGGTCGGTCGCCGAGCGGCGGTGCAGCCGCGTATTCCCGAACAGGCCGAGCGCCTCGATATTGTCGCGGATGGCGCCCCGCGCGCCGTGATCGGTCTCGACGAACAGGCAGAAGGCGGCGCCCCGGCTCATTGCTTCCAGACCCAGCGCGCCGGAGCCGGCGAACAGGTCGATCACCCGCGCCCCCTCGATCTCCGGCGCCCAGGCGGCATGGGCGAGAATGTTGAACACGCTCTCGCGCGTCCGGTCGCTGGTCGGCCGCGTGGTCATGCCCTTCGGCGCGGCGAGGCTGCGGCCCTTGAATTGTCCGGCGATGATGCGCATGCGCGAGTTTTCCGTGAGATGTCCGGCAGAGCCTCTAGGCCGCGCGGGCCGGAAACACAACCGGATGCCGCCTGACCCGGCGCGAGGGCTTGATTTCTACTCTGACTAGAGTTTCTGCTGGCGGTGAAACAGGAGGCGCCCCTTGACCGCGACCGTACAGATCGAAAACGACATCGCCCTCATCATCATGGATGATGGCAAGGCAAACGCCATCAGCCCCGCCATGCTGGAGTCGCTGAACGCGGCGCTGGACGCGGTCGAAGCAAAGGCAAAAGTCATCGTCCTCGCCGGCCGGCCCGAGCGTTTCTCCGCCGGCTTCGACCTCAAATTCTTCGCCGCGGCCGAGCCGGACCAGGTGCGCAGCCTTGTGGTTGGCGGCGGCAAACTCGCCTTCCGCCTCTTCACCAGCGAAAAGCCCGTCATCATCGCCTGCACCGGCCATGCCATTGCGATGGGCGCCTTCCTGCTGCTCGGCGGCGATACGCGCATCGCGGCGCGCGGCGCCTACAAGATCGGGGCGAACGAGACGATCAACGGCATGACGCTGCCCGCCTTCGGCGTCGAGCTTCCCCGCGCGCGCCTCAATCCGATGTACCTCACCGAAGCCCTCGCCCAGGCCCGCCTTTATTCCCCGGACGAAGCCGTGCCCGTCGGCTGGGTGGACCGCGTGGTCGAGCCCGGCGAGGTGATCGCCGCCGCGCTGGCGGAGGCCCAGCGCCTCCTGCCCATCGCCAATGTCGCCTATGGCCGCAACAAGCTGATGGCCCGCCAGCCCGCTATCGACGCCATCCGGCCGACGCTCGACATATAGCATCATTTGATGCTATATATGATGCCTGAGCGAGGCATCACATCATGCGCACGACCCTGAATCTCGACGATGATCTTGTGGCGAAAGCCTCAGAGCTGACCGGAATTGAAGAAAAGCCCGCCCTCATCCGCGAGGCGCTGAAGGCCCTGATCGCGCGTGAGGCTGGCAGACGCCTCGCTCTTCTGGGCGGCAGCGACCCGAAGGCAACCGCGGCGCCCAGGCGCAGGATGTGATCCTCGCTGATTCCTCCGTCTGGATCGATCACTTGCGCAAGGCGGACGCGCGTCTGGCCGACTATCTGGCGCAGGGCCAGGTTTATATTCATCCCCATATTATTGGCGAACTGGCGCTCGGTTCCATCAGGGACCGGACGGTGTTTCTGGACATGCTGATGAAGCTTCCCTCATCCACTCAGGCGTCCGATGGCGAAGTCCTTTCCCTGGTGGAGCAGCTTCAGCTATATGCGCGCGGAATTGGCTATACGGATGCTCACCTTATCGCTTCCAGCCTTCTGTCACCCGGCACCCGGCTCTGGACAAAGGACCGGCGACTCCACGACATCGCGCGGGAACTGAAAATTTCAGCGGAGATGCCATGACCCCTCCCATGTCCCGCGCCATCGAGCTTGCCCGCCTTGCGGCGGCGGCCGGTGAAGTGCCGGTCGGCGCGGTCGTGGTTGATCCGCAGACGGGCGAAATCGTCGGCGAGGGGCACAACCAGCCGGTCGCAGCCCACGACCCCACCGCCCATGCCGAGATCGTCGCCCTGCGCGCCGCCGCCGCCCGGCTCGGCAATTACCGCCTCACCGGCCTTGAGCTTTATGTGACGCTGGAGCCGTGTGCCATGTGCGCCGGGGCGATCAGCTTCGCCCGCATCGGCCGGCTGGTCTTTGCCGCGGCGGATGAAAAAGGCGGCGCCATCCTCCACGGCCCCCGCTTCTTCGAACAGCCGACCTGCCACTGGCGCCCGGCGGTTGAGCAGGATAACGCCTGCGCTGAGGAAGCGGCCACGCTCCTGCGCGACTTCTTCCGCAGCCGGAGGGGTTAGTTCTCTATCTCTTCCGAAATCTCGGCAATCACGCCGCGCAGCCAGGTCAGCGCCGGGTCTTCGGTCTTCTCGCGGTGCCAGTAGAGCACAGAGCCGGGGGCGGGATAGTCGAAGGGCAGGTCCAGGACAACCAGGCCTGACCCCGCCACCACGGCGCGCGGCGCGATCAGGGCGAGCTCGGTCCGGCGCACAATCTCGATCGCCGGCATATGCTGCACCAGGCGGTGAACCGGCGTGATCCTCTGGCCGAGCGTACGGCCGATCTCTTCCAGCAGGCTACGCCCCTCCCGGCGGCTTGAGACGGCGACATGGCGCAGGGCCCCGAAGCGCTCGGGTGTCAGCGGCTCATCATCCGCAAACGGATGGCCCGGCGCCAGCGCACAGACATAAGGGCTGGCCGCAATCGCCATCCTCTGCAGGTCCGGCCCGCGCAGATCGCCGACATCAATCGCAAGATCGAGACGTCCGGATGCCAGTTCTGTCGAAATCGCCGCGCGCGGCAGCTGGCTCCAGGCAAGCCGCAACCCCGGCGCCTCGCTCTCCAGCCGGCGGGCCAGCGGCGGGGCGAAAACAAAGACGCTCGCATCACGTGCCGAGATGTTGAACACGCGCGTCGAGCGCGACGGCTCGAACACCGAACGCGGCTCGAGCCCGGCGCGCAGCCGGTCGAGTGCCTCGCGCACCGCCGGCATCAGCGCCTCAGCCATCGCCGTCGGTTTTACCCCGCGCCCCTCGCGCACGAACAGCGGGTCCTCGAAATGCGTGCGCAGGCGCGCCAGCGCGTTGGAGACGGCCGGCTGGGTGATGTTCAGCACCTCGCTGGCGCGCGTCAGGCTGCGTTCGGCATGGATCGCTTCCAGCACGGGCAGGAGGTTCAGGTCGAGGGTGCGCAGGTTCATGGGCGTCCGGAAATCATCACTAATAGTGATGTTATTGTTTCACAAAATAAAGTGGCCGAATAGTGCCCGGCAAGGCATCCTATGCCTCGGTGAGAGTGGAGGACCTATGCGCAAAGGTTTTGCCCGGTTGCAGTCCAACCAGCCGGCCGCCTTCGGCTTAAAGCCATCCGGCCGCGCGCATCGCCATGACGGCGCCAATGGCGGTCACCAGCCAGCGCATCCAGCGGCGGAAATGGACATCTGTCATTTTCTCGAGCAGTTTGCCGCCGAGGGTGGTGCCGAGCATCGACAGCGGTATCGCCGCGGCGAAGAACCACCAGGGCGGCAGTTCGCCGGTCGCTACAGCCGGGGCGCTCCAGAAGGCGATCTTGACGAGATGCGCGAAGGTCTGGGTGACAGCCTTGGTCGCCACCACCGCGCGCCGGTCCATCTCGGCGCGGGCGAAGAAGATGTCGAGCAGCGGGCCGGACACACCGGCGAGCGTGTTCATGGCCTGGACGGCGAAGCCGGCAGTTTCAGCCTGCCCAGGCGACTGGACGTCGAGAGCAAGCCAGCTTTTCGGCAGCCAGACCAGCGCCGCCACCAGGGCCAGCAGGATATAGACCATCGTCACGTCCGGGCGCCAGGCCACCGCGAACAACAGGGCAATCGCCGCAATCGAGCCCAGCGCGTAGCGGCGGAAGATCGCCCAGTCGATATAACGCCGCCACAGGATCGCGCGGTAGCCGTTGGAGACCATCTGCACGGCGCCGTGGATGACCATGGCGGTTGCGACCGGCACCAGCAGCGTCAGCACGCCCATAAGGATCAGGCCGCCCGCCATGCCGAAGATGCCTGAGATGAAGGCGGTGACCAGTACGGTCACCAGCAGGATGGCGGCGGTGATCTGGCTCATGCCCCGCGCCTTACACCCGTTTCATCTTCCCCGCGAGGGGGCGATTGGAATTGCCTGAATACCCTGCTCTCAGCTAGGCTTGGAGCAGGGACAAACAAAACAACAACACCCCCTTCCAGAGAGGAACCGACCATGCCCGACACCCAGCACACCCCCGATGCCTATGCCGAATTGAACGATCTGCGCATGTCCGAAGGCGCCCGGCCGCTGTATGAACACGTCAAGGTGTTCATCCGCGATGTCGTCGAGCCGATGTATGAGGAATTTGAGCGCCTCGGCGAGAACAAGAAGGACATCTGGTCCTATGCCCCCGGCCAGCTGGAAGTGCTGGAGAAGGCGAAGGACGAAGCCAAGAAGCAGGGCCTGTGGAACTTCTTCCTGCCGGACGCCGAAACCGGCGAGGGCCTCTCGAACCTCGACTATGCCTACATCGCCGCCGAACTCGGCAAATGCCCGCTGGCGTCGGAGTCCATGAACTGCTCGGCGCCTGATACCGGCAATATGGAAGTGCTCGAGCGCGTCGGTACGCCGGCCCAGAAGGAACAGTGGCTGAAGCCGCTGCTGGAAGGCAAGATCCGCTCCGCCTTCGC
>CAYQRX010000250.1:0-4886 GCA_964419865.1 uncultured Hyphomonas sp. | reverse complement strand
AAACGCCATGCTTGCCAGATGGTTGGGGAATAGTGCGGCCGTGCCCGACTGGTTGGAGACGAACACCGGCTTCATCACGGCCGCCCGCGCCCAGGCCCGCTCGGCCCGGTCGGCTGCGACCAGAACCGCCGTATCGGTCAGGTTGTAGGCTTTGGCCCGGTTTGCGGCGAACATCTCATGCGCGACATGCGCGCGCGCCTTGGCACGGTAGAAGGCGGCGATATCTTCCGGGCTCGCCGGCCAGCCGGCCTGCTGCGCATTGATCCGGTCCGACAGCGCGGCCCGGTCTTCCCCGGCCCATCCGGCAAACAGGACAAGCTCCTTCGCCATGATCTCTTCCGGCATCGGGCGCATCGCCATTCCGCGCGAGGCGCGCGTGTCGAAGCGGTTGAGCGCTTCAGCCGCCGCCGTGAGGCGCGGGCGCATCGGCTCGCCCGGAACTTCGGCGAGGAGGCGCGAGGCAGCGCCGAGGTCACCATCCGGCGCGCCCTGGGTCGGCGCGAGCTCGGAAATCAGTCTGACATGCTGGGACAGCGCATCCGTGGTGCCCGATTGCCAGGCCGGCAGCGCCTTGAGGTGCGCCTGCGGATGCCAGGATGGGCGATTCGCCGCCCAGCCCGCACCTTCCAGCTCGCGGGCAATCTTGTGAATCGCAACCGCGATTCCGGGCACCGCCCAGTTCTCCTCCGCGGGGATGGTCACGGGCTTGTCATTGACATGGCTGGAAATGACCATCGCCGCCGGATAAGTGCCAACGAGGACGACAACGCCGCCAATCTTCAGCAGACGTTTGAATCCCCGCCAGGTTTTCTGGAAGAAGATCATGACCGGGCTTGGCTCGGCATAATCCAGTGCAATGAAATGCGGCGGGCTCGCCGGAGCGGGGAGATTGTCCTGCTCCTCATACGCTCTTGGGAGTTTTGCTGCCGCTGATCTTGCTGCCATGCCTTTACGCCGCTTCTTTTCCGGGGGCCGGGTCTGATCCATCCTGAGCCAGTTATGAGGCTGTTAACCTGTGATTAACAGGCAGTTTGTGCATGAAATTTCAGCAAACCTGCCTTTGCGTCAAAGTATAGCATCAAAGCTGTGCCTTCTGGCACATTTTCAGCAGATGCCGGCTCATGCTTCCAGATGCCAGAAGCGTGCCAGATTGTCCGCATAAGGTTAACAGGCGCGCGCCCGGTCAGCGCCGCCAGAATCCGACGATCCGGCGAACATCATCCATGATCGGCGCGGCAACGGCATTGGCCCGGTCCGCGCCATCGGCGAGGATTCGGTCGATCTCGCCAGTGTCGGCAAGGATTTCCCGGTAGCGCGCGGTGATCGGGGCGAGATGCGCCACCGTGACATCGGCGAGCGCGGGTTTGAACGTGCCGAAGCCCTGTCCCTCGAATTCGGCGAGCACACTCTCGGCCGTACGGCCTGCCAGCGCGGCGAAGATGCCCACCAGATTCTCAACCTCCGGTCGGCCCTCGAGCTCTTTGATCGTACCCGGAATGACGCCCGAATCAGTCGTTGCCTTCCTGATCTTCTTCGAGATCGTGTCGGCATCATCGACGAGATTGATTCGGGAAAGGTCCGATGGATCGGACTTCGACATCTTCTTGGTGCCGTCCTTGAGGCTCATGATCCGCGCGCCGGGGCCTTTGATCATAGGCTCGGGCTGGGGGAAGAAACCGGGGACATCATATTCGCGGTTGAACCGCTCGGCGATGTCGCGGCTGAGTTCGAGATGCTGTTTCTGGTCCTCGCCGACGGGCACATGCGTCGCCTTGTAGGTGAGGATGTCAGCCGCCTGCAGCACCGGATAGGTGAACAGGCCCACAGAGGCGCGCTCGGCATCCTTACCAGCCTTGTCCTTGAACTGGGTCATCCGCTCGACCCAGCCCATCCGCGCCACGCAATTGAAGATCCAGGCGAGTTCCACATGCGCGAGCACCGACGACTGCGCAAAGATGATCGACTTGGACGGGTCAACACCGGCGGCGATGAAGGCAGCCGCGATCTGGCGCGTCGTCGAGATCAGCGCGCCCTTTTCCACCGGCATGGTGATGGCGTGCAGGTCCACGACGCTGAAAATGCAGTCATGGCCTTCGCGCTGAAGGTCGGCGAACTTCTTGAGCGCCCCGAGATAGTTCCCGAGATGCAGATTGCCGGTCGGCTGGACGCCGGAAAATACGCGCTGCGGGCCGGTATAGGCAGGAAGGGTCGTGTCAGTCATGGCCCGGCGCCTTTAGCGCGTTTGATCAGCGCCGCAAAGCCTGCCGGATGTCGCTCGGGCGCACTGCGCCGGTCAGCAGCGCCGCCAAGGCGTAGATGAAGCCGCCGGCCAGCACGATGACGCCGGCCGCGAGCACTTTGGAACCGTAGAGCGCGCCCTGGATCGCCGGAAGCTGCCAGAGCATGACCCAGATGGCCGCAGCGAGGATCAGGGTGGCCAGAAGTGACCGGAAGAGTCCCGAAATGGCCCGCGGGCCGGGCACATACCAGCCGCGCCGGGCCAATGTGGTGGCAAGCAGGGCCGCATTGAGCCAGGAGGCCGCGCTGGTTGCCATCGCCAGACCGGTGAAGCCCTGCCCGGTCGTTCGGTTCAGCCAGAAGAACAGACCTGCCCCCAATAACGTGTTGATGGCCACCGAAACGAGCGCAAACCGCATCGGCGTCTTCGTATCCTCGCGCGCGAAGAAAGGCGGGGCGAGCACCTTGATCAGCACAAAGGCCGGCACGCCCCAGGCGAAATGGAAAAGAGCCGCGCCTGCGGCAACGCCATCCGAAGGCAGGAACTCCCCGCGCACGAAGAAGGCGTCGATGAGGAAAACCGGCGCCACCATCAGCGCCGCCGCCGCCGGCAGCGTCAGCGCCATCGCGAGGCCGAGGCCCTCGTCCATTGTGCGGCGTCCCGCCTCGCCGTCCCCTGCCCGAGCCGCGCGGCTGAGGCGCGGCAGGATCGCAACACCAACGGCAACCCCCACAAGCCCGAGCGGCAGCTGGTACAACCTGTCCGCCGCATAGAGCCAGCTCTTGGCGCTGACTTCAAAACTGGCGAGCGACTGGCTGACGATGATGTTGATCTGGGTGCCCGAGGCCGCAATCGTGCCCGGCACAGCGAGCAGAAGGACTTTCTTCACGGCCGGCGTCAGGCGCGGCCAGCCGATCATGCTGAGGCGGACCTTCTGCCGGGCGGCGCCCCACCAGAGCAGCGCGGCCTGAAGCACGCCGGCAAGGCAGAACGCAATGGCGGCGTAATATGTCGTCACCACCGGCGTCGTGCCGAGAAGGCCCGCCGGGATGAGGCAGAGGTTGAGCACGGTCGGCGCCCCGGCGGACAGAATGAACCGCTCCGCCGAATTGAGCACGCCGGATAGCAGCGCGCCGATCGCCATGAAAGTGAGATACGGCATGGTGATGCGCGTCAGCATCACGGCGAGGCCGTAATGCTCCGGATCGTCCGCCTGCCCGCCATGGATGACAAGCAGTACCCAGGGCATGAATATCTGGGCAAGGATGGTCAGCGCCGCCGTCATCGCGAAGAGGACACGCAGCGCATCTTCCGCGACCTTGCGCGCCGCCTCCGGCCCTTCCGCTTCCAGCGTCCGGGCATAAGCCGGCACAAAGGCAGAGGCGAAGGCGCCCTCGGCAAAGATACGGCGGAAGAGGTTCGGGAACTGCTGGGCTGTCGCCCAAGCGTCGCCCACAGGCCCGGCGCCGATCTTGGCCGCGAGGATCACATCCCGGATAAGGCCGAGAATGCGGCTCGCCATGGTCAGGGAGGCCTGAACGGCAGTGTTGCGGGCGATGCTCATGGCTTACCGGCTTGGCGGAATTCTCAGAAACTGTCCACGGCCCGCGACCGGCGCAGCTTGCGCGCCGGGGTTTCGGGCCCGTCCGGTTCTTCGCGGGAAAGTACGGCAAGAAGACGGTCGCGAAGGGCCTCTTTGCGGGCTTTCGACAGCTGCCGGCCGCCGCTTTCGGGTTTCACATAGAAGGCATCGAACACCCGTTCGCCATAGGAGCCGACATGGGCGGAGTGGATCGACAGCTTCATATCCGCCAGCACTTCGGCCACTTCGTGGAGGAGGCCGGGCCGGTCGCGCGCGGCAACATCGATCACAGTATGTTCAGCAGACACCTCCTCATGGATCTGCACGGACGGCTGAACGAGGAAGGCGGCTTCCCGCCGGCCGGTGCGCGACTTCACAGAGCCGGATGGCAGCGTCCCGTCCAACGCGGCCAAAATTGCCTTTTCGAGTTTTGCCAGACGCGGCGCATCGCCCTCGCCGAAGGGCAGGCCGCGATGATCCTGAAGCATGAAGACGTCGACGATCCGGCCGCCCTTTGAGGTGAAGACCTGAGCCGCAACGATATTGGCGCCAAGGCGAGCGAGTGTACCGGCGAGGTCGGCGAACAGCCCCTGGCGGTCACTGCCGGAGACAAGCAGCGCCACCGCGCCACCTTCAGGCGCCATGCGCGACGTGACCACATCGCCGCCCTTTGCAAGCGCGGCCGCGTGCCAGGCGATATCGTCGGGATCGAATCCGGTCCAATAGGCCGTCTCAAGCTCCAGAAGCAGCGAAGGAACAGACCCCAGGCGTTCGATCAGCGCCTCGCGGCGCATCTCGGCGCGGCGCTCAAGCTCGGACTGCACCGCCGACTCGTCGGTACGTCCGCCGCGCAGGGCCGCCGCGGTGTTATGGTAGAGATCGGCGAGCAGCTGGCCTTTCCAGGCATTCCAGACCGCCGGTCCGACTGCCGTTATATCGGCGACGGTGAGGATGTAGAGAAGGCGCAGCCGCTCAAGAGAGCCGACGAGGCGCGCGAAGGTGGCCACTGTGCGCGGATCGGAGATGTCGCGCTTCTGCGCCGTCTCGCTCATTTCAAGATGATGA
>CAYQRX010000249.1:0-4906 GCA_964419865.1 uncultured Hyphomonas sp. | reverse complement strand
GTGAAGGAGGCCGACATCACGAAGGAGGGGTGGCCGGTGGCGTTGCCGAGGTTCACCAGGCGGCCTTCGGACAAGAGGATGATGCGCTTGCCATCCGGGAAGGTGATCATGTCCACCTGCGGCTTGATGTTCGTCCATTGGAAATTCTTCAGGCCCTCGACTTCGATCTCATTGTCGAAATGGCCGATATTGCAGACGATCGCCATGTCTTTCATGGCGCGCATGTGGTCGACCTTGATGATGTCCTTGTTGCCGGTCGCGGTGACGAAGATGTCGAATTGCGGGGCGGCGTCTTCCATCGTGGTGACTTCAAAACCGTCCATCGCGGCCTGCAGGGCGCAGATCGGATCGACTTCGGAGACCGCAACGCGCGCGCCGGAGCCGGCGAGCGAGGCGGCTGAGCCTTTGCCGACATCGCCGTAACCGGCGACGAAGGCGCGCTTGCCGGCCATCATCACATCGGTGCCGCGGCGGATCGCATCGACGAGGGATTCCTTGCAGCCATACTTGTTGTCGAATTTCGACTTGGTGACCGAATCGTTGACATTGATCGCCGGGAAGGGCAGCTCGCCGCGCTTTTCCATCTGGTAGAGGCGGTTGACGCCGGTGGTGGTTTCTTCAGAGACGCCCTTGATGCCGGCCTTGGTCCTGGCAAACCATCCCGGGCTTGCCGCGATGCGCTTCCTGATCTGGGCGAAGAGGATCTTCTCTTCTTCCGATTTGGGGCTCTTCAGCACTGATGGGTCCGCCTCGGCCTTTTCGCCGAGGACGAGATACATGGTGGCGTCCCCCCCATCATCGAGGATCAGGTTCGGCGAGCTGCCGTCATGCCAGTGGAAGAGGCGGTCGGTATAGTCCCAGTACTCTTCCAGCGTCTCGCCTTTATAGGCCCAGACAGGCGTGCCATTGGCGGCGATGGCGGCGGCGGCATGGTCCTGGGTGGAGTAGATGTTGCAGGAGACCCACTGGACGTCTGCGCCGAGGGCTTCGAGCGTCTGGATCAGCACGGCGGTCTGGATCGTCATGTGCAGGGAGCCGGCGATTTTCGCGCCTTTTAGCGGCTGGGAGGGGCCAAACTCCTCGCGCGCTGCCATCAGGCCAGGCATCTCCGTCTCGGCAATCGCGATCTCCTTGCGGCCGAATTCGGCGAGCGAGATGTCTTTGACGTGGTAGGGCTTCACGGCCTCTTTGGTGCTCATATCAACGATCCTTTATATGTTAGATGGCCGGTATCACGGCCCCTCTTGAGAGGCAAGGCGGCATCGCGCGTCTGTTTGGTCATGGTTGGCTGCATGCGCAAAGCTGGATATGTGGTCGGCGCGAAGAACAGAAGGAGGCACCTCATGCTGCAGGTGAAAGCTCTGGACATAGCTGATGTCCTGCTCGTTACCCCTGTCCGGTTCAGTGATGAGCGCGGATACTTTTCTGAAACCTATAATGCCGATCGTTTCAGACAGGCAGGCATCGACGCTGATTTTGTTCAGGACAACCACTCCCTCTCCAGAACCGCAGGCACAATTCGCGGCCTGCATTTCCAGTCCCCGCCCCATGCGCAGGCCAAACTCGTACGTGTTCTGCGCGGGGCAATCATCGATGTCGCAGTCGATATCCGGAAGGGGTCAGCAACCTATGGGAAATGGGTAAGCGCTGAGCTTTCCGACGAGAACGGTGCTCAGCTTTTCATACCTCGCGGCTTCATGCATGGATTTGCCACGCTTCTGCCTGATACCGAAGTCGCATATAAGGTCGACAATTATTATTCGAAGGCAAGCGACGGGGTCGTCCTCTGGAATGATCCCGATCTCGCGATTGACTGGCGCATAGATCCGGATTTGGCAGTTCTCTCCAGCAAGGACGCGGCTGCCGGAGCGTTTGCAGATTTCGAATCGCCCTTCTGACGCACGTTCAATTCCCGGCCCCGCCGAACGCGCAGCCTGCCGGATCCAGGGAATAGTAGCGCCTTTGCTCCAAATCGCTGACAATCACTATTCCCTGGCCGGAACACACCGCGGCCGGGGAAAAGATGAGCGCACCGTCGGTGTAGATGCGCCAGCCCGGCGGGACTGTTACGATTGTTTCTGGTTTTGAAGATCCCTCCGAGTCCAGGACAATCCGCTCGCCCCCTGCAATCGCCTGGGCGCGCAAACTCTCGACGTCCTGGATTATTGTCCGGAATCTCGCTTCACGCTCAAATCGCTCGACCATCGCCACAGCCCCCGGAAAAGCGACTGTTGCGGTCAGCGCCAGGATAGCCAAGCTTACGATGATCTCAATCAGGCTGTAGCCGGCTTCAGCATGCTGACCAGCGCATCTTCGCACCGGCGGCTCGATCCACATAGCGTCAGTTCCCCGACGGGAACAGGTCAAGAGTGCGCTCCGTGTTTTCCTTCTGGAGCGTTACCTGCTCATTGGTGATCGCCGTCACCTTCCAGCCGGTCTCAGTGGGCTGACCAACGGACAGGCGCATAGGCAGCGGCTTTCCCTCATCGATCAAAGCGACGGGGCGCCCGTCAAGCCTGGCGATTGCGACCAGACGCAAAGGCGCATCCACATTCTCGGTCGGCGCATTGCCGACAGGCGATTCAGGCGTCCTGCCAAACATTTGCATTTGCGCAAGTTCGAGGATGATCCTGTCGCGCGATCCAGAATAGTCATCTGGCCGGGGAGGCGAATTCCACGATGCCAGCAGGCTGTCAGATTGCGGTGTGAGCGCAGCGCCCGGTGAAAGGAACCCTGCTGCGAAACTGCTGGAAACCAGCAGCACAAGCAGCAATGTCGGGAAGACCAGTTTCATCAGCCTGGCTCCTGAATGAGCTGAAAAGGCGCAAGCCCTTCGAGCTGGACGGAATACTTTCCAGTCCTCTGCAAGACCAACTGCAAATCTGACACGAACAGCGCCGGGCGTGACGTTGCAAGCGTTGCGAGAAGAATGTGGGGCGTGCCCGGATCCATTTCTCCACTCAGGCTGAAACGAAGGAAGTCCACTTCTCCGCGCCGGAGCATATCTGGCGTAACCGTCAGTTGCGGCTGTTTGAGGCCTGCCGAACGCGCCGCTTCGCGCAGCGCCATTTCAAGGCTTGCTGCGCCGACCCCTTCGGAGGCCGCTGTCCAGACGTGCCTTTGCCATTCCATGCGGGAGCTGGCAGCTTCTTCGGCCCGTTGCGCCCAGATTGGTTCAGCCAAGTCATCAGAAAGAAGCGCGAGATCCGCCGCTATACGGCCCGCTTCTGCACGCGCTGCGGTAACAGATGATGACAATTCGCGCAGTCCGAAAACCGCAAGCAGCAGGCATAAAATAACAAGACCATGGCGAGCGGTGGGGGTCAGCTGAGCATCAAGGGAGCTCAGAAGCCTTGCTGCGCCGGCACCCGGATCTGACATATTCAATCCTTCCGCCGGCTGACGAGCTGGCCCTTTACCACAAGTTCCCCTGCCCGGTTGGTCGAGGCAGAGACCGAATTCCAAGTCTGTGTGGACTCAAGGCGTGCCACAAATCCCGGTATGTCCGCCATCTCATCTGTCGAGAGACGCAGTTCCATTGCGCGCCCGGCCAGGGAAACATAATGAATGGCAGGCCCGCTGTCAGCGAATGCGAGGCGGAGATCTGCCAGTGCGTCGGCGATCAGCATCGGATCGCCTGCCTGGGCCTGGGCCAGCGCATAGCCTGCATCGGCAACCGCCCTGCGCTGGGATTGCGAAATTGCCCTGTTCCGGTCATCGAGGCGGGCAATGTCGGCCCGCGCGCCATCCATGAAGAGATTCAGCCGAACAAGTGCACCGCCATGATAGCCATAGGGCAGTGTCAGAAGGATGAGCCCGGCCATCAGAATGCGGGCAGGGGTGAAAATCCTCCCAAGGGAATCGCGGCCCAGATTGAGAAGGTTCAGGTCTTCGCGCCACCCGCTAACATCAATTCCCGGCACAAGCGACCAGTCAGCCCCGGTTTCAGGAAGACCATAGGCGGCGTCTGCACCATTAATGAACTGGAGCCATTCGGCTGGGCCAGGCGGAATGGGCCACCATCTGGAGGCAATCAGGGTCGAATCTGACCAGACTTGCCCCTCATATCCATCCGTGCACTGAACAAGTCGGGGGCCTGTTGTCCCGGGCTGACGCAGATAGGGTTCAGGCAGCCAGACCCTGCCGGCATCAACCGCTTCAGGTGAGCAGATCCAGGCATTTACGTGGCCAGGTCCGGGATCAGCGGCCGGCTCCAGGAAAACGAACTCACCCTCCCTCAGGAGGTTCTGTCCCAGAGAAAGGCGCGCTGCCTCGAATCCTTCGCGTGTCCGTGCAGGCATCCAGACGCGCTCCAGCCGGCATGCCGCACGCGGCACCACCGCCACCTTGCCTGCGAAGCGGATTTTGGGGCCAGCCTGCTCGACCTTGGAAAGCCTATTCACGACTGTCCCCCGTAAGCAGATCGAACGGGATAATGTCTGCAATATCCGGGGAAGCTGTTCCAGCTGGCAAGGGCGATTCGAAGATCAAGCTGCGCGTATAAGGCGCTCCTGCGGCGGCGGCGGTGCGAGTTATCTCGACGATCCTCTGTCTCGAGCGCCCGGTTTTCTCGTCGAACGCCATAAGGGTAAGACGAGCGCGGCCGCTCGGGACAATCGCATCACGTGAGGCAGTCGACAGGATATCTTCATCGCGGCGCAGCTCTGCTGGCAGCCGCCGCTGCAGAGCCCGGATTTCAGGAGGGCTGAACATCCACATCGGATCCTGGAGCGTGCTCGCGGTCGTCGTCAGCGAGAGAAATTCCCGTGTCCCGAGCGGGGCAAAGTCCTCCCAGCCATAAACCCGGCCAGCCTCTGATACCCGGCGCAGCGGGGAGTCGGCCGGGGGCGGCAGCTGGCGAAGCCGGTAATCCTGGCGCTCCGCCCCCCTTGGGCGGCGCAGCGCA
>CAYQRX010000248.1:0-4935 GCA_964419865.1 uncultured Hyphomonas sp. | reverse complement strand
TGACTGTTCCGGCTTTGCAGACCGGTTCGACATGGCGCTTGCCCAGTCAGTCTTCAGCCATATCCCCTGGAACCAGGTCCGCCTCTGCCTCTCCCAGCTTGCCGGGGTGATGCGGCCGGGCGGGCGCCTTTATGCAACCTATTTCGAAGCGCCGGAGGAGGCGCCGCTTTCCGGCAGCATTGAGAGGTCTCATGGCATCGTGACACGCTTTGATGCCAATCCCTATCATTACCGTTTCTCAGACCTCGCCAGGGCCGCCAGCGACCTGCCGGTGACGGTTCGCCGGCTGGGCGATGTCGGCCATCCGCGCGGCCAGTTCATGGCCGAGTTCACCTTCCATGGCGAGCCGGCCGCCAGCGGAACGCGCAGCCTCTCTCCGGCGGAGACGCTCAGCCTGCCAGCAGGGGCAGACCATTACCGCGCCTATGTCGGGCCGCCCCGGCGATATGATTTCATGAGCTCCACTCAGTTTGCCCTGCTTCACAGCCTCGGCCTCAGGGAAGAGGACAAGGTGCTTGATGTCGGCTGCGGCTCGCTCCGCCTCGGCCGGCTCCTGATCCCCTTCCTGCTGGCAGGCGGGTATCGGGGTATCGATCCCAATGGATGGCTGATCGACGAGGCAATCCGGCGCGAACTCGGTTCTGATGCGATACATCTGAAACAGCCTGCCTTCGCTCATAATGATGACTTCGATTTTTCAGTATTCGGCGAAGCGTTCGACTTCATTATCGCGCAATCTGTCGCAACGCATACAGGCCCGGACCTGCTTGAAAAGCTCCTGAAGGGGGCTGCGCGCAGCCTTGCCCCTGAAGGTCTTTTCCTGTTTTCCTACATACCCGCAGCTGAGGTCACAGATGCGCCGGATGGCTGGCATTATCCCGATTGTGTCGAATATGCCGAATCCGACCTTCTCGGACGCCTTGAGGCTGCCGGACTGGCTGGGGCGGCGATCCCGTGGTTCCATCCTGCCGCGCGCTGGATCCTGGCAGCAAGGCACACCGATCGCCTGCCGGACGCTGCTGACATTGCCAGCCTGACCGGGCACGTCGTCAAGCGTCCTGCCGATACCAAGGGATATGTGCGCATGCGGGCCGATGGGTAAACACATCCCCCCCGAGCCTGCAAGGCAGGAGGCTTCGCAGCAACGCCTGGTCCTGCTGACCGGCATGCATCGCAGCGGGACCTCGTTCCTTGCGCGGCGCCTCCATGATGGAGGCCTTGCCTTTCCCGGCGAGCTGCTCGCGCCGGCTGATGACAATCCGGAGGGCTATTGGGAAGCGCGCAGCCTTGTGCGGCTCAACAATCAGATGATGAAGGCAGCCGGTATTGACTGGAAGAGCTGCGCGCCGGTCAGTGCGTCATCGCTGGAAGAGTTGCGCCGGCAATTTGCGCGCCAGGCCGGTGAAGTGCTCAGCGAGCTGAAGGCCGAGGCCGGCGGCGCCGACTTTGCGATAAAGGATCCGCGCCTCTGCCGGCTGCTGCCCGTCTGGGCCGAGGCCGCCCGGGAACAGGGGCTGCCCCTCTTGCTTGGGGCGACCTTGCGTCCCGCGGGCGAGGTAGCCCGCTCCCTCTATCATCGCCGGCGGGACCCACGCTTTCGCCCGGCCGCAATAGAGGATCCGCCAGAAGCTGTCCTGCTCTGGCTGCGTTACCTGCTTGATCTTGAGTATCACAGCCGCGGGATGAACCGGCGGTTCGTGGACTTTGATGCCATCGCAGCGATCTCCTCACTCGGCGATCTGCTCGCGGCCGGTGGCGGCGCCGGCGGCATCGCCTCCCCGGCCTGCCTGCCGGCCAGCTGGCAGGCAATCGCCGACAGCCTGACCTGTTTCCTGGCGCAGGACGGCGCGCACCGGGGTTATCTTGACCTGGCACGCACCGCTCTGGACGAGGCTTCGATCATAGCCGGGCCAGGCGCGCCGGCGCGCAGATATGTTACCGCCCCCGCCAGCGCGCAGCGCAGCGGACCGCTCATCGCCTTTGTTTCGGGAGAGCCTGAAAGCAGGGGCCATATCTACCGGGTCGAGAACCGGATCACCGCCCTGACCGGTTCGCGAGCGGCAAGTTTCCGGGCTGTGCCGGAACGCGACCTGCCCGACGAGATCGCGGCGCTCAGTGATATGATTGTCATATTCCGTAGGCAGATGGATAGTTGGCAGGACCAGCTCTGCCGGGCAGCCAGTGCCCGCGGCGTGCCCGTGATTTTTGACATCGATGACCTGATCTTCGATCCGGAGCTGATGGTGCCGGATGTCTTCCATTACCTGGAGGGCCGGCCAGCCCCGGAGCTTGCTGACTGGGTCCGGCGTGCCCGCGGCTACCAGGCTGCAGTGGAGGCAGCGTCCCAGTGCTGGGTCACAACTCATCCGCTGGCAGAGGAAATTGGCCGCTTCAACCGGAATGTCCGGGTGCTTCGAAACGGGTTGTCGGAGCATCATCTGCGTCAGGCCGCGCGCCTGGAGGTGAAGCCGAAGACAGAGGACATAGTTGTCGGATATGCCAGCGGGACAGCCACCCATGACCGGGATTTTGCCGAAGTGGCCGGCGCGCTTGCACATATCATGTCGAAGGCCAATAATGTCAGCCTTGAAATCATTGGCCCATTGGGGGATGCAGCTCTCAGCCCGCTCAGCGCTTTTTCCAGCCGGGTCGTGCGCAGGCCGAAGGTCGATTATTTCAGGCTTTCGGAGGAGCTGACCCGGTTCGATATCAATCTGGCGCCGCTGGAACGTGGCAACCGTTTCTGCGCATGCAAGAGTGAACTGAAATTCTTCGAGGCGGGAATCGTCGGTGTCGCGACAATTGCATCGCAGACACCGCCATTTGCGCACGCTATTGCCTCACCTCAATACGGGCTCCTGGCTGACACGCAGGAAGATTGGGAGGCGGCGCTGGAGGTCCTGGCGTCCGAGCCTGGTCAGCTGGCGAGGCTGGGAGAGGCGGCCCGCAAGAGGGCTGATCGGATCTTTGGTCCTTCACAACAGAGGCGGGATCTTCTGGCGCGCCTTGCAGAGCATTTTCCAGGCTTTGCGCCCGCACCTGAAGAGGTTCGCCCTGTCTCAGGCAGCGCAGGCTTCTCACTGGTCGAGGTCCTCGTCGGCCTCGCAATCATGGCGGCAATTACGATCCTGATTTTTTCTTCATTGCTGTCTCAGGTCCAGCAGGCCGACATCATCCGTACCTCGACAAGGCAGGCTTTTGATGCAGTTGCAGCCCGCAGGCTGGTCGAGACCGTGGTATCATCCACCATTCCGGCCTGGTCAGAGGATCAGGAAGGCGCGTTCAGGGGACAGGCCGATACCATGTCCGGTACCGGCGCCTTCAGCCTGTTCGGACCTGTAGCGCGCCTGCAGTCCTATTCCCTGCGCCTGCGACAGGCCGGCCAGGATGGGCAAGTGCTCGACATTGTTACCGAGGAGGGAAGCTGGACCCTGCAAGGCATACCGCCGGCAGCAGGTTTCCGCTATCTTGGCTGGGATGGGGTCTGGCACACGTCATGGCCCCTCGAAATGCCGCGGGATGCCGACCTGGGCGAACTGGAGATCTGGTTTGCAAATCAGGGCCTGCCGCGCATGGTGACAGTCTGGGATGAGGCAGAAGGCGCACCAGGTGGCTATGAGATTGCGCTCGCCAATACCGACATATTGTCAACCCGGCTGCGCGACCTGACGGGCGAGCTGCCCTGACCGTCCAGGGCCCCATGTCAGCCAGGCTTGCGGTCCTCGTGATCCGGGCCATCTCTGCAGAGCAGGGCGCGGCGGTAGGCTTCGCTCCCCAGGATCGCGGCTATGGCCTTGCGGGCAGGTTCTGCGAGGCGCCGGCGTCCTGCATCATCGCTTGCAAGTGAGCGCAGTGCCTGCACACCGGCTTCGAAATCTGGCTCCGCCCAGCAGGCTTGCGCCATCTCCGGATAAATCCCGCTGGGATCCCTGACCGGGATGAGGTCATAACCCAGCAGCACCGCAGACTCCGAGGTCATGAAGTCGAGGTTGCCCGACCAGCCGGTGGCTATTACGGCTTTTCCGTGCGCCATTGCTTCAGCAAGGTTGAGGCCGAAGCCTTCTGACCTGTGGGGAGAAAGCAGAATATCAGTATCCCTGATCAGGCTTTCATGTTCTGCGTCGCTGAGAGTTTCATTTATGAGCGTAATCCGCTGGTCTGTGTCTGCCAATCTGGCCAGTTCGCGTGCATGCCAGGGATCGTCAGACAGGTTGCGGCATTTGACAATCAGCCTGGCTTCGCGCCCGCCCGGGAATGCTGCCTGAAACATTTGGATCGCGCTGATCGGGTTCTTGCGTGCCAGCGAGGAGCGCGCATCAGCAATCACGAGAATATTCAGCATGTCGTCCATGCCGGGCGGATGAGGCTCTTGCGGCGGTGCAGGCTCGATATAGTGGGGCACGATCCTGACCGGGCGCTCAAAACGCGCCCTGAAGGCGTCCGCCACAAACCGGCTCGGCGCCCAGATTTCTGAGACAAAACGTGCCTGGCGCTGCCAGCCGGCCGGTGCAACAGGCAGTTCCCAGGCCCAGGCCCCGATGATGTGCCAGTCATGCCAGCGCCTTATTCCCAGACCCATCAGCGCCCTTTCCACTTCCGGCGGATTGGCATAAAGGATCAGCGTTCCGCCGCTTGCCGGCTCTAACAGGCCAAGCGGAACACAAGGCTCAACATCTGATTGACCAAACAGTGCGGACAGATCTGCGGCAACCGGGTCAAACCCTTCTCTGACCAGCGCCTGATAACAGCCCTGCGCTGCCCGGCCGAGCCCGTTGCCCGTTGAAAACATGCCGGCAACAACCAGCTGCCCACTCTTCGGGGCGGGGCTGCGCCTCGACGCCGGATGCGGCAGGATTGCCGACCTTATGGCCGCCTTGCATTGCTGGATAACCGGGTTAGGGGACAAGCAGTTTCCTTTGGTTTCCGTTTCGGGGC
>CAYQRX010000247.1:0-4965 GCA_964419865.1 uncultured Hyphomonas sp. | reverse complement strand
AACGCCGAACCCCGGCTGGGGCAGTGCGCCGTGCCAGAGGGCCGGTGAGTTCTCGGCGAGCTTGGTCTGCACCGGCACGCCTATATCGGCGACCATCACCGCGCCGCAGAACGCAGATCCCGGCAGCAGCACATGCGCCGGACGCAGCGCCGCGAAGGTGATCGTGCCCTCGGCGCGGAAACAGGGACCGAGGGGTTTAGCCGTGTAGCCATCGAGACCGGAGGGCACGTCGACGGAGATGACCCGGCCGCCACGCTCGGCGAGGGCCGCCGCAGGCCCCTCCAGCGGGCGCGCCAGACCGGCGCCGAACAGCGCATCGAGCGTGATGTCCGCCTGGCGGGCAAGCGCGTCTTCAAGCGCGTGGACCGGCCCTTCCCACAAGGCGGCGGCCCTGGCCGTGTCGCCGGTCAGCTCGCTGACGGGGTGGGTGCAGAAGACCTCGACCTTGCGCCAGAACTTCGCGAGTTTTGCTGCCGCGACGAAGCCGTCACCGCCATTGCCGCCGGGGCCACATAGGACCTGGATACTGCCATGCGGCCAGTGGGCATGGACAAACTCGGCGACCGCCTCGCCGGCGCGCTGCATGAGAGTGAAGCGGTCGGTGCCGGCATTGATGACGGCCTGCTCAGCGGCCAGCATTTCCTGCGGGGTCAGAATCGGGCGTCCCATAGGGACGGCTCATAGCACGCGGGTTGCGGATTCGCTTCCGTATTCTGCAACGCGCAGGGCCCCGCCCCGGCGCTCCAGCCGGGTGACCGAGCAATGGCCCGGACGGAAGATCGTCACCCGATCATCGCTCTCGAGCGCCCCGACAAGGGCGTTGATGGCGACGAAATGGGTGAAGACGGCCGTCCCGTCCGGCAGATCCGATACACTCCGGGACATTTCGAGACGCCACCGGGCGAAAGCGGGGCCGGCATCGGTCCATGTGCCCGCCATCAGGCCGCGTAGCCAGGTGACCCGGTCCGTCACGCCGGCCGGCGTTGCGATTTCGCTGACTTCCGGCACCACCTGAGCGGCGAGGCCGGCCTGCGATTCGAACGGGCGCGCCGTCTCGCGGCAGCGCTGCATCGGGCTGGTAACCGCGCTGGCGGCGCCAAGGTCCCTGAGAATGCCGGAAACAGCGCCGGCCTGGGCCTTGCCGAGATCGCTGAGGCCCGGATCGGGATGGTCGCCCCAGCCGGCGGCGGCTTCGCCGTGACGGATCAGGAAGATCACGCGGCGGCCTGTTCGCGAACCTGGCCGGCATCGGCGAGCTGGGTTTCTGCCGTGTAGCCGCGCGCGGTCAGCACCTTCAGGGCGTGCTGGTAGGCAACCGGCGTCTCGATGCCGAGGCGCGCCCGGGCGGCCTCCAGCGGCTCGTGCATCAGGGCGATGATGTCCTGGCGCATGATCTTGGCAGCCTTTGCGCCGTTGCGCTTGCCTTCCCGGAAACAGTCCATGATCCGCGCTTCCTTCGGCGCGTGTTTGGCGATCGTGCGGCAGCCCATGAAAGCGATGAACAGGACGCCATTGCCGGGGTTCTGGCTGTAGGTGAAGGCGAGCAGCGAAGCTTCGCCGAGGGCGTCGCGGTTGTAGCCGGTCAGGACGTGGAAGAGGTCATGCGTGTCGCGCAGGCGATTCGCATACCAGAGATAATCGTCATCATATTCCCTGGCCTTGGAACGGTGTTTCTCGCTTTCCTCGACGAGGCCCTGGGCCGACAGGCCTTCGCGCCGCATGAAGTCGAGATAAGCGCGCCCGACGGTGCCTTCCGGCAGTTTCTCGATCCAGCCGTGATCGTCGAGCAGCGGCGGAAGATACTGGCGCTCGCGAAGCAGGCGCGCGCCTTCCGCGGAAGCGACAAAAGCGGCGAAATTCTTCTCGAAGGATCGCCCGTTCAGCGCCTCGATGATATGAAAGACCTGCTCGGTGTCTTCCTTGTTGGCGATCAGCTTCTGCATGTGACGCCAGGCTTTCAGCGGCTGCACGCGGGCCGGCTTCCGGTCCGGGTGAATGAATATGTCAGTCGCAGCAGCAGTCATGGAGGCGCCTCGGAATTAACAGGTACACACGGGCAGTTACCACATCGGGCCGCCGCAGAAAAGTGACGCTAGCGTCACTTTCTTGCTTTTCCCTGAAAAAGCCGGCGCCTCATTCCTAATCACCCGTGCCCAATTTTTAACCAGCTTGCGCGGCAGGCAGGCGTTGCGCGCCAAACTCTATCGCTTCAGGCGGGAACACCTCATAGGCACGGATGGACTCTGAAACCCGGCGGCTGGGGAGAACCACGCAATGAAAAAAATCGAAGCAATCATCAAACCCTTCAAACTCGACGATGTGAAAGAAGCGCTGCAGGAAATCGGCCTGCAGGGCATGACCGTCATCGAGGCGAAAGGCTTCGGCCGCCAGCGCGGCCATACCGAACTCTATCGCGGCGCTGAATATGTCGTGGACTTCCTGCCCAAGGTGAAGATCGAGGTCGTGCTGGCTGACAGCGCGGTCGAAGGCGCGGTGGAAGCCATCAAGAAGGCTGCCCACACCGACAAGATTGGCGACGGCAAGATCTTCGTTTCTGACGTGATCGACGCTGTTCGCATCCGGACCGGCGAGACGGGCGACGCTGCCCTCTAAGCCGCTGCTCTGCGGGGCCATTCAGGCGTGGGCCCCGCTGACCTGCACCCAAGGAAACGCTCATCAGAAGGCAAAAAAATGGCAGACGATCTTCTCAAAATCATGAAGGACCAGGACGTCCAGTATGTGGACCTGCGCTTCACCGACCCGCGCGGTAAGCTGCAGCACGTATCCTTCCACAAGGACATGGTGGACGACAGCTTCTTCGAGGATGGCCAGATGTTCGACGGCTCGTCCGTAGCCGGATGGAAGGCCATCAACGAATCCGACATGCTGCTGAAACCGGACGCGACCGGCGCGTTCATCGACCCGTTCTTCCAGCAGACGACACTGGTCGTGTTCTGCGACGTGCTCGACCCGATTTCCGGCCAGGCCTACAACCGCGACCCGCGCACCACGGCGAAGAAGGCAGAAGCCTACCTCCAGGCCTCGGGCGTTGGCGACACGGCATTCTTTGGTCCGGAGGCTGAGTTCTTCATTTTTGATGATGTGCGCTGGTCCACCGACCCGCACAAGACGGGCTATTCCTTCGACTCGACCGAGCTTCCGGCCAATACCGGCAAGGAATACCCGATGGGCAATATGGGCCACCGCCCCGGCCCGAAGGGCGGCTATTTCCCGGTTCCGCCGATCGATTCGGAACAGGACATGCGCGGCGAGATGCTGTCGATCATGGGCGAAATCGGCCTCCAGCCGGAGAAGCATCACCATGAGGTGGCGCCGGCCCAGCATGAGCTTGGCCTTAAATTCTCGACGCTGACGACGATGGCCGACCGGATGCAGCTCTACAAGTACGTCATCCACAATGTGGCCGCGTCCTACGGCAAGACGGCGACCTTCATGCCCAAACCGATGTACAAGGACAATGGCTCGGGCATGCACGTTCACCAGTCGATCTGGAAAGGCGGCAAGCCGCTGTTCGCGGGCGACAAGTATGCCGACCTGTCCGACATGTGCCTCTACTATATCGGCGGCATCATCAAGCACGCCAAGGCATTGAACGCGATCACCAACCCGTCGACGAACTCCTACAAGCGTCTCGTGCCGGGTTATGAAGCGCCGGTGATGCTGGCCTATTCGTCGCGCAACCGGTCTGCCTCGATCCGGATTCCGTTCGGCTCGAACCCGAAAGCAAAACGGATCGAGACCCGCTTCCCGGACCCGATGGCGAACCCCTATCTCGCCTTCGCCGCTCTGCTGATGGCCGGCCTCGATGGGATCGAAAACAAGATCCATCCCGGCGATGCGATGGACAAGGACCTCTACGATCTGCCGCCGGCCGAGGCCAAGGCGATCCCGCAGGTCTGCGGCTCGCTGCGCGAAGCGCTCGGCGCGCTGGACGCTGATCGCGCCTTCCTCAAGAAAGGCGGCGTGTTCGACGACGATCAGATCGATGCCTATATCGAACTGAAGATGGAAGAGAACATGAAGTACGAACTCCATCCGCACCCGGTCGAGTTCGACATGTACTACAAGAACTGAGACGCGGGGTCTCGGTTCGAGGGGCGAGAGGCCGGCATCTTCGGGTGCCGGCCTCTTCCTTTGCGGGCCTGCGTTCGGGCCCGGCGGATATGTGTTGCGAATTGAACCTGCAGCGGTTTTGTTCGTTGTGAGCTGACGGGAGGTCGATTCGATGGCCCTGTTCTACAAGCTTCTCGGCACGCTGTTCATTCTGGCGGGGCTGCCCCTGTTCTGGACGCCGGTTCCCATTGGCGCCGCCCTTATCCTGATCGGACTGTCGCTGCTGGTCGCCAATTCGACAATGGTGCAGCGATGGCTGCAACGGCGCCGCCGGCGACATCCGAAGCTGGACCGCTGGCTGGCCCGGTCGGAAAAATACCTTCCCCCCGCGCTCCGGCGCATTCTCCGGACGACGCAGCCCAACGGGCAAGAATCAGAACGCCCGCACCGGAAGGCCGGGCGGGCGCAGGATAAACCTGAAATCTGAGACGGCGGGATCAGCCCGCTTCGGTCTGCGTCTTGGTCGCGTGGACGTAGAGGGGTTCGGCGTTGCCTTCGACGACTTCGGCGTTGATGACGACTTCCTCGACACCGCGCAGGTTCGGCAGTTCGAACATGGTGTCGAGCAGGATCGCCTCCATGATCGAGCGCAGGCCGCGCGCGCCGGTCTTGCGGACGATGGCCTTGCGGGCCACGGCCGTCAGGGCTTCCGGCGTGAAGGTGAGCTGCACATTCTCCATGTCGAAGAGCTTCTGATACTGTTTCAGCAGCGCATTCTTCGGCTGGGTGAGGATCTGGATAAGGGCGTCCTCGTCCAGGTCCTCAAGGGTTGCGAGGACCGACAGGCGACCGATGAATTCGGGGATCAGGCCGAACTTCTGAAGATCTTCA
>CAYQRX010000246.1:0-5009 GCA_964419865.1 uncultured Hyphomonas sp. | reverse complement strand
GGTATAGGCATGCATCGGGATGACGATACGCGGCGAAACGGCGCCGATCACCTCCACCAGACTGTCGAGCCTGAGCGTTGAGGCGTTGTCGACCGGGGCGAAGACGATGTCGATCGTGCCGAGCCGGGCAAGGTCCTCGGGTGTCAGCCGGTGGTGCAGATGGCCGAGATGGGCGATGCACAGGTCCGCCACCTCGAAGACGAAGATCGAGTTGCCGAGCAGGCGCGTCTGGCCGTCCCAGCCGCGGATATTGGTCTGCAGGTTGCGGATGCGCACGTCCTCGACGGTGAGGTCGTGGTCCATCGGCCCGCCGTCCGGGTTCCAGCCGAGCAGCACATGCTCGATCGCCGGATCCGGATTGAGGGTGAAATGGGTGGAATGGGCACCGTTCATGGTGACGACGCGCGGCAGCCGCGCGGGCCGGTGCACGTTGTTGTAGTCGGTGGCGATGCGCACGCCCTTCGGCGTCTCGATCTCGAACGTGGCGTGTCCGACAAAGGTGATGCCGACCTGGTCCATCGCCAGCGCCGCCTGCCGCACCAGAGGCGGCGGCGCGGTGATCCAGCCGTCGGCGAGCAACTGGCAGGAGGCGGCGGCCTGTCCGCCGGCAAGGGCGAAGGTGGCGACAAGCCCGGCAAGCGCAGATCGCGCCATCGTCCGCAGCGGGCGGAGGGGGGCGGAGAAGGTCGTCAGGTCCATCGCAAGGCTCCCTGCTGGCGTGCCGCAAGGTTAGGATAGCGCCCTGACCGCTCGCTTCAAGGTATCGCGCGCCCGGCCTCGAAGGCCTCGACGGCGGCGGCGACCTGCCGCTTGACCGTCTCTCGCATCGGCTCGGCCGCCTCCAGGATGGTGCCGGTCTTCATGAAGTCGAGCACGCGGAAGCCGGAAATGTCCGGCTTGACCAGCACGTCCGGCTGCCGGTTCTTCAGCTTCTCGTGCACGATCGACTGCATCAGGATCTGCGTTGCGCCGAACACGGCATCGCCCGCCCCCGGCAGGTTGCGACCCTTGCGCGGGATCGGCGAGCCGACCACGTCGCTGGCGACGACGATGTCCATGTCGGGCGGCAGCGCATCGAAGGGCAGGGGGTTGACGAGACCGCCGTCGACCATGATGCGTCCCTCGACCGTGACCGGTTTGAACAGCGCCGGGATGGCAATGGAGGCGGCGACGGCATGGTGCAGCGAGCCCTGCTGCAGCCGCACCTCCCGGCACAGGTAGAAATCGGTGGCGATCAGGGTGAGCGGCGTCTGCAGCTCTTCGAAGCTTGCCGGAATGTGCTGGCCGACGAATTGTTCCAGCACCTTGAGCGCGTTGAACTGCATGATGCCGGGAGTACCGAACAGGTCGCCGAGCCGGCGCGGTCGCAGCTTCCACAACCGGGCGAGCACGGCATTGCGGTCGGCGAAGGTCGCCTGCGAGATCTCGCGCAGCGCCGCACCGTCGAGACCGGTGGCGAAGGCGGCTCCGAAGATCGCGCCGATGGAGGTGCCGGCGATCGCCGCCGGGCGGATGCCGAGGTCGTCGAAGGCCTCCATCACCGGGACATGCGCCATGCCGCGCGCTCCGCCGCCGCCGAGTGCCAATCCGATCTTAGCGGTTGTCATCAACTCTCCTTTCGGCGCAAGCGCCGGTCGTCACGCATTGTGCCTGCTGTCCGCCGCCGCCGGCAGCAAGACGCGCAGGTGCCGGAAATTCGCTCAGGAGCGGGGACCAGACGCAAGGCCTGACGACGAAGGGCGGCGAGATTGAGGCCAAGACCGGTCCTGCTTGCGTCGGCAGGTTGCGCCGGCCGCACCGGCTTTTGCCGCGGCGGGCGCAGGCCGATCCGGCCGGGGTCGGATGTGCGGCGCCATGAGAGCGTTCAGGGCGCGGGTCATCGGTGCGTGGCTCCTGTTCGCTGCCGGACATTTCATCTAGGATTCGACGGCGGATTCGGACAGAGCGATCCGTCGCCTCTCTATCCCTCTGGCATTCAATCCTCTGGCAGCAGGCACAGCAAGAGACATCATGGCAAGCGAAGCCGCGCCTCCCTTTTTCTTCGAAGCGCTCACCGTTCTGGCCGCCACGGTTGCCTCCGTGCCGGTTGCCAAGAAGCTGGGTCTCGGTTCGGTGGTGGGGTACCTCGCCGCCGGCCTTGTAATCGGGCCGTTCGGCTTTAACGCCATCGGCTCGGCCGTCGAAGTCCGCAGCGTCGCGGAACTCGGTGTTGTGCTGCTGCTCTTCGTCATCGGGTTGGAACTGGAACCGGCGCGGCTATGGCGGATGAAGGGCGATATCTTTGGCCTGGGCAGCTCGCAGGTGATGGCTTGCGGTCTGGCGCTGGTTGGGGTCGGCCTGCTCGGCGGTCTGTCTTTGAACGTCGCCCTGATCGCCGGGTTCGGCCTCGCCCTGTCTTCCACGGCTTTCGCGCTGCAAATCCTGCAGGAGCGCGGCCAGTTGACGACCCCCTATGGTCAGCGTGCCTTCGGCATCCTGCTCCTGCAGGACATGGCGATCGTGCCGCTGCTGGCGCTGATTCCGATACTTTCCCCGCGTGGCGAAGAGGCACGCGGCGCGGACATCGCCGTGGAACTCGGCATCACGGTTCTTGCCGTCGCCGGTGTGGTGCTGGTCGGCCGCTACCTGCTGACGCCCTTATTCGGGCTGCTGGCGCGGGCGAGGGCGCGCGAGGTGATGCTGGCTGCCGCATTGCTCGTGGCGCTGGGCAGCGGAGCCATCATGCATGCGGTCGGCCTGTCGATGGCGCTCGGCGCCTTCCTGGCCGGCGTCATGCTGTCGGAATCGAGCTTCCGGCACACGCTGGAAGCCGATATCGAGCCGTTTCGCTCGCTGCTGATGGGGTTGTTCTTCATCTCCGTCGGCATGTCGCTCGACCTGCTGGCGGTGTTTTCCGACTGGCGCATCGTGGTGGCGGGCGTGGCCGCGACGATGCTGCTGAAAGGAGGGCTGATCTGGGCGCTCTCACGGGCCTTCGGGTCCAGCAATTCCGATGCACTGAAGATTGCGGTGACCCTGCCGCAGGGCGGTGAATTTGCCTTCGTGCTGTTCACCGCGGCAGCGGCCGCGGGCATCTTCGGCCGGGACATGCTGACGGTGCTGATCGCCGTCGTGGTGGTCTCGATGCTTCTGACCCCTGTTGCCGGTCTGGCCCATGACATGCTGGCTCGCCGGCTGCAGCGGCGCGGCGTGGTGACGGAGGCGATCGAGACCTTCGAGGAGGCCATGCCCGCGGTCATGGTTATCGGCTTCGGCCGTTTCGGCATGATGGTCGCCCAGATGCTGACCTCCGAAGGCGTGGAGATCATCGCCCTCGACAATCGGCCGGAGCGGGTCGCCTATGCCCGCAAGCTCGGTTGCCGGGTCTATGTCGGCGACGCGACACGGCCCGACGTGCTGGAGGCGGCAGGCGCGGGCCGGGCGGTGCTGGTGGCCCTGTGCATCGAGAACGACAAGGTCATGGGCCAGGCCATAGACCTGATCCGCGGGCATTTCCCCAAGGCGAAGCTGTTCTGCCGCGCCACCGACCGGGCGCATGCGCTGGAGCTGACGCGGCGCGGGGTCGACTATCACATCCGCGAGACGTTCGAATCCAGCATCCGCTTCGGCAGTGCCGCACTGGCTGAACTGGGCATCCCCTCCAATCGCATCGCCGAAATCGAGGCGGACGTGCGCACCCGCGACCGCGAGCGGCTGGAGCTGCAGATGCGGGACGGCCCGTTGGCGGGGGCCGACAGGCTGCACCGGGTCACGCCACGTCGTTCGAAGGACGACGCGGCCGGAGAGCCGCCGCAATGACACATGAGCGTTCCGGTCGCGGCGGCGGCGCGGCAAGGGGTGGTCAAGGGGCCGGCCGGCCTGTATTCAGGACCCAAAGGCGGCCGCGACGGGCCGCGAAAGGCACCACACGCATGAACCGATACGAGACCCCGCGCGTGCCGGGCGAGGCGCGCATCCGCTATCTGGACGCCGATTTCCAGATCCTGTCGCCGGGCACCTTCGTGCGCTGCGCCGTCACCGGCCAGCAGCTCCCGCTCGACGAGTTGAAATACTGGAGCGTGTCGCGCCAGGAGGCCTATGCCGACGCACAGGCCGCCCTGTCCCGCTATCAGGAATGCGGCAACACGCCCTGATCGAGGCGCGCGGCCAGGAAGGCCGCAAGGGCTTCGGGATCTTCCGGCCGCATCTCCACCTCCAGCACCCGCGCGCGCCTCGCCAGCCGGGCCAGTGCGTCATCGCCTTCGCCCGTGCCGAGCCGCACCCGGTCCTTCGCCGTGGTGACGAGGGTTAGGTCCGCCCGCGCCGCGCGGTCGAGCAACTCCCGCGCCTCGCTTTCGGTGAAGGCGTGATGATCGCCGAAGAACCGCGTGTCCGCCACCTCGGCCCCGGCACCGCGCAGACTGTCCACGAATCTCTCCGGCCGGCCGATGCCGGCAAAGGCGAGAACCCGGGCCCGCTTCAGCCCGTCGGTCGCGCGCGCTACGAGCTTTGCCCGGAAGACCGGCAGGCCGCGCGCCTTTGCTGCGGCTTCGACCGGACCTGCCGCCTCGCCGTCGCCGATCACCACCAGCGCGTCGACATGGGCAAGCTGCCGCTCCACCGGCGCGCGTAAGGGGCCGGCCGGCAGGCAGCGGCCGTTGCCGGTGCCGGCGGCCGCATCGATCAGCGCCAGCGACACGGTCTTGGCAAGGGTCGGGTTCTGCAGCCCGTCATCCATCAAGATCACGCTGCCGAGCGTCTCGGCGAGCCTTGCGCCGGCCGTTCGGTCGGCGGAGATCACCACCGGGCCGCTGGCGGCAAGCAGCAAGGGCTCGTCGCCGGCATCGAGCGGGCCGTGCCTTGCGGGGTCGAGCCGCACCGGCGGGCCGCCGGAGAGCCGCCCCCCGTAGCCCCGGGTGAGAAAGACCGGGCACGCGCCGCGCGCCTTGAGCAACTCGGCAAGCGCCAGGGCGAAGGGCGTCTTGTCGGCGGCACCGGTGGTCATGGCGTCCCTTTCCAAAAACCGTTGC
>CAYQRX010000245.1:0-5082 GCA_964419865.1 uncultured Hyphomonas sp. | reverse complement strand
GGCCGAGGCTGAGCGCTGCGGCCTGGTGGCCCGGATCGTGCCGGCCGACGACCTGATCGGCGAAGCCAAGACGCTGGCGACGACGATCGCCGCAATGCCCCGGGCCGCCGCCATGATGACCAAGGAGGCGATAAATGCCGCCTTCGAGACCCCGCTGTCACAGGGCATCCAGTTCGAGCGGCGCCTGTTCCATTCACTTTTCGCCACGGATGACCAGAAGGAAGGCATGAAAGCCTATCTCGAGAAGCGGTCTGCGCATTTTCGCGACCGCTGACCGGGAGGCGCTGAAAAGGCTGCTTTTGCGTCACGATCCCGGTTGACGCTGAGGGGCCGTTTATGTATTCCCGCGCCTTCTGCCCGGGGGCGTTCCTGCCGGGCGACAGGAGTTTGTTATGGCAAATACCCGTTCTGCCAAGAAAATGGTGCGCAAGATCGAGCGCCGCACCGAAGTGAACAAGGCCCGCCGCTCGCGCGTGCGCACCTATGTCCGCAAGGTTGAGGAAGCGATCGCCTCCGGCGACAAGTCCGCGGCTCAGGAAGCTCTGAAGGCCGCCCAGCCGGAAATCATGCGCGCCGTGACCAAAGGCGTTGCCCACAAGAACACCGCTTCCCGCAAGGTTTCTCGCCTTTCGGCCCGCGTGAAGGCAATGGCCTGACAAAAAGGCCCGGTCGCCGCTCGCTGAAGCGGCCCGAAGATACCCGCCCGGCCCATCGCCTGGCGGGTTTTTCTTTCGCCTGACGTCTCGGTATTCCCGCTTCTCTTCACGTCTGAGTTGCACGTCAAATCTGGCAACCCGGATACCTGGACGATGCGATGTCCTACGGTGACACAACGCGTCCGGCGGGGCTGTTGCAGGCCTGCAAGGCCGACCTCAATAATCCTGTATTCCACAGGCTTAGGTCACATAACCATATTGACAGAACAGATGCGAACATAAGTACCGAAGCGCTCACTCGCAAAAAAAGTGCAGATGCAAGCGAATGAATTCTCGCCGTTTTTTTTTGAGCGCATCCTGCCAAGCGGCAAAATGGGCTTGTCAAAAAAAAGTAGTACTTGCCAGAAAAACCGCCCGCGCATAATCTCAATCCACCAACCAGTTTGATCCCGGTACAGAGTATTTTTGTGTCTCAGGCGGGGGCCTGCCGGGAAGCGTCGTGTAAAGGTTGGGATGAGCGATCATAAAGAGAAACGGGGCTCGGTGATGGACCGAAATAGAAAAACTGTCCCGCCTTCCATCGAGGAGGCGGTCCTAAGCAGTGACACGTCCGAGACGACAGGACAGAGAATCTGGACCAGTGTTCGCGATGTCCTGAAGGACAAGGTTGAAGAAGCGGAATTTTCCCGCTGGATCGAAGACCTGCGCCTGGTGGCGGAACATAATGGCGAGATAATACTGGCGGCACGCGACCCGCTGGCGTTCGACCGCGTTTCCAGCCAGCATCTGCGCGGCATCGAGAAACTCTGGGCCAGCGCGGATCCGCTGGCGCGCCCGCTGAAGCTGATCTGCTGGCGCAATGCCGGCGCCGATCTGCGCGATCTGGTCAGCGATCCGTGGGCGATTCCCGCAGCCGCAGAGACTCCCACGCCGGAGGAGCCGGTCGCGGCCAACGGTGCAGGCCCGGCGATGAGCTTCGCAACGCTCGTGACCGGCCCGTCCAACGAAATTGCGGTGACGCTGGCAAAGCGTATTGCCGCCGGGCTTCCGGTCGGCACGGCGACGGCGCTGATCTATGGCCCGCCGGGCACCGGCAAGACGCATCTGATGCACGCCCTGCGCAGCGAAGCGGCACGCCGTGATGCGTCGCGCAAGGTGGTCTATCTGACGGCTGAGGAGTTCATGTCGGCTTATCTCGACGGCGTCAAAGCGCGCGATACGAGCGACCTGAAGAAACGTCTGCGCGCAGCGTCGCTGCTGCTGATCGATGATCTGCACCGGATCGCCGGCAAGCCCGGCACGGAAGCAGAGCTCTATCAGAACATCCGCGAAGTGACCGCCAATGGCGGCCAGGTTGTGCTCGTGGGCGACTCCGCCCCCGGCGAGGCGGCCGGATTTGGCCAGCGCATGCGCAGCGAAATCAAAGGTGCGACCGCCGTCGAGGTGGCCCTGCCGGATAGCGAGATGCGCCGCGAGATCCTCGTTCGCCTCGCCGCCCATATCGCGGAGAGCCATCCGGCCTTCGTGCTGACGGATGAAATGGTGCAGCGCCTGAACACCGGCATCCGCGGCCCCGGCCGGGAGCTGACCGGCGCCATCTGGAGCCTCTACACCGAAGCGGGTTTCGGAGAGCGTGCCCCGACCATGGACATGCTCGACCGGATCATCCGCCGCCATGCCGGCGAGCAGAAGGAACCGTCGATCGAGGTCATCAAGCGCGCCACGCTGAAAGTGTTCCCGATTGCCAAGGCAGACCTGGAGGGCCCCAGCAAGGTGCGCGGCTTCGTCTATCCCCGCCAGATCGCCATGTATCTGTGCCGGACGATGACGCGCAAATCCTTCCCCCAGATCGGCCGCGCCTTTGGCAAACGTGACCACACGACCGTTCTCTATGCGTTCCGGCGCATCGACAAGGACATAGTCGAAGATCAGGAGCTCGCTTCTGACATCGGGCGGGTGCAGTCCGTCGTGGTGGAACTGATGGAAAGCGGGCAGGCCTGACCCGGCCCCGAACGCCGATCGAAAGCTGGTGCTTGGCTTTTGCGGCAACTTCGTTAAGGCTCTGCGGCCCGCTCCTGCCCGGAGCGGGCTGATTCTCCGCAGTGCGCTGCGGAAAGCCAGCATCCGACAAGACAAGAGCAAGAAGTGAAAATGGGGCCGGGGCAGGCCCCGTGATGGACGGATAGACAAGATGAAACTGACGATCGAACGCGGTGACCTTCTGGACGCCCTCAGCCATGTCCAGAACATTGTCGAGCGGCGCACCACCATTCCGATCCTGTCCAATGTCCTGCTCGAAGCCACAAAGGGCGAGCTGAAGCTCACCGCAACGGATCTCGATATCGAAGCGGTGGATTCGGCTGATGCAAAAGTCTCGCAGCCCGGCGCGGTGACGGCGCCGGCCGGCACGCTGTTTGACGTTGTGCGCAAGCTGCCCTCGGGCGCCGAGGTGAAACTCGAGCTCAACCCGGAAACCCAGCGCCTGACGATTGCGGCCGGCCGGTCCAAGTTCGAACTGCCGACGCTGCCGGCGGCCGATTTCCAGACAATGACACCGGATGAGGGCGCCGTCAGCTTCAAGCTGGGAGCCAAGGAGCTTGCCCGCCTGATTGACAAGACGCGCTTTGCGATCTCGACCGAAGAGACACGCTATTACCTGAACGGCATCTACCTGCACGCCGCCAAGTCCGAAGATGGCAAGACCGTGCTGCGCACCGTCGCCACCGATGGCCACCGCCTCGCCCTGGCTGAACTGAAAGCCCCGAAGGGCGCCGAGAAGCTCACCGGCGTCATCGTGCCGCGCAAGACGGTGGGCGAGGCCCGCCGCCTGGTCGACGGGCTGGAAGACGATGTCGAGATCGAAGTCTCCGACACGAAATTCATCCTGCGCGCCGGCCGAGCTGTGCTGACTTCGAAACTGATCGATGGATCGTTCCCGGACTATGCGCGCGTCATCCCGAAGGGCAATGACAAGAAGCTGACCGTCGACAACAAGGCTTTCGAAGCCGCCGTGGACCGCGTCTCGACGGTGTCGGCAGAGCGCTCACGCTCGGTCAAGCTCTCGCTCGCCGATGGCCGCCTGACGCTGGCGGTGAACCATGCCGAAACCGGCGCCGGCAATGAAGAGATCGAAGCGGAGTACGGCGCCGATCCTATGGAGATCGGCTTCAACGCCAAATACCTGCTCGACATCGCCAGCCAGATCGAGGCCGTCGAGGCGGAATTCCTGTTCAACGACCCGGCCTCGCCCGCGCTGGTGCTTGACCCGTCCGACAATGCGGCGCGCTATGTGGTGATGCCGCTCAGGGTGTAGGGTATGGGTGTGGACCGCCGCATCTTCATCGGCGGCTCGCTCGCCTTTACCGCCTGTGCCGGCCTGCCGGCGGGCGCGGAGACAACGGAGTCCAGCATGTATGGCCTGATCGGCAAGTTCATCGCTACGGACGGCAAACGCGACGAGCTGATCGGCTACCTGCTCGAAGGCCTGCGCGACATGCCGGGCTGCCTCAGCTATATCGTCGCCAGCGATCCGGCAGACGCGAGCGCCATCTGGGTGACCGAAGCCTGGGCCGATGCGGAGAGCCATAAAGCCTCCCTGTCGCTCCCGCAGGTTCAGGCGGCCATCCAGAAAGCGCGCCCACTGATCGCCGGAATGGAACGCATTGCCGAGACAGAGCCGCAAGGCGGACACGGCCTCACATCCGGCGGCTGAGCCGGCATGACCGCCCTAACCCGCCTCAGCCTGACGGACTTTCGCAATTATGCGAGCCTGACGCTGCGTCTCGACGGGCGCCATGTCTGCCTCTATGGCGCCAACGGCGCGGGCAAGACCAACCTGCTGGAAGCCGTCAGCCAGTTCGGTCCCGGCCGCGGCCTTCGCAGCGCGCAACTCTCCGAGATGACGCGCCGGGATGCACCAGGCAGCTGGGCGCTGGCAGCCACGCTGGATGACGAGCAGAAGGTTGCCGTCAGCCTTGAAGGCAATGGCACACCAAAACGCAGTGTGCGGATCGATGGCGCGCCCTCGACGCCGGGCGACCTTGCCGAGCGTATCCGTATCGTCTGGCTGACCCCGGCGATGGACGGCGTATTCCGCGGCGGCGCGTCCGACCGGCGGCGCTTCTTTGACAGGCTGGTGCTCGCCCATCTGCCCGCCCATGGCAAAGCCTCCGCGCGCTATGAGAAGGCCCTTGCCGAACGCAACGCCCTGATCGAACGCGGCCATGTCGACCCCGCCTGGGCCGACGCCATCGAGGCGCGCCTGGCCGAAGCGGGCACCGAGATGGCCATCAACCGCGCCATCGTGCTCGAAGCCCTGCAGATTTCCATTGATGGGCGCCCCGAAGGCCATTTCCCGAAAGCCGACATGACGCTGGAAGGCGAGGCGGAGGCCGCAGCGCTCAAGGGCGAGGATTTCCGCACGATT
>CAYQRX010000244.1:0-5093 GCA_964419865.1 uncultured Hyphomonas sp. | reverse complement strand
CAGGCCGAGGCGATGCTGGAGGGCGGGCTGTGGCTCGATCTGGCGGCTCGCGCGAACCAGATGGCGCAGAAGCTGGCGGACGTGTTCCAGGAAGACCGGATCGAGCTGGCCTGGGATGTTCAGGGTAATGAGGTTTTTGCGCTGCTGGACAAGCAGGATGCGCACGACCTGACAGAAGACGGCGCGCTCTTCTATGAATGGCCAGGCGGGTCCAGCCGGTTCGTCTGCTCCTGGGCGACGACGGATGATGAGATCGGGAAAGTCCGTGAGACGCTGAAACGGCCGACCTGGATTTAGGGGCAGGACCGCATCAGGGTGTCAGCGCCTTGCCGAGCCAGAGCTGCAGTGTGCTGATGACCCTGGCCGTGTCGATGGGCGCTGAGGTTTCGCCGCCCAGCAGTTCCTGGTGCAGGCTCATGACGAGCAGGGGCGAGAGCGCAGCCAGCGCGGCAGCGCGCAGCTGTGCCTCATCCTGCGGGGCGCCGGGCGTGGCGCGCAGCTTGTCGGAGACAGCGTTCAGCGCAGGTTCCAGAACCTTCTCGAGATAGGCCTGGCCAACGGTTTCGTCGGCAAGGCCTTCGATCAGCCCGAAGGCATGGGCGCGGATGAAGCCGCCAAGGCGCATGCCGGCTTCGGAGATGCGGAAATATTCCTCGAACGCCGTGGCTGGGTCTGCCGAAGGCGTCGCCACCATCGCCCAGAGCGGCGCCCCCTTGCGGCCGATATTGTCGAGAATGTCGAGGATCAGGCCCTGCCGGTCCTCGAAGTAATGGCGCAGCGTCGGCTCCGACACATCCATGGCCTGCGCGAACTGGCGCAGCGAAGGGCGGCGCAGGTCGGCCGAGAGGGCAAACTCGGTCAGCGCATCCAGCAGCGCGGCGCGCTTGGCATCGAAATCGTGATTGCGCGCGCCGGCGGGTCTCGGCATCCGGTTCCTCCCCCAACAGCCGCAACGGGCGCGCCGTGGTCCAAGTTTGCTGTTTCACATTGAAGACTTTATCCGTCAACGCGCTAGCGCGGCGGGAAAATAAGACCAGATGGCCTGTAAGCCGGGTTCTGTTCGTCCCTTGCGGGATCTGGCAGCCATTCCTCTGGGGCGTTCATTGCTGAACGCCTCGGCGCGACGCACCCGGGGCACAGGCGGCGGACAGCCCATATGTGCCCCCTACTTGGTCTTGCTCCGGGCGGGGTTTGCCGTGCCAGCCCTGTTGCCAGCGCTGCGGTGGGCTCTTACCCCACCCTTTCACCCTTACCCTTTGGCCGAAGCCGCAGGGCGGTTTGCTTTCTGTGGCACTTTCCCTCGGCTCACGCCGGGCGGCCGTTAGCCGTCGCCCTGTCCACCTGGAGCCCGGACTTTCCTCCAGTATGGGGTTACCCCCATACCAGCGGCTGCCCGGCCATCTGGTCTGCGGGGGATATAAGGGGTGTGGGGGAAGAGTGCAAATGGGGCTGAGAGAGAGGGAGGGGCGCGCCAGCGCCTGGTCTGGTGCCAAAACACAAGAAGGCACGAACCTCTTGCGAGCTTCGTGCCTTCCCGTGTGTTTCGAATCGGTCTACCGAGACACTGTGCTAGCACTCGATATCGGTCTTCGATCGACACCGGGCTCTGGAGAATTCCCGTTCGAGCGGGAAGTCCGACCCATCACCCTGCCGGATCTGGTCGTTCGCCATTGAAGGCGCACGAACCATTCCGGCGCCTGCATCACAACCGGGGGGTTGAGGGCAGGCAAGACCGCCTGCTCGGCCATTGCTGGCTTGAGCGTCTTGGTCGCCGTGCTTCGGATCGCGCCCCGTTCACGGCTTACGGCTCCGTCCGGTCAGGTCTAGCTCCTGCCTTACGGCCACCGCCTGCTTTATCCCTTCATCTCCGCCGGATCCTTTGCTCGGCCGGTCTCCCGGCTCCGCTCCTGACCCGGTTTCGTCCGGGGGCGGTGGACTTGGCCTCCGATCCGTGGGCGGGTCTGCTCCCGCCGGGAAGTCGTTGGCTTAACGAAACGATCTCACAAGGTTTCGCCTGAGTCGAGAGGGAGTCCATAAATTTTCGCTTTGGCCGGGAAGAAATACACAGGTTCCGTTACGGCTGTGGAATAATTGTCATGACGCATTGAAAAGGCAGCAGAAAAATCCGGCCAGGGACGTCGCCCTTCCGGCTTTGCCTTACGATCTGGGCCCTGCGGATGGCGCATTGCGCGCGGTTGATCCGGGGACGGTATTGTTACTCTACAGGGTGGTGCTGTCCCCGGCGTCCCGGCGAAGGCTCCATCCGCAGTCTGGCAGCCGCAAGGCGCTTCCTCCTTTCCGGAGCGGCCACCCGGCCCGGCAGGGCGATCTGCGCCTGCCTGCAGATGAGTATGGCGCAGCGGCGACCCCGGCGGATTGGATCGGCGCAGAATCTTAGCATCTGCTGCTGTTTCCGGGCGTTAAGGAGGAGGAAAGCGTGGACAGGCGATGCTCGGCCCCACACTGTTTTCCCATCCCGGGGCATGCAAGAACTGGTTTGATGCTGCAGAAATTCAGACCCGAGCTGATCGATCCTGCCTTCCGGGCAGTGATACGGCTGGTCCAGCCGGATGTGCGCATCGTGACCGGCGGCATCGCCTTCTATGCGCTGTTCGCGATCTTTCCGCTTATTTATCTGACGCTGACGCTGGCAACCTTCTTCCTGCCGCCGGAGCTGGCGCATCAGCTGGCCAAACCGATCACCAATTTCTTCAGCGAGAGCGTCGAACCCCTGACCTTCGAAGAGGTTCACACCATCCAGCAGATGACGCCGGCGGGGCTCAGCCTGCGCGCCTTTCTGGCGCTGATCCTTGTGCTGTTCACGGCGACCTCGGGCGCCAAGGCGCTGATTACCGGCATAAGGATGATTGCCGGCACCGCAGACCGGACCCGTTTTGCGCGCTTCCAGGGCACCTCGCTGCTGCTGACGGCGATGCTGATTCTCGCCGTCTGGCTGCTCGGCATTCTGCAGCTGGTCGCGACGGTGGCGCTGCAGGATCTTGGCGGCGAGGCGCTGCGTTTTGCCGCCGAGATCGGCGCGCTGGCGGACTCGCTCTGGATATCCAAAGGCATTGCGAGCTTCGTTGTCTTCTACATGATCCTTGTGATGTCGCTGCGCGGGCATGTGGCGCGCGGCACGCGGGCACTGGCGGCCGGGGCGGGGGCAGCTGCGGTCGCCTTTCTCGGCGTGACATTCCTGTTCCAGCTCTATCTGAACTATTCGGTGATGAGCACGATCTATGGCGCGCTCGCTTCGTTGATCCTCGGCTTCATCTGGCTTTCGGCTTCTGTCTCATCGCTGCTGCTTGGCGCGGCGCTGGCGACGGAATGGTCTCAGGCCTGGGGCGAGGAACCACCTGACGCAGCATAGGCCGCCGCGATCTGGCGCAGGCGGCGGAGCGTGTCCCCGTCGGCCATCCCGGTCACCGCGTGCGGCAGCCAGCGGCGCTGGAAGGCGCGAAGGGCGGCGGGCACGTCCGATATGTCATAGCCGATCGCGGCAAGGTCTGCGTTGAGGCGCGACGTGTCCCCGCCTGACCAGACACAGGCCGCGCCTGTCTCAGGCTCTGGCCAGATGCCGAGGCCGGCGGCAGCGAGGCGCCCCCAGGGGAAATGCTCGCCAGGATCGATCTTGCGGGTGGGCGCAATGTCGGAATGGCCGACAAGGCCGGTCTGCGGGATCCCATGATGCGCCATGATCTCTCGCGACAGCGCGGTCACAGCGGCAATCTGCGCATCCGGATAGGGGGGCAGGCGGCCATCCGGGGCGCGGAAATCGTGGCCGCCATTGACGATCTCGATGCCGACGGAGCGGGAGTTGAGATCGTCCATTCCCTGCCATGTCGAGACACCGGCATGCCAGGCGCGGCGGCTTTCGGCCACGAGGCGGGCGATGCGTCCGTCTTCCCAGACCATGTAATGGGCCGACACCTTCGCTTCGGGATCGCGCATGCGGGCGAGCGCGGCGGCGCCGCTCTCCATGCCGGTATAATGCAGGACGAGCAGGCAGACGGGGTGCTTCCGCTCGTCGAAGTTCGGGCTGGGGGTGTCTTCGATCTGCATCAGGCGTCTCCCGCGGCCGCCTTCTTGCCGAGGGCGGCTTCCGGCATTTTTTCGTTCGGGCGAAGCGCGATGACAAGTACGCCCGACAGCGAGACGATGGCGCCGAGGATGAGGCGCAGGGTGAGCGGCTCGTTCAGCAGGACGATGCCGAAGATAACCCCCCAGATCGGTGTCATCAGGGTCAGGGGAGAGAGGAGGGAGACGTCATACTTCTTCAGGAGGGTGTAGAAGGCCGAATGGCCGAATACGGAGACGCCAATAATAGCGAAGGCGCTGGCGGCCCAGACCATCCAACCGCCATGGATATAGGCGCCCACCTGACCCGTCTCGAACGCGAAGGAGAGGGCGAACAGCGGCGCGAAGCTGAACAGCCCGACCCAGGCCTGCATGCGCAGCGCCGATATCTTCGGCATCGACTTCATGATGATGCCGCCAACGGAACCGACAAAGGCTGAGGCGACGATGTAGAGAAGCCCGAACGAGACCGAAAAACTCGTCGGGTCGAAGGCGATGATAATGACGCCGATGAAGGCGAGGAGGATGCCGACCGCCCGGCGCCATCGGATGACCTCGCCAAGGAACAGCATGCTCATCAGCGTCGAGAAGGGCACGCCGAGCTGGCCGGTGACGGCGACGGCGGAGGCCTCGGCGTGCTGTAGGCCGATGAAGAGGAGTGTGAAATGCACGCTGCCGATCATCAGCGAGACGAGGAACAGGACACGCAAATTCTGCGGACGGGGCCAGAGGAACGGTACGAGGCAGAGCGCAACGCCGAGAAAACGCAATGCAGCAAAGAAGATTGGCGGAATCGCCATATCCGCCACCGCCCATCGGGTGACGACAAGGTTCAGCCCCCAGACGAGGCAGACGGCAAACAGGAGAGCAAAATCGCGTAGCGCCATGACGCTTCGCCCCTAACAGGCTTTGGCCTGAAGGGGCAGGGGGTGCGTCGGGTGAAGCAGACGGGGGGGGGGGCTGGCGGCGCGATCAGCCTCGTCAGCCGCAAGCCGGATTTCACGGAGAACTTCGTC
>CAYQRX010000243.1:0-5095 GCA_964419865.1 uncultured Hyphomonas sp. | reverse complement strand
CCTGGGTTGGGGATTGGGAGGTCCGCTCGCCCGACGGAAAACTCGCCGGAACCAATATCATCAGCCTGGAAGAAGCGGGCTGCCTCTTGCTCGAGCGCTGGACCGGTGTCGGCGGGTCTACGGGCCAGAGCTATAATTTCGTCGATCCCTCGACCCGCCTCTGGCGTCAGGTCTGGGTCAGCTCCGGCGCCGTCATCGACTATTCCGGGGGCCCGGCCGGCGAGGGCAGCATGCGCCTCGAAGGCACGATCCATTATCAGACGAGCGGCGCGGTGCACCCGTTTCGCGGCACATGGACGCTCAGCCCGGATGGCTCTGTCCGCCAGCATTTCGAACAGGCCGATCCGGAAACGGGCGCCTGGTCGGACTGGTTCACTGGCATCTATGTCCGCCGCGAGGCGCCAGTGCCGGACGCCGGGAGCCCCTGATCCGGCAAATCCCTGCCGCAGACTTTATCCCCGGCAAAAAAGCCGTTACGGGTCACCGCGAAAGATACGGAAGGCCCGTCCCATGTCTCATTTCTCGCCGCTCTCGACCTTGCCGCCCGATGCCCTGCTTGGCCTGATGACCGCCTACCGGGCGGATGAGCGCAGCGAGAAGTTCGATCTCGGCGTCGGCGTCTACAAGGATGAGAAGGGCGAGACGCCGATCCTTTCGGCGGTGAAGAAGGCCGAGGCGAAGATGCTCGCCGCGCAGACGACCAAGGTTTACGAAGGCCCGCGCGGCAATACCGACTTCTGCGCCCATATCGAGCGCTTCGTGTTCGGCGAGGATCATCCGGCGCTGGCGGAGGGAAGGGTGCTCTCCTTCACATCGCCCGGCGGCTGCGGCGCGCTGTTCCTCGGCACCGGCCTGATGCGCCGGATGGGCACACGCCGGGTCTGGGTGTCGAAGCCGACCTGGCCGAACCATCCGAATGTGGTGAAATCCCTCGGCCTGGACGTGAAGGAATATGCCTATGCCCGCGACGGCGCCTTCTACAAGCTGGGCGCGCTGGCCGACCTGTCGGCGGCGGAGCCGGGCGACGGGGTGATCCTGCAGGGGCCGTGCCACAACCCGACCGGCATCGATCCGTCAACGGATGACTGGCGCGAACTGGGCCGCGTGGCACGCGAGAAGCAGCTGATCGTGCTGCTGGATGTGGCCTATCACGGCTTCGCCTCCGGCCTCGAGCGCGACATGGACGGCGTGCGCGCCTTCATCGAGGAAGCCGGCGAGGCGATGATTTCCTATTCCTGCTCGAAGAATTTCGGCCTCTACCGCGAGCGCACGGGCTGTTTCCTGGCCATCGGCGAGACGGCCGAAGGCATCGCGGCCGCCACGACCCATGTCGCCGATATGGGCCGGGCCACCTGGTCGATGCCGCCGGCGCATGGGGCCGGGATCGTCGCGACGATCCTGGACGATGCGGACCTGCGCGCCGAATGGGAGGAAGAACTCTCCGCGATGCGCCTGAGGATGATCTCGCTGCGCGAGGCGCTGTCGGACGCGCTCGTCAAGCGGACGGGGTCGAACCTGCTGGCGGCGCTGAAGGAGCAGAATGGCATGTTCTCGCAGCTGCCGATCTCGGCGGAGGACACGGTCAAGGTGCGCGAGCTGGCGGGCGTCTACATGCCGGCCTCGGGGCGTATCAACATTGCCGGTCTGCACCCGGACGATATTGCAAGGCTGAGCGAGGTTCTCGCGCCTTATCTCGGCTGAGGGGTGTTCTTCTCCCCTCTCCCTTGGGAGAGGGGCCGGGGGTGAGGGGGCGCACTTTTCCGCGAATGTGAGACTTGAGGGAGAGACCTGTTCCCCCTCATCCCCAACCCCTTCTCCCGGGGGAGAGGGGGCTTTGAACGAACGCCCTTATCCTGCCCTGCGATAGCCCTGCCCGTGAACGGGGGAGGATAAGGGCGCCGCGCCTGGATCTAGACGCCTTCGACGAAGATCACGCGGTAGTCGGCGGCCTGGAAGCGGTGGGCGCGGGCTTCGGTATAGGCGGGGCTGTCATACCAGGCCTTGGCAGCGGCCATGTCGGGGAAGCTCAGGATCACGACACCGTCGGCATCTGGGCCTTCGGTGACTTCATGCTTGCCATAGAAGGCGAGCGGGGTGATCGGATGGTCGCCGCGGGCGGCTTTTGCGCCTTCGCCATAGCGCGCCATGGCCTCGGCGTCGCGCAGCTTCTCGCGGATCAGGATCACATAAGCGGCCATCAGATAATCTCCCTGCGGATGTGTGTGGATGTCAGAGGCTGAGCCCCGGGGGCGCGAGGCGTTCGAGTTCGGCGAGCATCTCGGGCGGCGCTTCGATCGCCTTGCGCGCGTCGAGGTCGAGCGTGATCGCGACCGCTTCGCAGCTCGCCCAGGCGCGGCCCGTGCGCGGGTCCATGACCCAGTGGACGAGGCCATGGGTCTTGCCCTGCACGCGGCCGAGCGAGGTGTGGGCGGTGAACAGGTCGCCGGCGCGCGGCAGGCGGTGATAGCGCAGGCGATATTCCAGCACGGCGGCGCCCATGCGCCGGCCGCCGGCATTCTCGGCGACCTTGCGGCGCCATTCATACAGCAGGTTGGGCACCGAATCCGACAGCCGGCCGATGAACCAGGAAGGATGCATCCAGCCATGCACGCCGCAATGTTCCGGCGGCACGGCGCCCATGCCGATCATCGGGGCGCCGACGGCATTCACCCGGTCCATCGTGATCTCGCCATAGGGCAGGCCGGGCGCATCGGGGTCGAAACTGCGCGGCTTAGCCTTTTCGGGCGTTTCGCCCTTCAGCGCTTCCATCAGCGCGCGTGTGCGCGCCGTCCAGGCGAAGCGCTCGCCTTCGGCCGTGTCGATATGTATAATCCGTGTGCGGAATGAGGCGGCCAGGCTGCCATCGCCATGGCGCAGTTCCTGATAGATGACCGCGTCGCTCTCACCGATCTCGAGAACGCAGCCCTGCATCGAGATCGGCCGGCCGGGCAACACCTCGCGCACGAAACGGATATGCTGGTCGACCGGGATGACGGTCGCCGGGGCATTGGCGCGGAAAGCCTCCGGCATGCCGAGCCGATGGGCCAGCGCGATCAGGCCTTCGAGCTGTTTCTCGACATAGACGCGCACATTCATGTGCCCCATCTCGTCGCAGTCCCACTGGTTGCAGCTGCCCTTCCAGAGCGGAATCACGAGGCGCATCTCCGGCAGCGGCCGCGCACTTCGATGACGGCGCGGGTCATGTGGAAGCCGGCCGCCTCGGTCTCCTGTTTCAGCGCGCGGCTGGTGGCGACGGCGTGGAGTTCTTCGGCGGCCTTGCATTCGTCGCAGATCAGGAAGACGGCGGAATGGCTGTGGCGGGTGTGGCCGCAGGCGACATAGGCGTTGAGGCTCTCGATCTTGTGGACGAGGCCGGTCTCCTGAAGGAAGTCCAGCGCGCGGTAGATGGTGGGCGGCTTGGCGGCGCCTTCGCCGTCGAGATTGGCAAGCAGGTCGTACGCCTTGGCCGGGCCGTCGCTCTCCAGAAGCAGGCGCAGCACCTTGCGGCGGATGCGCGTCATCCGCTGGCCCTGGCGGCTGACCAGGGCTTCGGCCTCCGCGAGGAAGGCGTCTGCGTCCTGCGGCGAGCAGGGCGTGTTGGCAGAGGCGTGCCGGTGAGCGTCAGTCTTGGCCATGGCGCCAATGTCAGGTGTTTTGTGCGCAATGTGAAGGGGTTTCGCCGCATCAGGGTCTGGACGGCCCCGGCAAATCACCTGAGATTCGGTTCCAGTAGCGAAACAATCGCAGTGTGGAGGCAGGGTCGGATGCAGTTGTCGGAGCGCGAAGGTCTGGAGCTCTGGCGCAAGGCGGTCACCGCCTCGGTCCGCTCGGATGCGCCAGATCTGACGGCCCGTCAGCAAGCGGTGCTGATGACGATTGCGCTGACGCCGGGGCCGCACACTGTGCGCGGCCTGGCTGAACATCTGGGCATCGCCAAGCCGGCCGTCACGCGGGCGCTGGATGCGCTGGAGCGGCTGGACTTCATCCGCCGCCTGCCGGACGACACCGACCTAAGATCGATCTTCGTCGAGCGCACGCCGGAGGGGATGAGCTATCTGCGGACGTTCGCAAGGCTTGTGCTAGCGGCTGCTTCGGGTGAAGAATCACCGGGCTCGAAACCGCCGCGCCGGAATTCTGCTGTTGCGTGAGGCGCCGGGCGATCCGGGGACGTCTGAATGCCTGAACTGAACGATCCAAGAATTGCCCCGCCGGGCGACCGTTTCGTTTCCTGTCAGGTCGTGTCGGCTTCGGCCGCGATCCGCAAGACGCCGGACCCTGAGGGCGAGACGGGGACCCAGGCGCTGCATGGCGAAGTGGTGCACATTTTCCACCGCGAGGGGGCGTTCGGCCGGGCCCAGTGCCGGCGCGACCGCTATGTCGGCTGGGTCGAGATGGAGGCCATCGCGATTCCCGCCCTGCCGCCGACGCACAGGGTCGGCGCGCTGCGCACGATCGCCTTCACGCGGCCGGATGTGAAATCGCCGCCCCGGATGCGGCTGACACTCGGCGCGCTGCTGACGGCAACCGGCCGGCGCCAGGAGGCCTGGATGGAGTTCGACCATGCCGGCTGGATCCATGAAAGCCATCTTGAGCCGCTGGACCGGTTCGAGAATGATCCGGCCGGGATGGCGCTGCGCTATCTCGGGGCGCCGTATCTCTGGGGCGGGCGGGAGAGCGATGGTCTCGATTGCAGCGGGCTGACCCAGCAGGCTTTCGAGATGTGCGGGGTGCTGATCCCGCGCGACACCGACATGCAGGCGGCCTGGGTGGGCGATCCGGTCGATCCGGGCGCGCTGAGGCGCGGCGACCTGGTCTTCTGGGAAGGCCATGTCGGCATCATGACCAGCCCGGACAAGCTGCTGCATGCCAATGCCCATCACATGATGGTCGCCGAGGAGCCGCTGGAGGTGGCGGCGCAGCGGCTGGCGGCGGTGGCCGGGCCGGTGACCGGCGCGCGCCGGGTCGATCTCGGCCGGGCAAGGGGCGCGGTGGAGCCCTGGCAGAAGGCCTGACCGGCTCAAAACACCCGCTCAAAACAAAAGACCCCGGCCGGAGCCGGGGTCTTTGTCAGGAGCCGCCGGGCGGGTGGGCGGTT
>CAYQRX010000242.1:0-5139 GCA_964419865.1 uncultured Hyphomonas sp. | reverse complement strand
TGCGCCTGCTCGGGGCAGAGATCGTGCCGGTGTCCTCCGGCACGGGCACGCTGAAGGATGCGATGAACGAGGCGCTGCGCGACTGGGTAACGAATGTCGAGACGACCTTCTACTGCATCGGCACGGCGGCAGGTCCGCACCCCTATCCGGAAATGGTGCGAGATTTCCAGTCGGTGATTGGCCGGGAAGCCCGGGCGCAGATCCTGGAGCGGGAAGGGCGCCTGCCCGACGCGGTGATGGCGTGCATCGGCGGCGGGTCCAACGCCATCGGCCTGTTCCATCCTTTCATCGAGGATGAAGGCGTGCGCCTGATCGGCGTGGAAGCGGCCGGCCACGGCATCGAGACCGGCCAGCATGCCGCGGCGCTGAACGGGGGCAAGCCCGGCATCCTGCATGGCAACCGGACTTATCTGTTGCAGACTGATGATGGCCAGATCATCGATGCTCATTCCATCTCTGCCGGACTGGACTATCCGGGTATCGGGCCGGAGCATGCCTTCCTTCGGGATGCGGGACGCGCCGAATATCTGTCGTGTACGGACAAGGAGGCGCTGGACGCGTTCCAGCTCTGCACCCGGCTTGAGGGCATCATCCCGGCGCTGGAGCCGTCCCACGCGCTGGCGCGTGTCGGCGAAGTGGCGGAAGACCTCGGCAAGGATGGCCTTCTGATCCTCAACATGTGCGGGCGCGGTGACAAGGATGTGTTCTCCGTCGCCAAGGCTTTGGGGGTGGACGTTTGACCAAACTCGTTCTCATCCGCGTGACGTGTCCCTCCCGCCGGGTGGCGGAGGAGATTGCCGACGCGGCGCTGGAGGCAAGACTTGCGGCCTGTGCAAACCTTGAGGGCCCGGTCTCGTCGACCTATCGCTGGAAGGGCGTGATCGAACAATCCTTCGAGTTCATGCTGTGGCTGAAGGCGCCGGAAGCCAATTGGGCGAAGATCGACCAGCTGGTCGTGCGCCTGCACCCCTATGAGGTTCCGGCAATCGTTGCCATGCCGATCAGTCATGTGAATGCCGCCTACGGAGCATGGGTGGCCGAGAATACGGATAGCTGAGATGGGCCGGGAGAGAATCGAAGCCGCCTTCGCGCGGGCGAAGGGCGAGGGTCGGGCTGCGCTCGTCACCTATATGATGGCCGGAGATCCGAGCCTGGAGGAAAGCTACCACGCGCTGTGTGCGCTGCGCGACAATGGCGCCGACATCATCGAGCTCGGCGCGCCGTTCACCGATCCGATGGCGGACGGTCCGGCCATCCAGCGCGCGGGTCTGCGATCGCTGGCGAATGGCACCAAACTGACCGATGTGCTGGCGCTCGCCGCACGGTTTCGCAAGGACGACGAGACCACGCCGCTGATCCTGATGGGCTATGCCAACCCCGTTCATTCGATGGGCTATGAGGCCTTTGCAGACGCCGCCGCCGCTGCCGGGATCGACGGCACGATCATCGTTGACCTGCCGCCCGAAGAAGATGGCGCCCTGCGCGCTGCCTATGGGCGCCTTGGCCTGTCGGTGATCCGGCTCGCGACCCCGACAACCGTCGAGGCGCGCGCCGCGCACGTGGCAGATGGGGCCTCTGGCTTGATCTATTTCGTGGCCGTGACCGGCGTGACCGGGGCTGGCAGCGCTGATCCTGCAGCCATTGCAGGGAAAGTTGCTATGGTTAAGGCGGTCTCCGGCCTGCCGGTCTGTGTCGGCTTCGGTGTAAAAAATGGTGCACAAGCCGCGGAAATGGCTAAGATTGCCGACGGGGTGGTGGTTGGTTCGGCTTTTGTGGAAAAGGCGCAACATGCGCACGAGTCCGGAAGACATGAGACGGCAGCCCCTGCCATGGGCTTGCTTGCTGCAGAACTGCGCAGCGCGCTCGCGGGCTCACGCAATGGCTGATACCGCCGGGAAATCGGGAGAAATCTGCAGATGAACTGGATCAACAAGGTCACCCCACCCGGTCTAAAGACGATGATGTCCAAGAAGGACACGCCGGATGACCTGTGGGTGAAATGTCCCGCCTCGGGCGAGCTGATCTATCGCAGCGATCTGGAGCAGAGCTGGTATGTGACACCGGCCGGCGCGCATCTGCGTATTTCGCCGCGCATGCGCTTCCGCCTGCTGTTCGACGATGAGCGCTGGGAGCCGATCTCGCTGCCGCAGGTGCCGCTCGACCCGCTGAAGTTCAAGGACGACAAGCCCTATCCGGCGCGTCTTAAAGCAGCGAAAACCAAAGTCGCCAATCGGGACCTGAAAGAGACGGAAGAGGGCGGCGCGCCGCTCCTGCAGGAAGACTGCATGGTCGCCGCCTATGGCAAGATCGGCGGGGTACCGGCGGTCGTGCTCGTCCAGGATTTCGACTTCATGGGCGGATCGCTCGGCATGGCAGCCGGCGAGGCGTTCATAACCGCGGCGCAGCTGGCACTGGCGCGCAAGTCCGCTTTCGTCGTCTGCACCGCCTCAGGTGGTGCGCGGATGCAGGAGGGCACGCTCAGCCTGATGCAGATGCCGCGCACGACGCTGGCGATCAATGATCTGGCCGATGCGAAACTCCCCTATGTCGTGATCCTGACCGATCCGACCTCCGGCGGAGTGTCGGCCTCCTATGCGATGCTGGGCGATGTGCACATTGCCGAGCCAGGTGCGATGATCGCCTTCTCAGGCCCGCGTGTGATTGAGCAGACGATCCGCGAAAGCCTGCCGAAAGGCTTCCAGCGGTCTGAATTCCTGCGGGAGAAGGGCCAGGTCGATATCGTTGTTGACCGCCGCAGGCTGAAGGCGACGCTGGCACGGGTGCTGGGCCATCTGCTGCCGCTGTCCCGCCGCAAGGATGATCGCTCAGCCGTGACGCTGACCCCGCCACGCACGCATGCGCCAAGCCGGGCGCCGGAGCCGAAAGGCAAGCCTGATTGAGCGGCAATTCCCCGGCCCTCGATGCGGCGCTGAAACGGCTCGAAGGGCTCTATCCGAAAGTGATCGAGCTGTCGCTCGGCCGGATCGAGCGTGTGCTCGAACGCCTCGGGCGTCCGCAGGACCGGCTGCCGCCGGTGATCCATGTTGCCGGCACGAACGGGAAAGGGTCGACCTGCGCCTTCATGCGCGCGATGGCCGAGGCCGCAGGCCTTAGGGTGCATGTGTTTACGAGCCCGCATCTGGTGCGGTTCAACGAGCGCATCCGGCTGGCCGGGCGGCTGGTCGAGGATGAGGCGCTGATCGGCTGGCTCGCGCGTGTGGAAGGGGCGGTCGAGGATGGCCAGATCACGCATTTCGAAGCGACGACCGCGGCGGCGCTGCTTGCCTTTGCCGAAGTGCCGGCGGATGTGCTGATCCTCGAAGTCGGGCTGGGCGGGAAATATGATGCGACGAATGTGATTGGCGCGCCCGCGCTGTCGGTGATCACGCCGGTGGACAAGGATCATGCGCAGTTTCTGGGCACCGAGCTTGCCGGCATTGCGGCCGAGAAAGCAGGCATCATCAAGGCTGGGCGGCCGGTGGTGACCGCGATCCAGGATCCGGTGGCGGACAGCGTGATCGCGGCGCGGGCGGCTGAGGTTGGTGCGCCACTTTACCGGCTGCAGCCCTATTTCATTGACGCGATGCCCGAAGACATTGCGCTGGCCGGGCCGCACCAGAGGGCGAATGCCGCGCTGGCGGCGATGGCGATGCAGCTGTTCGGTAACTCGACGCGGATCAGCCAGGCCGCAATCTTCGAGGGCGCGCGTAAGGCGGCCTGGCCGGCGCGCCTGCAGAGGCTCAAGGGCGGCCCGGTGACCGCGCTCGCCGGCGGGCTGCCGGTCTGGCTCGATGGCGGGCACAACCCGCATGCGGCGCGCGCGATTGCGGCGCATCTCGAAGGTCTCGGCGGACGCACCGCGCTGGTCACAGCGATGCTGGCGAGCAAGGATTCGGCCGGCTTCTTCGAGCCGTTCGCCGCCCTGAAGCCAGATGTCTTCACCTGTCCGAACGCGCCGGGCCATCAGGCAGCCCAGCCGGCCGACCTGGCCCAGGCCGCCTCGCGGGCCGGGCTGAAGGTGGCCGCCTGTATCAGCTTTGCCGATGCCATGCGGGCTGCGGCCGGGTCGAAACCGGACCGGGTGCTGATCTGCGGCTCGCTCTACCTCGCCGGCGAAGTGCTGGCGATGAATGGGGAGATGCCGGAGTAGCACTGCCTATCCATCGTCGGCGCCAATATCCTTGAGGATATGCGGCGGCAGGGATGTGCGAAGCTGCGCATGGACGCGGCGCTTGCTGGCCTGAATGTCTTCCGGTGCGCGCTTATTGGGTGCGGGATAGCGCAAGACCCGACCGGCGCAGCGCGCCAGACGTGTGAACAGTGTCATGGGAACCTTGAAGCTGGAATGGGAGACGGGGCAGGGGCATGGCTGTCTCCTTTCAGGCTTCAGGACCGAACCGGCGCGGCGGGATCAGAAGAGGGTTCGTACTTCATTCAGTTCCAGGGGGAAAGGGGCTGGTTAGGTTTCCCTTTCCAAATCCGCGCCAAATTGACCCTGACGTAAGGGTCAAGCCTTGCGCATGTTGCGCTGCGAAGGTAGGGACGGCGCACTTTAAAATGCCTAGAACCATAAGCAGCCAGGGAGCGCCCGCATGAAGGTCCTCGTGCCCGTCAAGCGCGTGATTGATTACAATGTGAAGGTCCGCGTGAAATCGGACCAGAGCGGCGTCGATCTCGCCAACGTCAAGATGTCGATGAACCCCTTTGACGAAATCTCCGTCGAGGAAGCCGTTCGTCTCAAGGAAGCGGGCACCGCCACCGAGATCGTGGTTGTCTCCATTGGCCCGCAGCAGGCGCAGGAAACGATCCGTACCGCGCTCGCCATGGGCGCGGACCGGGGCATCCTGATCAAGACCGATGCGACCGTCGAGCCGCTGGCCGTGGCCAAGCTGCTCGCCAAAGTGGTCGAGGAAGAGAAACCTGACCTGGTTATCCTCGGCAAGCAGGCCATCGACGACGATTCCAATCAGACCGGCCAGATGTTGGCGGCGCTGCTGGACTGGCCGCAGGGCACCTTCGCCTACAAGATTGAGAAGGCCGGCGATAAGCTGAACGTCACCCGCGAAGTCGATGGCGGCCTGCAGACGGTCGCGCTGTCGCTGCCGGCTGTCGTTACCGTCGACCTGCGCCTGAATGAGC
>CAYQRX010000241.1:0-5243 GCA_964419865.1 uncultured Hyphomonas sp. | reverse complement strand
CCTTCGGCCGGCCGGCGAAACGGAAGCTGACACCCACTTCCTCCAGACCTTCTATGGCTGGATGACGGACACCGGCGCCGGCTGGGCGGACACCTTCTTTGACTGGTTCGGCGGCGCGGCCAGCGAAGCGCGCGCCCTCGCCGGCCCCCGCGCCGCGCTCTACAGCGCCGAAGAATTCCGCCCCGTCCGCGACCTCCTCCTCGCCCGAACGCCTGAGCGTCCAGAGCGGCTGAGCCACCCATATTTCAGCAAGGATGCCCCCGCCAGCCTTGTCATCGAGGAGGTTGAAGCGCTCTGGGCCCCGATCGCCGAAGCCGATGACTGGTCGCTGTTCGACGCCCGGACAGCCCACATCGAAGAAGCTCGCCTCGCCCTCGCCCTGTGAGGCAAACTGCCCCCGCGGGATGCCTTGATCTTGCCCTGCGCGCCGGGGCACTAACACACGCAGCAATGAGGAGCACCCCCGCATGACCGACGCGCCCCGTCCCGGCCCGCTCACCGGCATCCGCATTGTGGACATGAGCTCGGTCGTGCTGGGGCCGTTTGCGACCCTGATCCTCGCCGATCTCGGTGCGGAGGTTGTCAAGATCGAACCTCCAGACAAGGGCGACACGATGCGCTATGCCGGCGGCTCGCCGACCGGCGATCTCGGCCCGATCTTCATGGCCCTCAACCGCAACAAGCGGGCAATGACGCTGGATGCCAAGACACCCGAGGGCAAGGCGGCGCTGGCGGAGTTGCTGCGCGGCGCGGATGTCTTCTTCCATAATGTCCGCCTCGCCGGGATGGAGCGTCTGGGCTTCGGCTATGAAGCGGTGAAGGCGCTGAAGGCGGACATCGTCTATGTCCACTGCGCAGGCTTCGGCAAAGGCGGGCCGTATGAACACCGCCAGGCCTATGACGATCTGATCCAGGGCGCCTCAGGCTTTGCCGATCTGAATGCCCTGCGCTCGGGCGGGCGGCCGGAATACGCCCCCTCCCTTGTTGCCGACAAGACGGCCGGCCTTTTTGCCGTGTATGCAACTCTTGCTGCCCTCTTCCACCGCGCGCGCACAGGCCAGGGTCAGTTCGTGCAGGTGCCGATGATGGAGAGCTTCACCTTCTTCAACATGGTGGAGAACCTCTATGGCGAAACCTTCCTACCCGGAAACGGCCGCCTCGCTTATACCCGTTCGGTCAATCCCAACCGGCGCCCCTATCCTACTCTCGACGGATTTATCGGACTTGTTCCGTACTCGGATGCCCAATGGGAGAAGTTCTTCGAGATTGGCGGCATGCCGGGCGTCTTTGAGGACCCGCGCTTTTCCACCTATGCTGCGCGCACAGAGAATACCGGAGCACTCTACGCCCTGATCGAGCAGGTCACCGCGACGCGCACAACCGATGAGTGGCTGGACCTGATGGACAAGGCCAATATCCCGGCAATGCGTTACAACACTGTCGCCGAGGTCCTCACAGATCCCCACCTCAGCGCCACAGGGTTCTTTACTGAAGCAGAGCATCCAGAGGCTGGCAAATATCGCACGATGCGCCATCCGGTCCACTTTTCGGAGACACCGGCAAGCCTGCGTCTTCCGCCGCCCCGTCCGGGGGCGGACAATGAGACAATACTGGAGAGCCTGGGCCTGGGTGCCTGCTGATCAGCCCGCCAGCCGCGCCATTTCCTCTTCCGACAATTCCGAATTGTCATAGACGCTCTGCACATCGTCCAGCTCGTCGAGAACATCGAGCAGTTTCATCAACTGGTCGGCATTGTCGCCGGAAACCGGCACATTCACCTTCGGTTTCCAGATGATCTTTGCCGATTTTGGCTCGGCCTTGGCGCCAAGCGCTTCGGCAAGCGCCGCGCTCACGGCGGCGAAGTCCTCGCGTTCGGTATAGATCCAGTGGCTTTCCTCATCCGTCTCCACATCCTGCGCGCCGGCCATGATCGCCGCTTCCATCACCTCATCTGCGGAGCCGGCTTCCAGCGGATACTCGATCTCACCCAGCTGGTCGAAATTGAAGGAGACCGATCCCGTCGTGCCCAGCGAGCCGCCATTCTTGGAGAAGGCCGAGCGTACATCGGTCGCGGTGCGGTTCTTGTTGTCGGTCGAGGCCTCGATGATGATGCCGACGCCGCCGGGGCCGACACCCTCATAGCGGATATCCGCATAATCCGCCCCGCCGCCCGACTGGCCCTTGTCGATGGCGCGCTGGATATTGTCCTTCGGAACCGAGGCGCCCTTGGCGTTCTGGATCGCGAGGCGCAGGCGCGGATTCATGCCCGGGTCCGGCCCGCCCATCTTGGCCGCAACGGTGATTTCCTTCGACAGACGCGCGAACAGCACCGCGCGCTTCTTGTCCTGCTTGCCCTTGCGGTGCTGGATGTTGGCCCATTTACTGTGCCCGGCCATCAGAGAACCCCTCGATACTGTCTGCTTTTTCAGTGCCGGGCGCTGTCTATCGCGGGGCGGCGGGCTTGAAAAGGCGAAGCTGTGCGATCAGCTGACTATGGCCTCCCTCAGCCGCCGCACCGCGTCCTGGCGCACCTTCCAGCTCAGCCAGGACTTGTCCAGGCGCGAGAGCCAGTGCGAGTTGACGGCGCTTTGCGCCTCGCCGAGCCGCCGCGGCTTCGGCAATACGCGCTGGCCGAGCACGTCTGCCACATGCGCCATCTCTTCCCGGCTGGCAAAGAACAGTTCATGGCCGCGATGCTCCAGCACCCAGACCGGCCAGCCCTTCCCCGGAACTTCGGCTGGAAAAGGCGGCTCAAACCGCGACGCAGTATGAAACGCCCCGTCCAGCGGACGGTGTACGAAACGGCTCACCGGTGTGCGCACCGGCGCCGCGCGATACTCACATCGGAGGCGCAGGAGGCGCCCAGTGCGGCGGGGGGATTTCCACGGGCCGCGAGAGGTCAACCTCGACGCGGAAGAACCGCTCCGGCCGCCTCAGCTCATAGGCAAACAATTGCTGACCCGAGCGCACTTCAACCGCCCAGACATTGGCTTTCGACACCGGAATACCCTCGCGGTCGAACAGATCCTTGGTGGATTGATCCGCCGGGAATTCCTGGCGCACCGCGGCAGGATCAGAAATCGAATAGCCGCCATAGCTCGTCAGAGCGTCAAGGCTGCCATCCTCGTGCCGGTGAACATGACGCAGCTCCCAACCGCCATCCGGTCCGGTGGTCGACAGCACCCAGGTACGCGAACGGTCCTCGCCGACACTGAGCGGTAGCTGAAAACGCCCGGGCTCACAGTCGCGCACATGCACCACCAGCCGGTTCTCGCGCCACTCATCGTCCACGGGGTCCTGGCTGACCACCCGCCCCTCGAAGGCCTGGCCGCATACCGCAGCAAGTCCCTCCGCGAACGGAAGGTCAGGCGGCCCCGCAGGCTCGGTCGCGCAAGCAGCAAGAACCAGGGCGAAAGCGGGGGCAACAGCCAGTCTCAGCATCATGGGCGCAGAGCCTATCGCCCGCCCGCTGAAAGGCAAGCCTTGGTTCAGCCTCCTTCGGCGGCCACCGCCGGCCGGACCGAATGCGCCTTGACCGCCAGCTGTTCCAAAGCGCCGCGCAGTTCCCCGGCAAGTTCCAGTACGGCCTTGGCCGACGCATCTTTCATCATGTCCTGACGCACTTCCCAGGAATTGATCGTCCGCGACAGGCCTTTCTTGTCGGCAAAGGCGGTCAGCGTCGCATAAGGATAGCCATTGCGCACATCGATCAGGATGCCGCTCGCGGCCGCTTCCGCCTCGACGCTGCGCCCCGGCAGAACGAACATGCCGATCACCGTCAGGTCGGCGAATGACAGGGCGCTGCCGCGGCTTTTGTTGGACGTCGACACTTCATAGGCGAGCACATAATCGAGGTGCTGGCGCGCCGCGCCCCGGCGGATTTCAGCAATCGTGTCGCCCGCTGTATACTGATAGCGCGGCTTGTCGGTCTGCGGGTTCACCATGGCCGCAATCAGCGGGCTAACGGGCACAAACTCGCCATACAGGCCGTCCAGGTTCTCCGCCAGCGCCGCCCAGGCCTCGCCCTCCCGTTCGGGGATGGTTGTCAGGCGCCCTCTTTCGATCCGGGCCAGCCCGATGCGCGCCGGAAAGCGAATGTCCGGCTCGATCGCCGCGATCTCGCGGACCTGCGCATCAACCTCCGACCCCGCGGCCATATAGCTTCCGTCATAGCGGGCGAGATAGTCTGCGCCGGACGTCGTCTGGACACTGGTGGCGCAGGCCGCCGCCATGAGCAGCGCGGCGCCGGCCGCGATGATATGAAACCTCATCCCCTTCCTCCTCCTTGCATGGGCGTGCAAAAGATTACCGGCAATTCAGACCGAAATGAGCCGGAAAAGCGAAGGCAAAAAGAAAACCCTCCCGGCCAGGCCGGAAGGGTTTTCTTGTACTTCGAGAGCCGAGAGTTCAGGCGGGTTTGGGTTCGGCGCCGCCGAGGCCGCCATCTTCGCGCGGCTTCTTGCGTTTGCCGATCACGGGCACCGCAGAGGCCGGTCCGGTATCATCATCCGACACGTCCGGACGGCTCGGCGGATTGCCTTTCAGAAGCTCGGCAATCTCCTCACCCGAGAGGGTTTCGTATTCGAGCAGGCCGTTGGCAATCGCTTCCCATTCCGCGCGATGATCGGTCATGATCTTGCGGGCGTCGACCTTGCCCTGCTCGATCAGCTTACGGACTTCTTCCTCGATCTTGCGGGAGGTCTCTTCCGAAATATGGCTCGACTGCATCAGCTGCTGGCCCAGGAACACATCGCCCTGGTCCGAACCATAATCGACCGGGCCGATCACATCGGAATATCCCCAGCGGGTGACCATGGCGCGGGCAAGGCGGGTGGCCTGCTGAATGTCGGAGGCAGCCCCTGCCGTAACATTGTCGTCACCGAATTTCAGCTCTTCGGCCACACGCCCGCCCATGATGATGGCAAGGCGCGAGGTCATCTCGACCTTCGACATCGACAGCTTGTCATCCTCGGGCAGCTGCATGACCATACCGAGGGCCCGGCCGCGCGGAATGATCGTGGCCTTGTGCACCGGATCGGCCGCCGGCACGCGCAGGGCGACGATGGCATGACCGGCCTCGTGCCAGGCGGTGAGGATTTTTTCCTTCTCCGACATCACCATCGAGCGCCGCTCAGGCCCCATCAGAACCTTGTCCTTGGCGTCCTCGAATTCCATCATCGAGACGACACGTTTGCCGCGCCGCGCAGCCAGCAGCGCCGCCTCATTGACGAGGTTTGCAAGAT
>CAYQRX010000240.1:0-5268 GCA_964419865.1 uncultured Hyphomonas sp. | reverse complement strand
AGGAAGTCGGTCAGGTTTTCCGCCATCTTTTTCGTCAGGGTGGTGATCAGTGTGCGGTGGCCGCGCGCGGCGGCGGCCTTGGCCTCGGCCATGATGTCATCGACCTGGTTGGCGCCGCCGGCCGAGACCGGGCGCACCTCGACCGGCGGGTCGATCAGGCCGGTGGGGCGGATGACCTGTTCGACGAAGACGCCGCCGGTGCGCTCCAGCTCCCAGGGGCCGGGTGTGGCGGAGACATGCACCGTCTGCGGACGCATCGCGTCCCATTCCTCGAATTTCAGCGGCCGGTTGTCGATGCAGGAGGGCAGGCGGAAGCCATATTCGGCGAGGGTGGATTTGCGGCTGAAGTCGCCCTTGAACATGGCGCCGATCTGCGGGATCGTCTGGTGGGATTCGTCCGTGAACACCAGCGCGTGCTCGGGCAGGTATTCGAACAGGGTCGGCGGCGGCTCGCCGGGCTTGCGCCCCGTGAGGTAGCGCGAATAGTTCTCGATGCCATTGCAGGAGCCCGTGGCGGCGAGCATTTCGAGATCATACTGGCAGCGCTGCTCGATGCGCTGGGCCTCGAGCAGTTTTCCGTTCTTCTCGAAATGCGCGATGGTGGCCTTCAGCTCTTCCTTGATCTTGTCGATGGCCTGGTTGAGCGTCGGGCGCGGCGTCACATAGTGGCTGTTCGCATAGATCTTGATCTGCGGCAGTTTCTGGATCGTCCGTCCCGTGAGAGGATCGAATTCGGTGATGGATTCCAGCTCGTCGCCGAAGAAGGAGAGCTTCCAGGCGCGGTCTTCATAGTGGGCGGGGAAGATGTCGATGACATCGCCCTTGACGCGGAAGGCGCCGCGGCCGAAGGCGACATCATTGCGCGTATACTGATTGGCGACGAGGCGGGCGGCGACCTGTTTCGGGTCGATCCGGTCGCCGGCCTTCAGGGCGAAGGTCATGCTGGTATAGCTCTCGACCGAGCCGATACCATAGAGGCAGGAAACCGAGGCGACGATGATCACATCGTCGCGCTCGAGGATGGCGCGGGTGGCCGAATGGCGCATCCGGTCGATGGCCTCGTTGATCGAGCTTTCCTTCTCGATGTAAAGGTCCGAGCGCGGAACATAGGCTTCCGGCTGGTAATAATCGTAATAGGACACGAAGTATTCGACCGCGTTGTCCGGGAAGAAGGATTTGAACTCACCGTAAAGTTGCGCCGCGAGGGTCTTGTTGGGGGCAAGGATGAGGGCCGGGCGCTGGGTCGCCTCGATCACCTTGGCCATGGTGAAGGTCTTGCCCGTGCCGGTTGCGCCGAGGAGGACCTGGTCGCGCTCGCCATTGGTGATGCCTTCGACGAGTTCGGGGATGGCGGTTACCTGGTCGCCGGCGGGCTCGTATTCGGAGGCAACGCGGAAGCGCTTGCCGCCTTCGAGCTTGACCCAGTCGCGGTCCGGCCGGTGGGGCGTCCACTGGTCGGACGGCAGGGCGCCGGCGGCATCCAGCGCGGCGCCATCAAGGGCAAAGGCAGCAGAGGCGTCAGCGACGCCGCGAGCGGGGGGACGGGAAGCGCGGGCCATACCGGAACAAATGGGGGATAGGACCGGGCATGTCGAGGGGGTTAGTCCTCATCATCTGAGTCGATTGCGTCATCGGGGGCGTCCTCTTCGCGCGGGAGGTCAACGTCCCCGAACTTTTCACGGATGCGCCTCGCAGCGAGCGCAGCTCGCTCCCGGCACGGTATGGCGGAATCAGACTCGGCCATCTGATCCAGAAGTTTCAGGGTCTTGCTTCGGGTTGCCGGAGACACTGCTGTATTTAGGCCAAACATTTCGAGCGCTTCATAGACCTTGAGCCGCATGGGCGCCTGGCCGAGATAGAGGTTCGGCACGAGGCCGAATTTCATCTGGATGCGCCCCCGCCATTGTGTTTCCGCGGGCGGGAGAATGTGTGCGGCAAGGGCTAGGAGGGCATATTCGTTCCGCAGCTTGCCCAAAAGGCGTATGGCTTCGATCTGCGAGAATGCAAATTCCGGGACCTGCCGGATGTTCTCCAGGAGACCAAGGAGGAGCCCCGTTTCTGATTTCCGCATGGCGCTGGTCTCGGCGTCGAGTGCGGCAAGCAATTGCTCGAACTTGTGTTTTTCATTGAGGAGACGCCTGCGATCCACTTGGCGCTGAGATCCTGAAAGCTGTGGGAATGAGAGGTTGAGCCAGTGGCTCACAAGCTGCCCTATCTGCTGCTGAGGCGGCCCGGTGAGCATTTTGAATTCATCCACCATCCACAGCGCCGCCTTGCGCACTGACGGGTTGTTGGCGTTGAGAAGATCAGATAGCCGCTGGGGATCATAAGGCTCGCCGGGGAGGCGCAAGGCCTCGCGCGCAGCTACATGATCGCGCACTTTCTTCTCAAACTCCGCCTTCGGTTCCTTCGATCCGGGCAGGAAGGCCGTCTCAAAAAATTCCCGCTCCGTAAACGGATCAAAATGATTGACCTGGCCGACATCATACAGACGCTTCTGGGCACGATTTCTCTGCCAGATGCCGATGGCCTGAAACAGTGCGGCCATTATGACAAGGTCGACCATCGCCCGCGACAGGAAGGTCAGGTGTTTGCCGAGCGCGCTGGTTTCGCTGGGCTCGATCGGCCGTTTCAGGTCGACCTGATAGATTTCCCACCAGTCGACAAAGGGCACAGCCTTGGCAAGCTCGGCGCCGAAGAAGCTCAGCCATGCGAAGAAGGCATTTGACACGTCCGCGCCGTCCGCCGCCTCGAAGGCGTCGGTTCGCCAGCCCCAAAGCTGGTGAAGCGCAAGCGGCACAAGGATGAACAGGAAGGCATAGCCAAGCAGCGCCTCATCCTTGAGGTCATTGTCGAAGCCGATCTGGATTTCCTGCGCATCGGTCCTGAGCAGGCGCGAGGCCGTCTCGCGATCTTCCTCGATCCACGCCCAGCGCCGACCGAGCGCCGCCACCAGAAGCATACCGAGCGCGATGGGAACAAGGCCCCAAGGCGCGGCGAGAACGAAACCGAGCGCCGTCAGCGGTAGCAGGATGAGGATGACGAGCAGATGCGGCACACCGGTCTGTGTTGCGCCTGACAGCGGTGCGACTAGGCGCACCAGCGCGGAGTCGATCCAGCTGGCGAGGCGAGCGGGCGCTTCAAGCTGCATTGCGCCTGCCGCGACGGTGCGGCCCGTAGTCTGCCTTCGCTCCCGCTGATTTGTGAAGAACCGCCCGATGTGCGGCACGAAAATGAACAGCACGAAGATCGAGATGACAATGAAAGTGATCCACATCGACAGCCCGCCGGAGATGGCTGAACCTGTATCGGCCGCGCCAGCCGCCCAGTTGGCAAGGGCGCCAATGCCGCCGATCAGCACGATGCCGATATAGAAGGAGGCGGGGGAGACAGCGTCATCGCGGAAGAGCCGCGCCGGTTTGCCGTCAACGTTCTTTCTGCTGCGGATTTCTGTCCGGGCATACAGCCAGGTGCCGATGAGCGGCGGCAGGAAGGCAAGCGCCAGTGTGCCGAGAAATATCCCTATCGAGAACGGGTTCTGTCGACTTGTTTCAGGAGCGGCGAGCCCAAGATCCCACGGCAGCGCACCGTCGAATGTTGAAAGAAATGCGAGGGCCGTGAGCGCGGCCATGGCGAGGATCAGCCAGAGGAAAAGTTCGCGAAAGCCGCGCCGGATCACCGCCTGGAGCGGCGGCAGGCGCCGCGAGGGCGGCGTTTCCAGCGCGCTTTTAAGGCGTTCCCAGATTCCCGCCATCCGCGCCATGTTTGCCGTAAAGAGGCCCCCGATCAGGAGGCCGAGAGCGAGCCAGTCAGCGCGCACTTCGCCAGGGTCAGGAAGGAAGGGCGCTGCCAGCAGGAACGCGCCCGTCGCCGCGGTCATCAGCCCGCTGAAGACCAGCGTTGCGCTCCAGCTCCATGATTTATTGTACCAGTTTACGGTCCCCTCGTCCGCGGCGGCGCTCTTGCGGCCCATCTCGCGTCCCTCCTCACCTGATTGTCACCCCTGTGGATTTCTACCTTTACGCTTTGTTAACCATCGCGCAAGGGGTGAGTTCCGGGTGGGCGGCGGGGCCCCTCAAACAATCCGGAACAGGTGTCTCAGGGCGAAGAAGATGCCGGCGGAGAGGGCGGCGCTGGCGGGGACGGTGATGATCCAGGCGGCAGCGATGCTGGTGACGTGGGCGCGGCGGACAAGCTTGCGCGTCTCGGTGCGCCGCTTGACGCCGGCAAACTCGGTCTGCGCCCCGTTCGGCGCGCGGGCGTGCACATAGGTCAGGCGTGTCTTCGAATGGGTGGTGAACCATTCGCGGAAGAAGCCGACCCCGAACACCGCGCCGACCGCAATATGGGTGGATGAGACCGGCAGGCCGAGCCAGCTGGCGATGATGACGGTGACCGCGGCGGCCAGCGCCACGCAATAGGCGCGCATCGGATTGAGCTTGGTGATCGACTCGCCGACCATGCGGATCAGCTTCGGCCCGAACAGCACGAGGCCGAAGGAGATGCCGGAGGCGCCGATCAGCATGACCCAGAGCGGGATCTGCACGCGGGTGGCCACCTCGCCGTCCTGCAGCGCATGGACGATGGCGGCGAGCGGGCCGATGGCGTTGGCCACGTCATTGGCCCCATGCGCGAAGGAGAGAAGGGCGGCGGAGAAGATCAGCGGCCAGATGAAGAGTTCGCGCAGCGACTGGTTGCGGTTCTCCATGCCCTCCGACTGGCGCCGGATCAGCGGATGGGTGATCGCCCAGGCGATGAGGCCGATGGCGAGGCCGATCAGCAGGGAATGGGGCAGGGAAATCTTGATGAGCTTGCTGACGCCCTTCAGCGCCATATAGGTGCCGAAGGCGGCGGCCATGACCCCGATCAGGACCGGCACCCAGCGCCGGGCGGCGGCGATCTTGTCGGTGCGGTAGATGATGGCGAGCTTGATGAAGGCGAGGACGGCGGCGGCGATGATGCCGCCGAGAACCGGCGAGACGATCCAGCTGGCGGCGATGCCGGCCATCACCGGCCAGTTGACCGAGGCAAGGCCCGCCGCCGCGATGCCGGCCCCCATCACGCCGCCGACGACCGAATGGGTGGTGGAGACTGGGGCGTTCAGCACGGTCGCGAGATTGACCCAGAGGGCTGAGGAGATCAGCGCCGCCATCATCAGCCAGACGAAGGTGCTGGTGTCGGCGACATCGGCCGGGTCGATGATGCCGCGCGAGATGGTGGAGACGACATCGCCGCCCGCCAGAAGCGCGCCGGCGCTTTCGCAGATCG
>CAYQRX010000239.1:0-5339 GCA_964419865.1 uncultured Hyphomonas sp. | reverse complement strand
AAGAAAAGCTGGTCTTGCCCGAGCACCACACAGCCCTCCCAGGACGGCAAATCCAGCCCCGAAGAGTCTCGCAATCGCGCCTCTCCCACGCCTTTTCCATTGATCATAATCTGCGTGCCCCAACGGCAGATTTCATCGCCGGGCAGCCCGGCTACCTGCTTCAATAAAGGCCAATCCCGCCCGACAAATCCGTGCTCTTCAGCCCACTGCGCATCATCGCTCCTGGCTGAGACGACGACCCATCGGCCAGGGGTGAATGGGTCGTCGCTCAGCCAGTACAGCCCTTGCGGCGCGCTGCCTGTCCGGTTCCAGATCAGCCGATCCTGAGGCGTAAAGACTGCGCCGAACAGGGCGAGCCCGATGCCCAGACCGGCAACGCCGATCACATGCTTTCGCCGTCTCATGACCGCAGCGGCTCGCCGGTCGAGGCCCATCTCTGGCGGTTCGACCAGTCCACAAGATCAGCTCTCGTGTAATAGACGCGCCAGCCATGCTTGCGATAGATCGGCCCGCGTCCCTGATAGCGGTAATGGCTGAGGGTGATAGGCGACAGGTTCAGAAATTCCGCCGCCTCGATAGCGGTCAGAAGCTCGGGCAGCTCCTCACGCTGTGGCGGTTTCCGGTTATCTTTGGCCATGATGTCAGGCTCCTTCTCGTGGCTGTAAAGTCCTCGAAAAGGATGCCGCCAGACGCCGCCATTTGTAGCCGCAAAAAGCGCATGCGCGCTTTTTCACCTGCCTGTTTACCATTGTTTCCAAACGCAAAAACCGCCCCGGAGCTGATCTCCGGAGCGGCTCATTGGCGATGGATCGGACCCCTAGTCCCGCGGGTTCCAGAGGATCACGTGGCGGCCTTTCTTGCCTTTCACGGGGGCGAGGTTCGCGTAGATCTTGCGCGGGCCGATCTGCGGGTCTGCGAGTGTGATCGAGACATATTCGCGCCCTGATGCCTTGGCTTTGCGAAGCCATCCGCCGCCGATTTCGGTCGAGGTTTCTCCGGCGAAGATGCGGTAGTCGGGCTGTCCGTCGGCGGCTTTCTCCGCGTTCTTCTCGATGCGGATGGCAGCCGAGAGGTTCATCATTGCAAGGGCGCCTTCGAAGCCGGTCTTGGTTTCGCTGACATATCCGAGTGCGTTGGCCATGGTGATGGTTCCTTTCGTTTCTGATCGTGTCCCGGAGACCCCTTGTCCCCGTCGACGCCGGACCGAAAGGACGGCGCAGGGCGGGCCTGAACCGCTCGCGGGCGAAACGCAGTGGAGCACCGGCCCGGAGAAGAATTTTGATCCGCGAGGAGCCGCAAAGCGGCGGGGAAAATTTTTCCCAAGGGCCGGTTTCAGGGCCCGACAGGCGTCGTCCAGGTCACACGGCATGAGACGGGAACAAGGGGTTCGGAGCGCATCAGGTGGAAACGGAAGGAACTGCGCTACCTGCCAGTCGTCATTGTATCAGCGAACATCGACCGGCACGGAAACTGGCTCGGCCAATGCCATTCTCAGCTCCCTGAGAGCGCATCGATAAGTCCGCATTCTAGATCGCCATCGCTTTGGCAGGCCTTTGTCAGCTCCGCCAGACGCCGTTCCAGACGACGCAGATCGGCGATGCGGTTTCGCACATCCGATCGGTGACGTTCTGCAATCTCAAAAGCGTCCGCACAGCATCCAGGTTCGGTCGCAAGGTCCATCAACGAACGCACATCATCGAGAGGAAAGCCAAGGTCGCGCGCCCGCCGGATGAAGCGCAGGCGCTGGATTGCACCACCGTCATAGAGCCGCCTGCCGCCATCGCTGCGGGGAGGTTTCGGAACAAGGCCGATCTTTTCATAGTAGCGGATTGTCTCGATATGGACGCCCGTTTCCTCGCTCAATCGTCCGATTGTGAACCCGGTCATGAAATTGCCCCTTGCTTCTGTAGCGGCTACAGATTGTAGGTCATAAACATGGCGTCTGAAACTGACAACGATGTGACTGTGACCAAGGCGTCCCGCGCCAATGGCTGGCTGGCGGGCGGCGGCGTCCTCGGCGGCTTTTTTGCCTTTCTCGGGGCCTCGTGCTGCGTGCTGCCGATCCTGCTTGTGAACCTTGGCGTCAGCAGCGCGCTTGTCGCCAATCTCGGCTTCTTCGCCCGCTACAAGACCGCCTTCATGATCGTCGCCACGCTCCTGCTCGCAGGGGCCATTGTTTTCGCATTGCGCGGCGGTCGGCGTCCAAAGACGCGGTTCTGGATCAGTGTCTCGGTGGCGGTTCTGCTGCTCGCAGGCGCATGGATATTGCCGTCATACGAAGGAGAGTTGCTGCGATGGCTGAACCTCAGATGAGCGATGGCTTTGAGCCCTCTTCGACGCTGACCTGTCCCCAATGCGGACATCGGTCCAAGGACCTCATGCCCACTGACGCCTGCCAGTATTTCTATGACTGCAAGGGATGCGGGGCGCTGCTGAAACCGCTTCCAGGAGACTGCTGCGTCTATTGTTCCTTCGGCGATGTGAAATGCCCGCCGATCCAGATGGGTGATTGCTGCGGCGGGTAATAAGCGTTCAGAGGTCGGGTTCGGAGCGCATCAGTTGGAAACGGATGAACCGAAGCTGGCCGACACTTCGGAAAGCCAGGCGAGACCCAAAGACGGGCGATTTTTTCCGGCGCGGTTCAATCAATGAACCCTCCGCCTGCGCCCAGGCAGCGTGGATTCGTATGCGGAACAGCCGCCCGGCGACTGTCACCGGGCGGCTCCGTCATCCGCCTGACGAGGAGACTGAAAGGTCAGGCGGCGTGTGGCTGATCGAATGCTTGCGTCCCGGCCCGGTCAATGTCTTCGCCGCGCTCGAACAGGCCCGCAATCCGCGCCCAAGCGTCGGCGGGCGGAGAACCTGCACCCTCGACAAGGCGGGCGGGCGGCACCTGCATCCACGCGGGCCGCCAGTCGGGATTGGGCTCGCATCCATGACCCATGATCCGGTTGCCAATGATCGCTTTCTGGACCTTAGCGGTGTCGCCAGCGCAGCTTTCCGCGAGCGACTTCGATCCGACGTCAGCGACCATCGCATTGATCGCCCGCTTGTCGCGCAACAGGTCGAAGAAGGCAGGTTCCGGCTTCCAGTATGCAGGCAAATCCGTCTCGCAGACATGCAGCACCGCCTCGACGACCGGCCCGCCCGCTTCCAGCGTCTGCGCCATGGTGAAGGCCAGAACCTCCATGACTTCCTCGTCCGACATGGCGAGCAAGGCGGCGAAGATTTCGCAAAGCCGGTAGGCATCAGTATTGCGCCGAGCCTCGCCGCGAACCCCAAGCGCCTCGAACAGGCAGCCGATGCGTGCGCGTTTGTCCTCCAGTTCGGCGACGGCTTTCGAGCCCTCTAGGCTGGCGCGCGTCTCCTCCTTGCGACTTGTGCATTCATGGGCGCGGACTTGCCAAAGGGCGCTGCAGGTCATCGCATGAGCCACCATCAGGCGCAACGCAATAGCAGGCTGGCCCGCAAGGCTCGCCGACGCTGCGCCATGGCGATGCAAGAGGATGTACTCGGCGAGCGGGCCGGACATTTCCGGTTTGACGGGCGCGGCAGGCGCATCGTCCTGTCCAGCCTTCGTCTTCTCCTGCCGCCGTGCTTCCGCCTGTGAGATGTAGCCCTCATGGAAGGTCACGGTGCCGTCATGGCGTAGCTCGACATAGACCTTGCCGCCCTGTTTCTTGGTTCGGGTCTGGTGGTCCCAGCGATGGAAGAACGCCCCGCGCTCAAGGCAGACAACATCCTTCCAGCCATCTGCGATGTAAGCCTCTACACGTTGCGCCACGGCGGCAGACTGGGCCTTCCAGAAGGCTTTGGGATCGGCGAACACGCCATGCTCGCCGAACAGGTCGGCGGTGATCTGGCCGTCATAGTCGGCGATGTCGAACAGCGCCTTGTCGGTCGTGATGATTGCCCCGCCGGTGATCCAAGCCTTGCAGTTCCGGCCACGTGGTGCCCGTTCGTCCTCGCTCTCGTAAAGCCGCAGCCATTCGGCCTGCTGGTCTTCCGTCGCAAGCGTCAGGGCGCGGATCGTCTCGCGGTCGATCTCGTCCTCGGCGTAGAGCTTGCGGATCGGTTCTGCGAGCGAGGCCAGCGCCAGAACGCGGCGCACCAGAAGCTCGGTGACGCCAAAGAAGCCAGCGATCTCGTCTACGCTGCGCCCCTCATCGTGCAGGCGTTTGAAAGCCGTGTACTGCTCCATTTCCGACGCTGGCAGGCGTCCGACATTCTCGATGACGGAGGCGGCGATGGCGCTGGCCGCATCTTCCTCGGCCATGATCGCGCACGGGACTTGCGGGGTTTCGCCCGTCTCTTTCTCAATAGCTTTCAAAGCAAAATAGCGCCGCCGTCCGGCGACGACGCCATAGTGATCGCCCTCCTTGCGGACCAGTAAAGTCTGCCGAATTCCGCTCTGACGGATTGATGGCAGGATGTCGGACACGTCCGGCTTCTTGCGGCTGTGGCGCATGTTGAGTTTTGAAATTCGAAGCTCGGACAGAGGGATGGTCTTGAGAATGGGCTGGGCCATGATCTGGCTCCTTGTTGATTGGGTTGCTTTTAGATTGGGGGCACGCCGTCAGGCGCGCGCCCCACTGGTGTCCAGCGCCGCGCAAAGGCGGCGGGCGGTGGCGCGGCCTGCGTCCAGCGCCTCGGGCAGAAGCTCCTGCGCGACCTCGGTGAGGTAGGCGTTGTCGCTGCCGGGATAGTTCGCCTCAATGCCCCACAGACTTGTAGCATGGGGCTCAAGCGTGACGCCCTCCAGCGCCACGGACAGAACGATCCCGCAATAGAACCATTCATCCTTGCGCCATGCGGCCATGACCGCTTCGGCCTTGGCCTGCGCCTCGGCGAAGCGCTGGCGGTGATTGGGTCCGGGGCCGATGAACCCCGGCGCGTCCTTGTAGAGTGATGGCCAGAATCCGTCCTGGCGCTCATCCGGTGCATCCGGGCAATCATCGCGCACAATCCGCGCGATGATCTCGAAGCCTGCGACCTCGCAGCTGATGTTGTCGCCCTCGCAAACGAAGGTCTGGAAGCGTTGCGTGAACGTCATGCCGCGCCCTCCTTGAACAGGCCTGCAATGGCGATCCAGTGCGGGCCGTACACGGCATGCTCGCCGCATTCATCGCAACGGTAGGCGCTCGCATCGGGCTCGCAGCACTCGCGCGGGGCGCGGCAGGCCAAGCAGAAGCCTTCCGACCAGTCGTCAGCCTGCTGCAATTCTTCGAGCGTGAAACGATAGCGGGTGGTTTCGGGAGTCATGTTCTAGCCCTCCACCTATCGCGACCAGAAAATGTGGACTTCATCGAAGCCCGTCTGGAACACCATGATCTCGCCAT
>CAYQRX010000238.1:0-5339 GCA_964419865.1 uncultured Hyphomonas sp. | reverse complement strand
GCGCGCGCCTGATCGTCCGGCCAATGTCGATACCGGGCATATGCGCGTTTCCGGCGCACATTGCAAGTTATATTTCCCGCAAGGTTTGACGGTGCGCGCCGCCGGTGCGGTCAGCTCACCCGCTCGAACACGGCCGCCAGCCCCTGCCCGCCGCCGATACACATGGTTTCAAGGCCATAACGGGCGCCACGCCGGTCCATCTCGCGCAGCATCGTGGCCAGGATACGCCCGCCGGTCGCGCCGACAGGGTGGCCCAGCGAGATGCCCGAGCCGTGCACGTTGAGACGGGCATAGTCTTCTTTCGAGAAGCCCATCGCCTTGGTGCAGGCCAGCACCTGTGCGGCGAAGGCCTCGTTCAGCTCAATCAGATCGATGTCTTTCAAGCTCAGCCCGGCATGCTTCAGTGCTTTCTCCGTGGACGGAACAGGCCCGATCCCCATGACAGCCGGGCCTACACCCGCCACCGCCCAGGAGACCAGCCGCGCGAGCGGCTTCAGGCCATTGGCCTCGGCCATCTCACGGGTCATCACGAGGCAGGCCGAGCCGCCATCATTCTGGCCGCTGGCGTTGCCGGCAGTGACGGTCGCCTCAGCGTCCTGCTTCTGGCGTATGGGTTTCAGCTTCGAGAGCACCTCAACCGTGGAGTCTGCGCGAGGATGTTCGTCGCGGTCCACCACGGTGTCGCCCTTGCGACCTTTGACCGTAAACGGAATGATCTCCTCGGCAAACACGCCGGATTTCTGCGCAGCCACAGCCTTGGCATGAGAGGCGGCAGCAAACTCGTCCTGCGCTTCGCGGGTGATCTGATAATCGCGGCGCAGATTTTCGGCTGTCTCCAGCATGCCGCCGGGCACAGGGAAATTCTTGCCACCCGCCGTCAGGCGGCCGGTGATCAGGCCGTCATTGACGGTCATGTTCCCCTGGCCGAGCCCCCAGCGCCAATTGGTGGAATAGAAAGGCGCGTTGCTCATGGATTCGGCACCGCCTGCGATCACACAGTCCATCGCACCAGTTGCGATCTGCATGGTTGCATTGATGATCGCCTGCAAACCTGAGCCGCAGCGCCGGTCGATCTGCATGCCCGTCACTTCGACCGGCAACCCGGCGTCGAGCGCCACCACGCGGCCGAGCGCGGGTGCGTCCATCGAAGGATAGCACTGCGCGAAGATCACATCATCGACCTTGTCTTTCGCAAGGCCGGTGCGCGCCATAAGCCCTTCGACCACGGCTGCGCCGAGTTCATGCGCCTGCACGCTCTTGAACGAGCCGCCAAAACCGCCCACCGCCGTCCGCACCGGCTCGACAATCACTACATCGCGCATTCATTCCTCCCGGATTCCGTGTCTGCGCCCCTGATAAGCCTGCCGCAGCAGGGAGCGCAAGGCGCCTGACTAATGCAGGCCACGCATAGCTGTTAGTCGGGAGCGCGTCTCTTATTCCATCACCACCGGCTTTACTTAACGGCAAGCAACGGAAGGAAAGGCGCTCCCATGATCTCCCCCATCTTCGTTTCCCATGGCTCGCCGACACTGATCTTTGACGATGTACCGGCCCGCGACTTCCTCACCGGACTCGGCCGGTCAATGCCCCGCCCGCGCGCCATCCTTGTCGCCTCGGCTCATTGGGAAACCCCTGCACCGCGCATCACTGCCTCCCCAACCCCGCCCACGATCCATGATTTCAATGGCTTCCCGGAGGTGATGTACCAGCAGCAATACCCCGCGCCCGGCGATCCGGCGCTGGCGGCAGAGATCAAGGCTCGGCTCGATGCCGCCGGACTGCCGGCCGCGCTCGATGCGTCACGCGGCCTCGATCATGGCGCCTGGGTTCCACTGAAGCTCGCATACCCTGCTGCGGACATCCCGGTGCTTCAGCTGTCGCTTCAGACGCATCTCGGCCCGCGCCACCATCTCGCGCTCGGCGAGGCCCTCAGCCCACTCGCCAAAGACGGCGTGCTGATCCTCGGCAGCGGCAGCCTGACCCATGACCTGCGCAGCGTCAGCTGGCGCGGCCCGAATGAGGAGCCGGGCTGGGTGAAATCATTCGGTGACTGGGTGCAGTCCGCGCTGGCGGAGGGACGCACCGCGGATCTGCTCGACTATCGCCGCCTGGCGCCGAACGCCGCGCGCAACCATCCGACGGAAGAACACTTCCTGCCGCTGTTCGTCGCCCTCGGCGCTGCGGGCGGAAAGGCAAAGATGCACCAACTGCACAGCTCAGTAACCTTCAGTGTTCTGAGAATGGATTCGTTCGAGTTCATGGCCGGGTAAGCCGGCGCTACTCGATCTGGTTGGTGTTTCCTGGGCGGCTGGCAGTACGAGAGCGGCCGGAAGCGGCGGCAAACGCCTGCGCCATGCCGCGATAGAAGGTGATACGCTCTTCCGCAGCCGGATCAAGAATGACCGCGCGGTTTGCCCCGAACAGGGGCTCGGGCCGCTTGCCTTCATGCGCGGCCTTCATCATGTCGGCCCAGATATCCGCTGGCAGACCGCCGCCGGTGACCCGTTTCATCGGGCTGTCATCATCATTGCCGACCCAGACCCCGCCGATGAAGGCCGAGGTAAAACCGACAAACCATGCATCGCGGAATTCCTGGCTGGTGCCGGTCTTGCCGGCGACGGTCCAGTTCGGAATACGGGCGCGCCCGCCGGTGCCGATCGGCGCATTGATGACGCGCATCATCATGGCATTCATCTCCGCCGCCAGGTCTTCGGGATAGATCCGGTCGCGCGAGCCGGGTGCGCGTTCATAATAGACCTGTCCGCGGGAATCGGAGACTTTCTCGATAAGGAACGGGTCGAGCCGGAGCCCGCCGGACTGGAAGGCGCCATAGGCGCGCGTCAGCTCCCAGAGGTTCACTTCCTGGCTGCCGAGCGCAATCGAGGGGAACGGCTTCATCTCGCTGGTGATGCCGAATTTCCTCGCGAGCGCGATGATCCGCTCAGCCTGGACCTCATGGCCGAGTTCGGCGGCCACCGTATTGGTCGACCGGGTCAGGGCTTCCGACAGGGTCATCGGCCCATGATACTCGCCGCTATAGTTTACGGGTTGCCATTTGCCGATGGTGATCGGGCGGTCATTGAAGACGTCATAGGGTGAGTAGCCGTCGGCCAGGGCCTGCGCATAGACGAAGGGCTTGAAAGCCGAACCCGGCTGGCGCCGGGCCTGGACTGCGCGGTTGAAAGGCGATTTCGCATAGTCGACCCCGCCGGTCAGGGCGACAACCCGGCCCTCGCGGTCGATCAGGATGGCGGCCGCCTGGCTGGCGGCAACCGTCGCGCCATCCTTTTCCATCCTTTCGCGGAGCTTCGTATTCAGCTGCGCCTGCAGCTTCGGATCGATCGTCAGGGTAATGATTGCATCGCCTGGCAGGCGCGGCAGGATGGCCCTCACGCGTTCGGTCGCAATGTCGAGCACATAGCCGAGCTGGGGATCATAGCGCGGCGGCTCGATGATCTTTACCTCGGCCTCGCGGGCAGCGGCGGCCTGCTCCTTGGAAATGAAGCGCTCGCTTTCCATTTCCCGCAGCACATAGAGTTGGCGGCCCTTGGCCCCGTCGAGATTCTCGCGCAGGTTCAGGCGCGACGGCGCCTTGGGCAGCGCGGCGAGCAGGGCGGCCTCTTCGATGGTCAGGAATTCCGGCGCCTTGCCGAAATAGAAGCGCGAGGCCGCGTCAATGCCGTAGAGGCCCGCGCCGAAATAGATGCGGTTGAGATACAAGGTCAGGATGTCATCCTTCGACAGCTGCTTCTCCAGCTGGCGGGCCAGCGTGATCTCCTGCGCCTTGCGCTGCATGGTCTGGCGTGAGTCGAGGACGAGGTTCTTGATCACCTGCTGGGTGATGGTCGAGGCGCCGGAAACGGTCTCGCCGGCCGCCGCATTGGAAATCGCCGCGCGGGCAATGGCGGCCTCGTCGGCGCCGTCATGCTCGTAGAAACGCTTGTCTTCGGCCGCGATGAAGGCCTGGGGGACATGTTTCGGCAGCTGGGACACGGCCACAGCCCGGCCATAACGGGGGCCTCGCACCGCAAGCGTATTGCCCTCAGCATCAACGAACTCGATCGCCGGCTCACGCTGCACGTCCCAGAGTGCTGCAATCTCCGGCAGTTCCGGCATGCCGGCATAGAGGCTCTGCCACTTCCACAAGGCCCAGCCGCCGCCCGCAAGCAGGATGACCCCGACCGCAATGATGAGCAGGCGCAAGGGCGACAGGCGCCGGCCCGCTGCGACCGCCTGAGCGGGCACCCGGACGACACGGGGAATTCTCGGAGAAGGCGGGGTCTGACTCATCAGGAAACGGCCTGGCCTGACGTTCTGTGGTTGGCTCCAGCTCGCAGCCTAACTGGAAGAAGATTACGGCAGGGTGAAGGCATCGGCGAAGCCACTGGCGCGATTAGGGGAATCTACGTCTGTTTCTCATTTCAAAAGCAGCCTTTATGCTGAACATGTGATAACAGAATCCATCCGCCGTCGAAGGAGACCGATCATGCGCGCCGCCCTGCCCCTCGCTCTTGCCGCACTCATCCTCACCGCTTGCGGGCAACCGGCACCGGCGCCTGCGGATCCTGTTGAAACGGCTGAACCTGTTGAAACGGCGGACATTCCGCCCGCCGAGCCGGAGGCTCCGCTGTTCGATGCCGCAGCGCTCGGCATCCCGGATGATCCGGATTCGATTGCCGACGGGCGGACCATTGCTGTCAGCCATTGCGCGGTCTGCCACGGGATTGATGCGGAAGACGGCTTCCGCACCGATGCCCCGCCGCTGCGCCATGTCCTGTCCTATTATCCGCCGGAAAGCCTCGCGGAAGACTTCCGGGCGGGAATCCATATCGGCCATGAGGACATGCCGGATTTCGTCTTCGGCGATCTCGGCATGGATGTCCTGCTGGCCTATCTGGTGACCATCCAGGAACGCCCGCCGGCCCAGCCCTGACAGGCGCGGGACAAAAGCGGACACTTCGGGACAGTTCAGGCCAGACCGGGCCGCCAGGCGTCTTTGAGGTGCTGCGGCAGGCGCCCCGGCGCCAGCGCGATGATGTCATAGCGCCATCCGAAATCGGCAAACCTCGGCCGCTGGCCCATCCAGGCCTCGGCGGCCCTTGAGATACGCTGCCAGGACTGGATGCTGACAGAGCCGAGCGCGTCATCGCGGCTGGCGCGCATCTTGACCTCGACAAAGGCGACCAGCCTGCCCTTGCGGGCGACGAGATCGATCTCGCCGACGGGGAGTTTCACGCGGGCGGCAAGGATGGAATAGCCTTTGAGGCGCAGCCACAGGGCGGCGCGGCGCTCGGCCTGGCGACCCCTCGCCTCGGCGGCGCGTTTCTTCAGCTTATCCC
>CAYQRX010000237.1:0-5344 GCA_964419865.1 uncultured Hyphomonas sp. | reverse complement strand
TACCCGGTGGGCAGGCGGGGCTGGAAGACCCTGACCGGCGGTTTCCGGCGGACCTCGTGCCGCAGCTGCTCGAGCTGGCCGCAGAAGAGACCGGCATAGACACGATCGGCCTCAGGGTGGGCGCCAAGTTCCGCCCTGCGAGCCTTATGGATGTGGGCTATGCTCTTGCTGTCGCAAGCACGATCGAGGAGGCGCTGAGCCTGTTCGTCCGCTTCCAGTCACTGGGGCAGGAAGCGGTGCGTATGCGCTTCGAGATGGCAGGCGGAGACTGTCTGGTGCGCTGCGAGCCGGCGCTGCCGGGCACGAGCGGTCTGCGCCGGCTGGTCGAGGCGGTGTTTGCGGGCTATCTGACGGTCGGGCGCGCGCTGCTGCGCGATCCCGGCTTTCGGGCGGTGCGGATGCAGTTCCGCCACCGCGAGCCCGGCCCGGCGACACGGGAGGCCTGCGAGGCGCTGTTCGGCGGCGAGATCGCGTTCGGTGCGCCCGAGGACATGATGGTGATTCCGGCCGCGGCCACGCGGGCGCAGCTGCCGGGGCGCAATCCGGAGCTGCTTGCCCTGCTGGTGTCGCGCCTGCAGAAACGGCTCGATTCGCTGCGCGGCGGCATGTCACTGCCGGACAGGGTGACGAGTTGTATACATCGTCAGCTGCCTCGCGGGCAGGCCGGGATAACGCGCACGGCGGCGCTGCTGGGCCTGCCGGAACGCACCCTGCGCAGGCGCCTTGCGGCCGAAGGGTTCAGCTATTCCAGGCTGCTGGAAGCGGCGCGGCGCGAGGCGGCCGAACTTTATCTGCGCGAAGGCAAGCTCAGCCAGGCCGAGATTGCCGATGCGCTCGGCTATAGCGACCAGAGCGCCTTTGCACGCGCCTTCCGGGGTTGGCACGGCATGCCGCCGGGTGCCTGGGCGGGTTAGCGCCTCGGTTTGACCGGGCGCATCAGGCCTTCCTGCGCGACCGAGGCGACGAGGCGGCCGGAGGCATCGAAGATGGAGCCGCGATTGAAGCTGCGGGCGCCGCCGGCATAGGGGCTGTCCATCGAATAGAGGTGCCATTCGTCGAAACGTGTCGGGGCGTGGAACCACATGGCATGGTCGAGGCTTGCCGACATCAGCTCGCCGGTCATCCAGGAGATGCCGTGCGGGCGGTTGCCGGTGCCCAGCAGGGCCATGTCGGAGGCATAGGCCATCAGGCAATGATGCAGCCAGGGCGCCTCGTCGATCGGCCGGGCGACGCGGAACCAGAGATTATGCGCGTCGCCGGCCTTTTCCGGCTTCAGCGGATCGAGGGGGTCGACCTCGCGCATCTCGACCGGGCGCGGGCGCAGGAAATGACCGCGATGACGCTCGGGCACCTGCTCGGCGAATTTGCGGCGCCATTCGATCCGGTCGCCGAGCGTATCGGGCGAGGCCACTTCGGGCATCGCATGCTGGTGGTGCCAGCCTTCCTCGGCGACATGGAAGGAGGCGGCAAAGTTGAAGATCTGCTTGCCATGCTGGATGGCAACGACGCGGCGGGTGGTGAAGGAGCCGCCGTCGCGGGAATGGTCGACCTGGTAGATGATCGGGACCGAAGGATCGCCGGGGCGGATGAAATAGCAGTGCAGCGAATGGCAGGCGCGGTCATCCGGCACGGTGCGGTAGGCGGCGACGAGGGACTGGGCGATCACCTGGCCGCCGAAGACGCGCTGGCTCTCCTCCTCATCCGGGCTCTGGCCGCGGAACAGGTCGTGCTCGAGGCGTTCGATGTCGAGCAGGGCGAGGAGGTCTCCGACCGGATCATTCGCCATGGGCTGCGGCTCCTATCAAATCTGTCAGGTTCTTGTGCGCCGCAGCATGTATCAGACCCCGCGCGGAACGCAAACCTGCCGGAATTTCCCTGTTATGGTTAGCGAATTCTTTGACAATGCGTGCAAAACATCCATCTTGTGAGTTTCCGAATTTCGTCAGATTCCCGTTCGACCCTCTGCGTTGGGAGGCGCCGTCAATGAGCTTTTTTACCGTACTCGCCCGTGAGTTCCGCTTTTTCCAGGACGTCCGCCTGGTCAAGAAATGGACTGGCGACATCTCGCCCGATGCCGACAATCTCGTGGCGGATGATTATGAACGTGCGGTGGACAAGTTTCCCGGCAACATCGCCTTCCGGTTCGAGGGCCAGTCGACAAGCTATGCCGAGTTCGATGCGCAGGCATCCCGGTTTGCCAACTGGGCGCTGGCGCAGGGGCTGAAGGCGGGTGACTGCGTCGCCCTGTTCATGGAGAATCGGCCGGATTACGTTGCGGCATGGGCCGGTTTTGCCAAGGTCGGCATCGTCACGGCACTGATCAACCACAACCTCGAGGGTGAGGCGCTGGCGCATTGCGTCAACATCTCTGATGCGAAACTCGTGGTGACCGGCGCCGAGCAGGATGAGGCGATCCGCAGCGCCGCCGGACTGCTGAAGGATGCGCCGCGCGTCTGGACGCTGGGCGGCGCGGTGGGGGAAGATCTGGCGGCGGCGCTGGCCGCGACCTCGCCGGAGCGCCCGGACCGGTCGCTTCGCGCGCATCTGCGCGGCAAGGACCTCTGCCTCTATGTCTACACGTCCGGCACGACCGGCCTGCCCAAGGCCGCGCGACTGACCCATGCGCGCACGCAGGGCATGATGCGCAGTTTCATCGCGCCCTGCCGCATCACGCCGAAGGACCGGGTGTATGTCACGCTGCCGCTCTATCATGGCACGGGCGGGCTCTGCGGCATTGGCCAGGCGCTGAATACCGGCGCGACGGTTGTGCTGAGGCGGAAGTTCTCGGCAAGCGCGTTCTGGGATGACGCCGCCGATGAAGGCGTGACCTCGATCGTGTATATCGGCGAGCTGTGCCGCTATCTCGTCAATTCGCCCCCACACCCGAAGGAGCGGGCCCATTCGATCCGCACCGGTTTCGGCAACGGCTTGCGGCCGGAAGTGTGGGAAGAGTTCCTGACCCGGTTCAATATTCCGCACCTCGCCGAGTTCTATGGCTCGACCGAGGGCAATGTCAGTTTCATCAATTTCGACGGCAAGGTCGGCGCGGTGGGCCGCATTCCTGGCTGGCTGAAGAGCCAGTTTGCGCATATCGCCTTCGTCAAGTTCGATATCGAGACCGAACAGCCGGTGCGCGGGGCGGACGGGTTCTGCATCCGTGCGGATACGGATGAACCGGGCGAGGCGATCGGCCAGATCGGCGATGATGTGCGCCAGAGGTTCGAAGGCTATAATGATCAGAAGGCCACCGAGAAGAAGCTCCTGCGCGATGTGTTCGAGAAGGGCGATCTCTGGTTTCGCACCGGCGACCTGATGAAGCAGGACAAGGACGGCTACATCTTCTTCATCGACCGGATCGGCGACACTTTCCGCTGGAAGGGCGAGAATGTCTCGACCAATGAGGTTGGCGAGGCGCTGTCCAAGATCGGCGGAATTGCAACGGCCAATGTCTATGGCGTGCCGGTGCCGGGGGCCGATGGTAAGGCCGGCATGGCGGCGGTGACACTCGATGGCGAGATTGATTTTGGCAGCCTCTACCAGACGCTGGCGGACAGGCTGCCCAGCTATGCCGTGCCGCTGTTCATCCGTGTGCAGCCGGAAGCTGAAACAACCGGCACGTTCAAGTATCGCAAGGTCGAGCTTGTGGCCGATGGCTTCGACCCGGCCAGGGTCGAGGGCGATGCGCTGTGGATGTACGACCCGGCCGCCGGCAGCTATGTGCCGATGACGCCGGAGCGGCACCAGACATTGCTGGCGGGCGGCTACCGGTTCTGAGCTATTCCGGCTTTACCAGGGCGTGGCGCTTCTTGCCGGCGGAGAGCTTGATCGCCCCGTCTTTGAGGTCGGCGGCCGAGACTTTCGCGTTCGGATCGGAGACGAGTTCATCATTGACGCGGATGGCGCCCTGTTCGATCAGGCGCCGGGCCTCGCCGTTGGACTTGGAGAGCCCGGCCGCGGTGCAGGCCGCGGCGACCAGCATGCCGGCGTCAAGATCCGCCTGCGGAATGGTGGCGGTCGGCAGCGCGTCAGCTGAGGCGCCGGCCTCGAACACAGCCCTCGCCGCAGCTTCAGCCTTCACCGCCTCCGCCTCACCATGCAAGAGCGTGGTCGCGGCATTGGCGAGGGCGATCTTGGCCTGATTGATCTCCGCTCCCTGCAGGGCTTCGAGACGTGCGATCTCCGCCTGCGGAAGGTCTGTGAACAGGCGCAGGAACTTGCCCACGTCGGCGTCTTCCGTGTTGCGCCAGAACTGCCAGTATTCATAAGGGCTCTTGCGGTCGGCGTTCAGCCACACCGCGCCGCCGACCGTCTTGCCCATCTTCACGCCGGAAGAAGTGGTGACGAGGTGTGCGGTCAGGCCGAAGGCTTCCCCGCCGTCCGCCTTGTGGATCAGGTCCACCCCGCCGAGGATGTTACCCCACTGGTCGGAGCCGCCGAGCTGGAGCCGGCATCCATGGCGCCGGTAAAGCTCGAGGAAGTCGTAGGACTGCATCAGCAGGTAGTTGAATTCGAGGAAGGTGTAGGGCTGCTCGGCGGCAAGGCGCCGGGCGACGGTATCCTGCTTCACCATCGTGTTGATTGTGAAATAGGTGCCCACAGAGCGCAGCATCTCGATATAGCCGAGCTTGCCGAGCCAGTCGTCATTGTTGACCATGACGGCGTCGCTGGCGCCGTCGCCGAAGCGGATATAGGGCAGGAAGGCCTGCTTGATGCCGGCCATGTTGGCCGCGATCTGCTCATCCGTCAGAAGCGGGCGGGATTTTTCCTTGTCGGTCGGGTCGCCGACCTTGGTGGTGCCTCCCCCCATCAGGGCGATGGGCTTGCCGCCATGGCGCTGGAAGATGCGCAGCATCATGATCGTCATCAGATGGCCGACATGCAGGCTGTCGGCGGTGGCGTCATAGCCGACATAGGCGACCGGAGTTCCCTTGGCGCAATAGGCGTCAAGCTCGGCGGCGTGCGTGACATCCTTGATGAAGCCGCGCCAGGCTAGCTCGCGCAGGAATTCCGACTTGTGTTCGCTCATATTCTCGTGTCTCCGATGAGATTGCGCGCGCCTAACACGGAAAGGGCAGGGCTTGAACAGGGCAGTTGAAAAAACCGGGCAGGCCACAAAACCCGTCTGGGCGGCGGGCTTCATGTCCGGCACCTCGCTGGACGCCGTGGACGGGGCGATGATCCTGACCGATGGCACCGATGTGCTGGAGTTCGGCCCCGTCGCCGAGCGCAAATACACGCCTGACGAGCGCGCGGTGCTGCAGGCGGCAACGGACGCGGCGCGGGCCTGGAACTGGCCGAGGCCGCCGGGCTCGAGGCGGAGCATTTCGACCTGGTGCTGGACCTT
>CAYQRX010000236.1:0-5351 GCA_964419865.1 uncultured Hyphomonas sp. | reverse complement strand
TACAAGCAATGTTGCGGTCGGAACTGACCGATCGCCCAAGTCTCTCACGGCCCTTACCGGTCATTCGACCGGGGTGACTGCCGCGCTGCGGCTTTCACCAAAGCGGCCGCTCGATGCTCGTGCCAGGGTGAGAGTTGGCCTGCTTTGACGAAATTGCCATTCACGCGGCGCGGCGCCCCCATTTGTGTTGAAACGATTGCTATTGAGGGATTTCCTGCCCGCCAGAATTGGGGACTTCTTTCAAAGCCCTGAAACCCAATATCAAATCCATCAAACGATCCGGGCGCCTGTAGGGGCCGTCATGCGTCACGCCCTCCATACGGACAAGCATCGCATTGCCCGAACATTCTGCGAGGCGCTCGGACATCATCGCCCATTGCACCAGCGTTTCGCCACCCAAGACCACCAATGTCGGCACCTCCAGATTGGCCAGATCATCGCAGCTGAGCGGTTCACCTCGCGCCATGGCGCCGAAGACAGGCAAGGTTCGACCGTTCTCTTTCCAATAGGTCGGGAACGGCTCGGCTTCATTGTCGGCCGCGCCTTCAGGCATCCGAAAGACGGATTCGATAATGCGCAAGGCAGCGGCCTCGACTTCGCCGGCTTCAAGTGCCGCGACCATCGGACCCAGCGTCGCACCGAATTGCGCGCGGGCAGCATCGGCGCCGGGCAGGTCATCGATCAGCCGGTCGACATCCGGTTCGAAATGCACCATCGAGCGGAATAATTCGGGTCGCTGCAGCGCCGCATAGGTGGCGATCTCGCCGCTGTAGGACCATGTCACCAGATCGACCGGACCGGCATCCAACCTCTCGATGAACGCGATCAGGTCAGCGATATGCGTTTCGCGCGTGAAGCCCGCGCCGTTGTCCGGCCAGTCTGCAGTGCCGAAATAGCGCTGCGTGTAAGCGATGAACCGGCCTTCCGCGGAAATCCGGTCAGCATAGGCCTCCCAGACCCGCGCGTCGGATATCGCACCGTGGACAAAGACGATCGGCCCACCCTCGCCCTGTTCAATATAGCTCAGTTCGGCACCCTCCACCGGCATGGCACCGGTCTCGATCGACCATGCCGGAGACAGGCCCAACGCCATCGGCAATGCAGCGGCTGCAACGACTGTGAAGATCTTCATCGTCCATTCTCCCCTTTTTTTGATTCGCCAGATTCGGCTTCTGGTTTGGCCAGTATCCGGTCGAGGACGTCACGACAGCGTCACGCACCCCGTCACGCGGCAGTGCCAGAGGGGATATTTCGCGGATTTTGGGTGAATTTTTTGGGGTTGGACGGTCCTGTGCTAGGATATGGATCAGCGAACTGGTCTGACGATGACGATCCTGCGACTTTCCTTGCTGGGCGAACCATGCCTCACGATCCCCGACGGTCAGGCTTTGACGACGCCGGGGCCGAAGGCGATGGCGTTGCTCGCCTGTCTGGCAACAGCCCCCGATCTGCGGATCAGCCGGGCGACGCTGGTTGACTTGCTTTGGAGCGACGCCAGTTCGACCTCCGCCGCCCGTCATGCCCTTCGTCAGTGCCTTGTCCGGCTGAGGGCGCAGCTTGGCGATGCGTCGGGCGCCCTGATGGCCGATGCCGAGGTGGTATGGCTGAACGCGGATCTGGTCGCACTTGACGTGACCGAGCTGCGCGCCGCCTTGCTGGACGGGACGCGCCACTCGATCCTGTCACTTGCGATCCGGGGTCGGTTCTGCGCCGGGCTTGATGTCAGAGTTGCCGGTTTTGAGGCATGGTTGTCCGACCAGCGGCGCGAATATGACCAGCTTTGCGCGGAGCTGTGCGGAAAGGCGGCCTTGATCCTAGCTGGTGCCGGGGAAGAATTGCCTGCAATCGCGGCAGCACGGCGGCGGCTTGACTTCGAGCCCTTTCAGGACGACGCTCATGCCGCGCTGATCGCGCTTTGCGTCGGTTTCGGCCGGCGGCAGGAGGCAGCGCTTGCCCATGCCGCCTGTCACGATCTTTTCCGCAGTGAGCTTAGCATCGAACCGGCTCCGCAGGTTGATGCGGCGCTGCGGGTGAAAGTGCCGGCGCGCCGCCTACCTCTGCCGCTGCAGTTGCAGACCGCGCCGATTGCACCCCGCCGTCCCGTTTTCGGCGCTTTCGCGGCCGGCCTGGCCGCGGCTGCGACGCTGTTTCACCTTCTGGGCCCCTGGCCCGATGGCCAGACGACCGAGCCAAGCCGAAACCAGATGTCGATATGGGTTAGCCCCGCGTCGGCGGGTGCCGTTCAAGGGAAAGCAACCGGAACCTCTTTGACCAAGGCCGCACTAACGGCCTCCGATGACGCGCGAGGGAAGATCATCGGTGGCATTCCAGACGAGGAGACCGACTATGCGATGCTCTACCCCGCCGGTTGCTAACCGCTTTCGAAGGGCCGCCGCAGTCCTTGCGGTCCCGGCCGCCTTGCTGCCGCACCACGCGGCTCTCGGTCAATCCGTCGCGGGGGAAGGCAGCTTTGCGGCCAATTTTGTCGGCTATGCCACGAATGAGATCGAACCGCTGCAGACAGGTCCGGGCCGCATCTTCGGTCTGGTGGACTCGACCCTGACCGCGATGAATGCCGAGAACGCGGCCTTCCTGCACAACCAGACGGGCAGATGCTTGGGCAACTGGACCGTCGATGAGACGACAAATACCTTCGAGGAAATGGTTAACTGCACCTATACCGACGCCGACGGTGACCAGATCTTCGAAAGCGCGACCTTCGACCGGCAGCCCCTCGACGCACCTCATGTCGGCACCGGGCGATGGCTGGGCGGAACCGGCAAATATGAAGGACTGAGCGGGGTCTTCGAGATCAGAACACGGACACTGCGATCCGCCCGCGAAAATCTGGTCCAGTATGTGGGAACAAAGCAAGGGCAGTACAATCTTGCGCCCCTGGAATAGCTGTTCGAGGCCGACATCTATCCCAAGGTGACGAACAGTTCACTGCAGAGGGTCGGAAAACGGCCGAGGCTGTGTGGAGACGCGCCGGCAGGGGCTGTCGGCTGCTGGTTGGCCGCGCTGCTAGCTTTCAGCCGCCTCTGACACTCTTTGCGTGCGTGGCGGCCTGGTGATCTCTTTCAGGCAGGCGTGACGTCTGCGCTTGAGGCGCGACACTCCCCGATCAGGCGGCAATGGCCCGCATCAGGCCCCGAATGCCGATCAACGCGACCACCCGCTTGATATTGTAGGCAAGGACATTCAGCGCCATTTCGGTGCGGACGTTCTTCAGCCTCCGCGTCAGGAAATGGGTGTGCCCCATCCAGGCCTTGAGAGTACCGAACGGGTGTTCAACCGTGCAGCGGCGCAGGGTCATCGGATCGGCCTCTCCACCCAGTCTTTTGCGCATCGCATCGACCAAGCGCTCATGCTCCCAGCGAGTGATGCGGCGTTCCTTGCCGGTGGTGCAGCGCTGTTTGATAGGGCAATGCTGACATTCATTGGCCCAGTAACGGCCAACCCGCAGGCCGTCCTCTTCGCGCATGTAGCGGTAGGTCAGCTCTTCTCCTGCTGGGCAGATATAGACATCCCGGGCCGGGTTGTAGGCGAAGTCGGCCTTCACATACATGCCCTTGCCCCGATTGCCCGATGTCTCGGGGCGCGGCACGGTCGTGGTGATCCCTGCCTGATGGCAGGCCAGGATCTGAGACCCGCTGAAGTATCCCTTATCAGCGATGGCATGCAGGTCGTCGCGCCGAAGAGCCTTCCTGGCTGCCGCCGCCATCGGGCTCAGCTGGTCGCGGTCGAAGCCTTGATTGGTCACGGCATGCGCCACGATCAGATGCGTCTCGGTATCGACCGCGGTCTGGACGTTGTAGCCGACCATGCCGCTGTGTCGGGCGCTGGTCGCCATGGCGCGGGCATCTGGATCCGTCAGAGAGATCTGCCCGTCGGGCGTATCGACGAGGGCCTTCTCCATTGCCTTCAGCCGTGCGATCTCCTGCCGGATGCGCCCATAGCGGCGGGCGAGATGCGCGACCTTGTCAACCCGTGCTTCGCCCTTCTCCTGGCGGTCGATGCGGGCCATGTCATCGACATACCGTGAGACATCGACCTCCAGATGGTCCAGGCGGCTGGCGATCTTGTTCTTGGTGAAGTTGCGGTCGCGGCTGTTCACGGCCTTGAATTTGCTGCCATCGATGGCAACGCAATCGCCCCTCAGCACCCCAATCCGCCGGGACAGCTCCACGAACTGCGCGCAGGTCCTACGGATCGCTGCCGCGTTATCGCGCCGGAAATCGGCGATGGTCTTGTGATCGGGCACCAGGCGGCCGGTCAGCCACATCAGCTCGACATTGCGACCCGCTTCGCGCTCCAGGCGACGGCTCGAGGGTATGCGGTTCAGATAGCCGTAGATGAAGAGCTTCAGCAGAACAGCCGGATGGTAGCCCGGGCGACCGGTTCGGGCGGACACACACCGCTCGAAGCCGAGCGCCGGGAGATCGAGCTCCTCGACGAAGAGGTCGACGACACGGACCAGGTGATCCTCGCCAATCCAGTCCTCGAGACGATCAGGGAAAAGCGTGACCTGTTCCCGGTCAATGCCGTCGATGAAACCCGCCATCCCTGCCTCCCGCTACCTTGCTGAAGCTTACCACGGGACAGCATTTCCACACAGCCTCGGCCCAAAGCCGCCTTTCGGCCTCGGCTGCGAACTTCCCCGAACCGGTCATTCATTCTTGCCGTAGCGAATAGGAAGTGGCCTTTCCCTCACAGACTGCTACTGGTTGTGTGTATAAATGCCTGTAGCGGGAGTTAGATGGCGGGAAAGCTCTTCAATGCAGCCGAACTGGCAGCGATCGCTGATGCGTTGGCTGATACCTCTGAAGGCCTAACCGGCAGCGAGATCGAATTCATTCTTTCCGAATGCGGGATGACGGACGTTTCACCCGACCTTACCAAGCGCAAGCGCCTCTTCAATGCGTTTGTCGGAAGCCAGAACAGCCGGCAGGACAAGACACGTATCCTCGGGTTCATCCGCAAGGCCATGAAACCGCCGCGATACGTCAGGCAGCCGGAGCGCTACGAGCCGTTGCGGGCCAACTTAAACCGGGCGCTCGCTTTTGTAGGCATGCTCGTTGAATCCGACGGCACGCTCAAGACCAGAGATGCTGCCAGGACGCTCCCGGAGGCGGAGCGCCGGGCACGGGAACTGCGCGATGATCTCGCCGTCCGCAACGTGCATCCCGATGTCCTGCGGTTCTGCCGCGCTGAGTTAGTCGCCGACAACTATTTCCACGCCGTCTTGGAGGCGGTGAAGAGCGTCTCCGACAAAATCCGTGGCAAGACCGGCTTGAGCGAGGACGGCAGCGCGCTTGTGGATCAGGCGTTCGGGGGCGCCGCGCCGTTCC
>CAYQRX010000235.1:0-5361 GCA_964419865.1 uncultured Hyphomonas sp. | reverse complement strand
ACCTCATCCTCCCCCGTTCACGGGGGAGGTGCCCCGAAGGGGCGGAGGGGGAAAGCGGCAGCGTGCAACAGAAGCGGCCGGAAGCCCAACGCCCCCAACCCAAAAACCTGACCCCTCCGTCATTTTTAAGTGCCCGGCTGCTATGCGCCAAAGCGCCCCAAATTGCCGTACCGGCAAGCATGGACAAGGCGACAGGTGCGGCTTAACGGAGACAGGTTTTGGAAAGTTCGAGGGCCAGGCGCGTATGTTCAAGAAGATCCTGATCGCCAATCGCGGTGAAATCGCCGTCCGTGTCATCAAGACCTGCCGGCGCCTCGGCGTGAAAACGGTTGTGGTCTATTCCGATGCCGATGCCGGTTCGATGGCCGTCGAGATGGCCGATGAGACCGTCCATATCGGCGCCTCGCCGGCGGCGGAATCCTATCTGGTTCAGGACCGGATCATAGATGCCGTCCGCCAGACCGGCGCCGAGGCCATCCATCCCGGTTTCGGCTTCCTGTCGGAAAATCCCGGCTTTGCCAAACGACTGGAAAAGGAAGGCATCGGCTGGATCGGCCCGAACGCCTTCGCCATCGACGCGATGGGCGACAAGATCAGCTCCAAGAAGCTCGCCGCCGAGGCAGGCGTGTCCACCGTGCCGGGCCATATGGACCTCATCAAGGACACGAAACACGCCGTCCAGATCAGCCGCGAGATCGGCTATCCGGTGATGATCAAGGCCTCTGCCGGCGGCGGCGGCAAGGGCATCCGGGTGGCCCATAACGACAAGGAAGTCGAAGAAGGCTTCCCGGCCGTGAAGGCCGAGGCCACCGCCTCCTTCGGCGATGATCGCATCTTCATCGAGAAGTTCATTCTCGATCCGCGCCATATCGAAATCCAGGTGCTCGGCGACAAGCACGGCAACTGCATCTACCTGTTCGAGCGCGAATGCTCGATCCAGCGCCGCAATCAGAAGGTCATCGAAGAAGCGCCTTCGCCGCTGCTCGATCCCGAAACGCGCAAGAAAATGGGCGAACAGGCCGTCGCGCTGGCGAAAGCCGTGAACTATGATAGTGCGGGCACGGTCGAATTCGTCGTCTCCGGACGCGACAAGGGGTTCTATTTCCTCGAAATGAACACCCGCCTGCAGGTCGAGCATCCCGTCACCGAGATGATCACCGGCATTGACCTGGTCGAGCAGATGCTGCGCGTCGCCTATGGCGAGAAGCTCAAGATCAAGCAGGGCGACCTCAAGATCAATGGCTGGGCGGTCGAGAGCCGCGTCTATGCCGAAGATCCGTACCGCAACTTCCTGCCCTCGATCGGCCGCCTCAAGCGGTTCCATCCGCCGGCGGAAGGCAAAGTGGCGCGCGGTGAGGTTCGCCTCGACTCCGGCGTGCGGGAGGGCGACGAAATCTCGATGTTCTATGATCCGATGATCGCCAAGCTGATCACCCACGGGAAGGACCGCGACGCCGCCCTCGATGCCCATGGCGAGGCGCTCGACCGGTTCCACATCGAGGGCATTCAGGACAACATCCCCTTCATTGCCGCCGTGGTCGATGAGAAACGTTTCCGTTCCGGCAACATCACCACCGCCTATATCAAGGACGAATTCCCGGAGGGCTTCGAGGGCACGGCGCCGACCGCGCAGCAGGAAACCATGCTGATCGCTTCGGCGGCCTATGTGCACGCCTTCTTCTCGCGCCGCGCTGCGCAGGTGTCGGGGCAGATGTCCGATCCTGTGGCCTCAATCCGCAAGGACTGGGTCGTCATCCTCGGCGACGCGCACCATCCGGTCACGATCGATATTGGCGAGGATGGTGAGGCGCAGGTCACGATCAATGGCGGCAAGGCGCACAGCCTGGTAACCGGCTGGCAGCCGGGCCATCACCTGCTAGAGGGCGTGCTCGACGGCAAGCCTTTCGCAGTGAAGTTCGCGGACCGGACCGAGGGTTATCTCTTCCGCCATCGCGGGGTCGCTCTGCGCGCGCTTGTCTGCACGCCTTTCGTCGCCGATCTTCACGCCCGCCTGCCGGAGAAGCCGAAGGCCGACACATCCAAGCTCGTCATCTCGCCGATGCCGGGCCTTGTCGTGTCGATGGATGTGGCGCTCGGCCAGGAAGTCCAGGAAGGCGAGGCGGTCTGTATCGTCGAGGCGATGAAGATGCAGAACATCATCCGCGCCGGCGCCAATGGCACGGTGAAGGCCATCAACGTCAAGGCCGGCGACAGCGTCGCGGCCGACGAGATCATGGTCGAGTTTGCCTGACATCCCGGCCCGGTTCGTGTCCGGAGCTTAACGTTCCATAAACCGGTTGAGTCTGGTATGCCTCATGCCGTGGCGGCAAGGGGGACTTCCGGTTTCAGATGGCGCCACGCGAATGCTGCGCCAGCCTGTCAGCGGGCTGCCAATGAAGGGACATAATGATGGAACTATATCTGAGCCCGAACGGGCGCATCGACCAGCCGACCTACTGGCGGGCCGTACTTATCCTGTTCGCGATCAGCGCGGGTCTGACAGTGATCAGCGCTTTCGTGTCACCGTTTCTCGGCATGCTGGGCATTGTGTTCATCTGGCCCTGGATCGCGGTGCATGTGAAACGCTTCCACGATGCGGGAAAGACGGGTTGGCTGACGGTGGTCATGGTGGTTGTGGCCCTGGTCGTGTCAATGATTCTCGCCTTCATCCTGCCGGGCCTGTTCGGCGTCGATCAGGCGGCCATCCAGCTTGAGATGCAGCGTGAAATCGAGGCAGCGGGCAGCGATCCGGCAGCCGCGATGGGCGCCGCAATGGAGGCGTCCAAACGCGCGGCTCAGGCGCAGCTCATCCCCAGCATCCTGTCGACGCTGATCGTTACCGGCCTGATCGGTTTCATCATGAGCCTGTTCAAGACCGATCCGAACGACAACCAGTACGGACCGGGCCCGGCGGGCAGCGGCCCGACCTTTTCGTAAGACAAAGTTGTCAGATATATCTGTACAAGGAACAAATTCATGGTCAGTTTCCCCGATGCAATAAAGATGTTCTTCGCCCGCTATACCGATTTTCAGGGCCGTTCGCGGCGCTCTGAATACTGGTGGGTCGTGCTGTTCAACCTCATCATCGGCCTTGTTGGCGGCCTCCTGATCGGGCTGACCGGCGGCGCGGGGCTGGAAACGGGTGATCTCAACCCGGTTTCGATGATTCTCGTCGGCATCCTGCTTCTTTATGTTCTGGCGATCATCATTCCCAGCATCGCCCTGTTCGTTCGCCGGCTGCACGACATCAACCAGACCGGCTGGATCTATCTGGGGCTCGTCATCGCCGGCCTGATTCCGCTGCTGAACCTGATCGCCGCCGTGGCACAGATCGTGATTGCGCTGATCCCCGGAACAGCCGGTCCGAACAAGTACGGCCCCGATCCGAAGGACCCGGCTGGTTCGGCCGGTGACGTGTTCGTCTGATCCTCTGATCAGCTTCCCGAAAAGGCCGGGCAGGGATGCCCGGCCTTTTTTTGTTGCACTCTCTTATCGTTTATTGATAAGAGGGCGGTAGTTTCACCTGATTGACCCGCCCGGAAAGGATCGGCCGCCAGATGGATTTTCGGACCACATTCTTTGACCCGCAGGGCCGGATGGCACCGCGCCCCTTCGCGCGGGCATTCATCCTGCTGACCGGGGTGATGGTGCTGATCCTGGTGGCGTCTGCCCTGGCGCATCCGCAGGCGAATATGCTGCAATACGCCCTCGTCTTTCCCTATCTCTGCGTTTTCGGGAAAAGGTTGCACGATGCCGGCCAGACCGCCTGGCTGTGGCTGCTTTTCCTGGTGGGCTGGCTGATCATCAACGCCGTCGCGGGCGGTGTTCTGCTCCAGCTTCTGGCTCCGGAAGCCGTGCCGCTGTCGACCGAGATCATCAATGCCTTCCTCGCCCAGCCGCCGGTCGACCAGGCCGAGATGGCAGCCAAGGTCGCCGAATTCGCCCGCCTTTCGGCGCTGCCCAACCTCGCTGCCTATCTGATTGCCTCAGCGCTTACCGGCTATCTCGCCTACAGCCTGAAGTCTGATCCGGACACGAACCGTTTCGGCCCGCCGCCAAACCGGATGGCAAAGTCCGGCTGACAAGACAAGGAACCGAGCCCATGGAATACACATCCGGCGCCATCGATCCCCACCGCCCCTGGATCAGGGACCCTCGGGACAATCCCGCCGAGATGAACTGGGTGCAGACCCTGTTCAATCCTTTCGGCACGACAAACAAGCTGCATTTCAGCCGGGCCTGGACCGTGATGTTCCTCGGCCGGGTGCTGCTCTATATCGTGCCCTCGGTGATCGCCGGCCTTGCCGGTATGGCCGGCGTGCAGACCGGCGGGTTGAGCAAACCGGTCAATCTCCTGCTGTTTTCGGTGCCGGCGGTGCTCCTGCCTTTTGCGGTATTCACGCTGCTCACGGAATATACGTCATTCGTCATCCATGTCCGCAGGCTGACGGAAGCGGGCCGTTCGGCGTTCTGGGCCATCATTGTCGTTATCCCATTGATCCTCGGCATGATCTGCTATGCGATCGGCACACAGGCCGGGGCGGCGCAGTACCGGGCGATGAATGCCCCCAAGGTCGAGACGACGGCGCCCGGCGCGGCGGGAAGTGAAGCGCGCCCGCAGGCACGTCAGGGCGGCCAGCAACGCGGCGGCGGACGCGGCCGCGGCGGCCCGCCGCCCAGCGAACGCCAGATGGCGATGGCCGCAGGCATGGGCATGGCACTGCCGGTCTGGGCGCTGACCTCTTTCGGCGCGATGCTCTGGACGCTGTTGCATGTCGCCCGCCTGCCGAATGGCGGCCGGGGCAAGAAGCGCACCGGCAGCGATCTGACCCCGGAAGAGATTGAGCGCGGCGAGGGCTGACGGCGTCAGGCGGCCGCCAGCGGATCGGCGGCGGCCACCAGCGGGCTGGCGAAGACCTCTTCGAAAGCGGCCTTCAGCGCCATGTCCACCTCTGCCATCGAGACGAGGCGGCCGAGATCGGCCAGGCTGGTCACCCCGTAACGGGGGTCGGCAATGCCGCAGGGCGTGATGCCGGTGAAATGGTCAAGCTCCGGCTCGACGTTCAGGGAAATGCCGTGAAAGGAGACCCAGCGCTTCAGGCGCACGCCGATGGCGGCGATCTTGTCTTCGCGCGGCGGCCCGCCGGGCTGTGTGCGGTCTACCCAGACGCCGACGCGGCCCTCGCGCATGCCGCCCTCGACATTGAAGGCGGCCAGCGCCCGGATGATCCAATCCTCGAGCCTGGCGACGAAAGCCCGGACATCGCGGCCCCGCGCGCCGACATCGAGCATCGCGTAGGCCACCCGCTGGCCGGGGCCGTGATAGGTGTACTGGCCGCCGCGCCCGGCATCGAACACCGG
>CAYQRX010000234.1:0-5365 GCA_964419865.1 uncultured Hyphomonas sp. | reverse complement strand
GGCCGCCAGTGTCGCGCACCACGCCCTTGGGCTGGCCCGTCGTGCCGGACGTGTAAAGGATATAGAGCGGATCCGTCGCCTTGACCGGCACGCAGGCGACCTTGCGGCCCTGCGCCAGCGCATCTTCGGTGAGAGCGCCGAAATCATGGTCGCGCGCGCCGTCCAGCGCCGCCTCGGCCTGCACCCGCTGCAGCACGAAACAGGCCTCCGGCTTGTGCCGGGACATCTCGATCGCCGCGTCCAGCAGCGGCTTGTAAGCGACCACCCGGCCCGGCTCGATGCCGCAGGAGGCGGCGATGATCGCCTTGGGCGTCGCATCGTCGATGCGGGTGGCGAGTTCGCGCGCGGCAAAGCCGCCGAACACCACCGAATGCACCGCGCCGAGCCTGGCGCAGGCCAGCATCGCCATCACCGCCTCGGGGATCATCGGCATGTAGAGGATGACGCGGTCGCCCTTGCCGATGCCGTGATCGGCCAGCACGGCGGCCATGGCGTTGACCCGATCCAGCGTCTCCTCATAGGTGAAGACGGCCTGAGCCCCGGTGATCGGGCTGTCATAAATGATCGCCGGCTGGCCGGGGCGGTCGCGCTCCACATGCCGGTCGAGGCAGTTGTAGCAGGTGTTGCATTCCGCGCCGGCAAACCATTGGCCATAGCCGCCGAGCGAGGGATCGAACACCGTGTCCCAGGGCTTCATCCAGTCGATCTCGGCCGCGGCCTTCGCCCAGAAGCCTTCCGGATCGCGCGCCCACGCCTCGTAGACCTCGTGGTAACGGCTGGTCATCGGCTTGTCCTCCCTGTCCGCATCCGGTCTGTCGAAACCCGGCCTGTCCAAATCCGGCCTTCCGCGACCCGGTTCAGCGTATCTGCCGCGACGGGGCACGGAAAGGCAAGCCTTGCCGCCCTATACATTCGGCGAATGGGAAGTTTGCTTAGGCGGGCCGTCCTGCAACATGACAGCGCCCTGCTCCCCCGTATAGATTGGCCAGGGCGTCGATTCGGTGCCAGCCTCCTTCAGGAACCCCGCCCCGTGCATCCCGTCTCCGACCCCCTGTTCTATGCCTTCGCCATCCCGGCGGTGATCCTGGTCGGCCTGGCCAAGGGCGGCTTCGGCGGGCCGCTGTCGCTGCTCGGCGTGCCGATGATGAGCCTGGTGATCCCGCCGGTGCAGGCCGCCGGCATCATGCTGCCGATCCTCGTCGTCATGGACATGGCCGGGCTGATCGCCTATCGCGGCAAGTATGACGGGGCGAGCCTGCGCATCCTGCTGCCGCCGGCGATCCTGGGCATCGGCATCGGCTATCTCACCGCCGCCCATGTCAGCGATGCCCATGTCCGCCTGCTGGTCGGCCTGGTCGCGGTGCTCTTCACCCTCGACTATCTGCGCGGCGGCGCGCGGATGGGCGAAGCGAAGCCGCAGCGCCCCTGGGCCGGGCGGTTCTGGGGCTCGATCGCCGGCTTCACCAGCTTCGTCAGCCACACCGGCGGCCCGCCCTACCAGATCTACATGCTGCCGCTGCGGCTCGACCCGATCCGCTTCGCCGGCACCACCGTGCTGTTCTTCACCACGATGAACGCGATCAAGCTGGTGCCCTATGCCGCGCTCGGCCAGTTCGACGCGGCCAACCTTGCGACCTCCGCCGTGCTGCTGCCGCTTGCCCCGCTGGCGACCCTTGCCGGCGTCTGGCTGGTGCGCCGGGTGCAGCCGGCACTGTTCTACCGCATCACCTATCTCGCCGTCGGCGTCATCGGCCTCAAGCTCTTGTGGGACGGGGCGAGCGCCCTTCTCGCCTGATCGGATACGCCGCCGAACGCAGTTGATCGAACGGGGCTTTGCCGCTTTGATGCCGGGAACGGCGGGGAGAAAGCGCCGGCTGACAGGGCATATCCGGAGGAACGAATGGCCGACAACGGCAATCCCTTCACGCGCGATCTCGACAAGGTCGAGGCCAACTACACACCGCTGTCGCCCTTGAGCTTCCTGGCGAGGGCCGCCGCCGTCTTCCCCGACCAGACCGCCATCGTGCATGGGCGCCAGCGCGTCTCCTATGCCGAGTTCTATGCCCGCAGCCGCAGGCTCGCCTCGGCGCTGGCCGCCAGGGGCATCGGCAAGAACGACACGGTGACGGTGATGCTCTCCAACACCCCGCCGATGCTCGAGGCCCATTACGGCGTGCCGATGACCGGCGCCGTGCTGCATTCGCTCAACACCCGGCTCGACGCCGCCATCCTCGCCTTCCAGCTCGACCACGCGGAAAGCAAGGTCGTCATCACCGACCGAGAGTTCGCCCCGGTGATGAAGGAGGCGCTGGCGCTGGCAAAGGTCGCCCCGCTGGTCATCGACTATGACGACCCGGAATTTCCGCAGACCGGCGAGTTGCTTGGCGAGATCGGCTACGAGGCGTTCGTCGCCTCCGGCGATCCGGACTTTCCCTGGCAGCTTCCGGCCGACGAATGGGACGCGATCTCGCTCAACTACACTTCCGGCACCACCGGCAATCCGAAAGGCGTCGTCTACCACCATCGCGGCGCCTATCTGCTGGCCCAGGCCAATGTCCTGACCGCCTCCATGGCCCGGCACCCGGTCTATCTGTGGACCCTGCCGATGTTCCACTGCAACGGCTGGTGCTTCCCCTGGTCGCTGTCGCTGGTCGCCGGCACCCATGTCTGCCTGCGCTGGGTCCGCGCCAAGCAGATCTGGGACGCGCTCGCGGACGAAGGCGTCACCCATCTGTGCGGCGCGCCCATCGTCATGTCGACGGTGCTCAACGCGCCGGACGAGGACAAGCGCGACCTTGCCGGGCGCATCGTCGAGTTCTTCACCGCCGCCGCTCCCCCGCCCGAGGCCGTGCTTGCGGCGATGAAGGAGGCCGGCTTCAACGTCACCCATCTCTACGGCCTGACCGAGGTCTATGGCCCTGCCGTCGTCAACGACTGGAAGCGCGAGTGGGACGCGCGCCCTGCCGCCGAGCAGGCGGCGCTGAAGGCGCGCCAGGGCGTGCGTTATGTGGCGCTGGAGGATCTCGCGGTGCTCGACCCCCAGACGATGGCGCCCGTCCCGGCCGACGGCGAGACCCTCGGCGAGGTGATGTTCCGCGGCAATGTCGTTATGAAGGGCTATCTCAAGAACCCGGAGGCGACGGCGGAGGCGTTCGCCGGCGGCTGGTTCCACTCCGGCGATCTCGGCGTCATGCACGCGGACGGCTATATCCAGCTCAAGGACCGCTCGAAGGACATCATCATCTCCGGCGGCGAGAACATCTCCTCCATCGAGGTGGAGGACGTGCTGTTCAAGCATCCCGACGTGATGGCCGCCGCCGTGGTGGCACGGCCGGACGAGAAATGGGGCGAGACCCCTTGCGCCTTTGTCGAGCTGCGCCCCGGTGCATCGGTCGGAGCGGAGGAGATCGTCGAGTTCTGCCGCCAGCGGCTCGCCCGCTACAAGGTGCCCCGCCACGTGGTCTTCACCGACCTGCCGAAGACCTCGACCGGCAAGATCCAGAAATTCGTGCTGCGCGAGATGGCGAAGGAGGTGTGAGCACCGCGTGCCGGCCACAAGCGGCGGCTTCCGCAGCGCGGGATCATACGGCGAGCGCCAGGTGGTGACCGCCCGTCAGCGGGGGGAAGGGGGACGCTCTCCCTCTCGGCCTCAAGAGCCGTCCCAAGGCACACTCCCTAAAAACACACACCCGAAAACACACACCCGAAAACACAGAAGCCGCGGCAAGGCCGCGGCTTCTGCTGTGGTCGAAGGGGCCTTGCGGCCCCTTCCCGTGTCAATGCAGGATCTTCAGTGCAGGGTAGAGCCGGAGCGAAGCCGCTCGATCTGGTCCTTGAGCTGAAGTTTCTGGCGCTTCAGGCTGGCGATCTCCAGCGAGTCCGTGCTCGGATGGCGCATCGCCTCTTCCAGTTTTCGCTCAAGATCCGAGTGACGTTTCTTCAACTCGACCAGATGCGACTGAAGGGACATGGATAACCTCCTTGCCTATTCGCGTTTGACGACATCAGTGTGACACAGCCTGCAAGCCCTGTCGAACGCTTCCGAAGGTCCTTGCCCCGATTGCGCGATTGCCGTTAGCGCAGGGTTTACGGAGCGTTTTCTTCGGCGGATCCGCCCATCCGCGGCCCTCCGGCCGCCGCCTGCGACACCCTGTCCACGGCCACCGCGCGTCGCCGCGATGTTCAACGGGTCTACCGCCCGGCCCGCCATCGCGGTATCCTGTCGGCGGAAGCGTTTTGGCCTTCGGGAGGACCCTGTCCGAGCGTTCCGGGGCGTTGAAGATGATCGGCTTTGCGAAGGTCGGGCGGTCCGCCTTGCACCTTCCGCCGGTCGGGTGGGCGTTTGCGCCGAAAGTCTGGAGTAGAGGCATGGATGCGGGCATGGACGGCGACTTCGACGACAAGACGGTGCGCATCGAACTGGCGCGCCTGCGCCAGGAGCACCGGGACCTCGACATGGCCATCGGCGCCATGGTGGAGACCGGCCGGGCCGACGCGCTGCAGCTTCAGCGCCTGAAGAAGAAGAAGCTCGCGCTCAAGGATCGCATCGCCACGCTGGAAGACCGCCTGCTTCCCGACATCATCGCCTGACGGGCTCCCGGCGCGTCCGCTAGCCCCTTGCGCGCCGCCCGGCGCTGCCTATAGTGCGGGGCCTTCCGGCACCGCCGGCAACAGCAACCTCAGGCAGGGGCGCGCATGGGCGAGGCAAATCCGCAAGTGGCCATCATCATGGGCAGTCAGTCCGACTGGCCGACCATGAAACACGCCGCCGACACGCTCGAGGCGCTCGGCGTCTCGCATGAGGCGCGCATCGTCTCTGCCCACCGCACGCCGCAACGGCTCTACGACTTCGCGACAGGCGCGCGCGAGGCCGGCTTCAAGGTGGTGATCGCCGGCGCCGGCGGCGCCGCCCACCTGCCGGGCATGACCGCTTCGATGACCCCGCTCCCCGTGTTCGGCGTGCCGATCGAGTCCCGCACGCTGAAGGGCGAGGACAGCCTGCTGTCCATCGTCCAGATGCCGGCCGGCATTCCGGTCGGCACCCTTGCCATCGGCAAGGCCGGCGCGGTCAACGCCGCCCTGCTCGCCGCCGCCGTGCTGGCCCTCACGGACACCGCCCTCGCCGCTCGGCTCGACGACTGGCGCCGGCGCCAATCCGAGGCGGTCGCCGAGCACCCGTCCGACGACGCTTGACCAGGAAGGGCACGGGCAGATGATCAAGACCGGCGACCGGCCGCTACGGCCGGGAGACACGATCGGCATTCTCGGCGGCGGCCAGCTCGGCCGCATGCTGGCGATGGCGGCCGCCCCCCTCGGCCTCAAGACCCATATCGTCTGCCCCGATCCGGCGAGCCCCGCCTTCGAC
>CAYQRX010000233.1:0-5432 GCA_964419865.1 uncultured Hyphomonas sp. | reverse complement strand
GTCCGGAACTTCCTTCTGACGGCAGGGGGTATCGGGCTTCTTTACAAGCAACGCGCATCCATCTCCGGCGCCGAGATGGGATGTCAGGGCGAGGTCGGCGTGGCCTGTTCGATGGCGGCGGCAGGACTTGCTGCAGTCTGGGGCGCGACGCCGCAGCAGGTGGCCAATGCAGCCGAAATCGGCATGGAGCACAATCTGGGCCTGACCTGCGATCCGGTTGGTGGTCTGGTCCAGATCCCCTGCATCGAACGTAACGCAATTGGCGCGGTTAAGGCAGCGAACGCAGCCCGCCTTGCCCTGCATTCGCTTGGGCAGGGAAAGGTCTCCCTGGATCAGGTAATTGAGACAATGCGCCAGACCGGGTTGGATATGTCGTCCAAATACAAGGAAACCAGCCAGGGCGGGCTGGCGGTGAATGTCATCGAATGCTGAGGGCGCTGACACAAAACTTTGTCACAGCCGACACCGAAATGTAGCGGAACACCATTAGCGCTGCATCCTGTATGACAGGGGCGGCAGCGCAATGCAGGATCCGAAACTGATTTACTCGCTGGAAGTAAGGGTCATCGACCTTGAGCAGAAGGTCGCTGAACTGGAAAGCTTGCTGGAAGAGATCGTGAGCGGCCGGCTGAAGCCTGCGGATCCGGGTGGCGTGCCGCTGCCGCCGGCATTGTTGAAGCGTATTCAGGATGGGGAGCACCCGGTGCGGGTCATCCGGCAGTTCCGCCTGATGACGCAAAAAGAGCTCGGCTTGCTGTGCGGTATCCGGCCCAACCATATATCTGCCATCGAGCGTGGAATGTCATACGGGCTCAAGACGGCCAGGCGCCTGGCAGACGCGCTTGCCGTTCCTGTCGATCTGCTGACCTGATTGTCTCAACCCGGCATACAGGCCCGTGCGCCGGTCACAGGCAGCACGGTTTCCCAGCCATCTTTGCCGCGAGAAACGATGCGGCCGGACCTGACCTGCTGGCCGCCTTCGAGGATGTCACCCGGCGTGAGTACCAGTTCGACTGCCATATCCCCCGTCGCAGTCATGTAGGATGTCTCGGTAAAGAACTGGCCGAATACTTCGCCTCCTGTGTCCGTCAAAGCGACCTGCAGCGGCGCGCCCTCATGCAGGAATAGCGCTGTGGCAGACGATGCCTCGGCGAAGAAGACGAACCGGCGCGGAGCGCTCATGCCCCAGAGGAACAGGCCGCATTCGCCCGGGGCGAGCTTCTGGGGGGGCAAACCTTCGACGGGTAATTCCGGAACAGGAGTGGCGAGCTTAGCGATGCGCGCGGGTTCCTCGCTGCGGGGCGGGGTACTGCATCCGGCTACAGACAGGAACAGGCTCAGGGTCAGCAAGGATCGGAAAATCATTGGGGCAGGTCCGATTGTGTGTATGTGCCGGGCTGGCGATAAACGAAGGCATCCCCTTCAGGCGAAAATCCGGCCATTGGAAGCGCATAGCGGGCTTGCTCTGAAACAAAACCAGAAACGCGGGCCTCAAGCGTGGACGTTCGGCCGGCGTCAACCCGGGCTGTTGCGTCGAGGCGGGTGCCATTTCCGTTTACGGATGAAAAGGGAACAATGAGGGCATCATCGTCACAGGACAGGGCGCCCTGAAACTCTGACCAACCAGGACCGAGCAGGGTTTCGTTGCGTACCAGCGCATCGCTCCAGGTCGTGCCGCGCGCAGAGTCGCAGGCGCCGCGCCGCAGGCGGATGATATCTCCGCGGACCTGTGCGCGGCCACCTGAGCGCCGCATCCAAACTGGCAGTCCGCCCAATTCTGCAAAGTTGAGATCAAATATGAAGTCGCGCACTTCCGTTATCCCGGAAGCCGAGGCGGACGCTCTGCCGGAGCCGGTGCCCGCCGGCCCAGTCCACTCGAAATCATACTCAAGGCGTGCGGCAAGCAGCGCGGCGGGCCTCAGCGTCATGCGGGCATCGCCAATCAGATCGGCACCGCTGCGGAGCCCAGTGATCCTGCCGCCAGCGAGCGAGCCTTCCGCGCTGATCCAGCTGATTCCGCGCGCTTGAGCGCCGGAGAATTTCATGACCATGCCAAGGGGCGCAAAAGCCCCCAGGCCGACTGTGAATCCAACGACAAGGACGAATAAGAGAAGCCAGCGCATCATTGAGGACTACCTGCGCTGAACTCGACCTCTGCGTCCATGTTTCCGGCTGCATTCTGTCTGAGGTCAGCAGATATCGCAGATACACCAAGGCGTGTCTCTGCATGTTCAATCCAGGCAAAGATCTCCGCGGGGGCCGCGCCGCGCAGTGTGATCCGGATATTTCCAGACCCGATACTTTCAGTGCTGGTTGCCACAAGTCCGGACGAGGCAAGGAGCGCGGTGAGGTCAGTGCGGACATGATCAGCGCTTGCTGGGGCAGGGGCCCTGGCGGGGCGCACAGGCGTGCCCTGACGCAGCATCTCTTCCAGACGGTCCAGGCGTTCGTGCACCTGACTCGCCCGCTGATGCTTAAGCTTCGCGCGGTCGAGTGAGGCGAATGAAGGCTTGATGCCGAACTGCCAGATCAGCCCGCCTGCCAAAAGGAAGACTGCGGTCGCCACAAGGAACCTCTCGCGGGCGCTTCGGCTGGTCCACCACTGTTTCATTGCTGCGCCTCGATCTTGAGTGTTCCGGTAACCGGGCCGTCGGCGGGCGGGTCAAGGGTGATGCTGACCATCAGACCTTCCGTTTCAAGAAAGGCACGGGCCCGTTCCAGCGCGTCCGGCTGCGGAGCGACAAAGGTCGCAGACGCAAGCTGCTGATCGCCGTCATAGGAAAGCGCGGTGATTCTCAATCCCGGCGCTGCGGCGGTTGCCTCATAGAGATAGCTTGCTGCATCCTGAAAGCTGAAATTCGTTGATCCGGTTTGGCTTGCCAGCATCTCGCGGCTGGCGCGGTCGATATCGGCCGGAATGGCGGCGCCGGGAAAGAGGGCGGCATATCGTTCGCTTGCCTGGCGTTCCAGCTGACGAGTGGCGTAATTGTAGTTGCGGGTCTCAAGGATAACGTTCCCGGTCCAGATCGACGTGGCCGCAATGGCCATGCCTGCGGCGACGCGCCAGGCCCGGTAGCCCGCCGGCTGCTTCCTGGCCCGAGCAAAAACGCCTGAACGCAGATTGACAGTCTGGCGTGTTGCTGCGCGTTCCGCCAGGCGGATCAGATGCTGCCCGGAATGCGGTGCTGAAGCAGGATGGTTGATACCGAGTGCGCGCTGAGCGTCGGCTGGAAGCGAGCCGTCTGCAGCAAGCAAGCGCGGACCGATGGAGAGCAGGGTATGGTCTCCGAGCTCTTCGCCGTGTTCCGCGGTGTCAAAGAGGCATTGTTCGGGTATGATCCGCTCCGGATCGAGGCCGGCTTTCGACAGCTGTTCCAGCCAGGCGGCCATCACGTTCCGGCTGACGACGTAGATGTGGCGGTTCGCTCCGTCTGCGGTGCGAGGGCCGAGCGCGAGATGTACTTCCTCGATTGGTTCGGCAAGTTCATCCTCGACGGCATAAAGCGCCGTGCGCGTGGCTTCTGCCTCATTACGTCCAGGCACCGGTAGCTGAAAATGAGCGACCATTGTTGCCGGAGCAAACGCGGTACAGGTGAAACCTGACGGAAATGGACCATTATGGCCGAGCAGCTCCATCCGGTCACCGCGTTCCTCGGCAACCTGCAATGGTGCACCAGCTTCGGCAGGCAGGGCGACATAGAGCACCGGCTTCATTACTCTTCCCCCATTCGCCGCCAGATGACCTGCGGACGCTGCGCGCCTTCAGAGGCAATCATGAAGGAGAACGGCCAACGGCCTGCGTCAAGAGCGACGAAGCCTTCGGCCAGGAAGATATCGCTCGTCGCGCCGACAGTATCTGTCCTTTTTTGCCCTGGGGGCAGGGCGCGAATGTCCGGCAGTGCTTCGAAGGCGCCAATGCTGGCCCAGCCCTCAGCGGGCCGGTTGGAGAGAATTCGCTGGGCTACCGCCAGGCTGATCGCATCCGAGTAGACAGCCCGCAGAAGCGGGGCTTGCTGGGGCGTCAGCGTGTTCACATTCAGCCGCATCTGTGTGGGGCGCTTGAGTGCGCAGGCGAGCGGGTCAAGCGCGTCGCGCAGCTCGCGCGTATAGCCTCTGACGGCCGCCAGTTCGCGTGGGCTGTCCATTGCCTGGTTGGCAGGCCGATAAGGGGGCGACAGGGCCAGATAGTAGCCGTCCTCGGCCCCGCCGCGCCGCGGCGTGCTATCCGCGTCAATCCAGTCAACCAGCGCATCGGTCAGATCATTGGCCTCAGACGTGGACATGCCGAGATCCTGCAGCAATCGCGACCAGCCATTGCGAGCGAGGCGGGCCGCGCCTTCTTCCGGCCCCGCAAGAGCGTTCAGATTGAAGCAGTTTGTTGCATCGCGGATCGTTATGGTCACCATACCGCCTTGCACGGGCGCCGAAAGGGTCTCGCCGATGCGGGGAATGATGGCCATGGCCGACCCTTCCTGCTGCTCGCGCAGGGCAGAGATTGCGCTGAGCACGATCGCTTCAGCAGAATAAACGGCCCAGCCCGCATCAGCCCGGCGGCTGGCCGTCCTGGTAAGGTCTGTCTGGTGTGCAATCGCAGAGACGGCGATCAGGGCGGCAACCGATAGCGCCGCCACGATGACAAGGATCGACAGCAGGGCTGCGCCTTTTTGGTTATCGGTCCGATTCATCTGCGCAGCCCAAGCCGGAAGCGGGCGGTCAGCGTATCATCAGGCCCAAAATGGAAACTGAGCTCCACCTTGTCCGGGAGCTGCGCGTTGTGATCGGTTGCGAGAACAACCCAGTCATTCCTCCAGCTGTCGAGGCGGCCGTAACGCGCGGAGACGCCCTCTAAACCTTCCAGCAGGCGCTGATCCGAAACCCGGGATTCCGGGCCGGGGTCAGCGGTGTTCCATGAACGCCGGATCAGGACGCCGTCCTCAAACCGGTATTCAACCCGTTGCAAGTCCCCGCGCCGAGCCAGGTCGTCCGGATTAGACCATCCATTGCGGACCAGCAGAAGGAGGCGGCCATCGAAGCGCACCGGATAACCTTCAAACCGCGCCAAAGGGTCGGCCGATCCGTTGAAACGGCTTGGCCGGTCTGCGAAGGCGGCAAGGTCATCCCGGATCATGGCCAGGGCCACCTGAAGCTGCTGGGCCTCCGCGCCGCGCGCGTCGATCTGCCGGGCGCCTCGCATGGACTGGGTCAGCATTACGGCGCCAGTGGTTGCCATCAACGCTATCAGAAAAAGCGCGATAAGGGTTTCGACCAGCGTTATGCCGGCTTCGTTGGAAGCCGGGCGGTTCATGGCTGTGCCTCGGCAAGGTGCAGCAGCGTGATTCTGGCAGCCGCCGCGTCGCTGCCGGCAGGGCGTACAAGAACCTCGATCTGGACCAGGCCATCACCGGCTGCCGGCGTAATGATGCGTTCCCACT
>CAYQRX010000232.1:0-5433 GCA_964419865.1 uncultured Hyphomonas sp. | reverse complement strand
GGCCAAACAGGCGGCCCTGACGGCCAGCCATATCGCCAAGCAGGACATCGTCGTTACAACGGCGCTGATCCCGGGCCGGGCGGCGCCGGTGCTGATCACCGAGGAGATGGTCAAGACGATGAAGCCGGGTTCGGTGATCGTCGATATGGCTGTCAGCCAGGGCGGCAACTGCCCGCTTTCAAAGCCGGATGAGATCGTCGATGTCGGCGGCGTGAAGGTTGCCGGTTTCTCCAACCTGCCCGCCCGCCTGCCGGCGGATTCCTCCTCGCTGTTCGCCAAGAACCTGCTCGCCTTCATTCCGCTGATCACCGCGGAAGACGGCAGCCTGAACCTTGATACCGATGATGAGGTTGTCGTTGCCATGCTGCTGACGCGGAATGGCGCAACCGTCAATGAAAGGCTGAAGTGATGAAACGCGCGCTCGCCACCCTTGCCCTTACCGCCTTCGCCCTGCCCGCCTTTGCGGATGCGGGCGGGATCGACTCGACGGTCTTCCTTGTGGCCATCTTCGCCCTGGCCTGTTTCGTCGGCTATTATGTCGTCTGGTCGGTGACGCCGGCGCTGCATACGCCACTGATGGCCGTGACCAATGCGATTTCGTCCGTGATCGTCGTCGGCGCACTGATCGCCGCGGCTGCGGCCGGGCTTTCATCCGATGGCTGGATCGCCAAGGCGCTCGGCGCCGTCGCGGTCGCCCTCGCCAGCGTCAACATCTTCGGCGGCTTCCTGGTCACCCAGCGCATGCTGTCCATGTACAAGAAAAAAGGGGACTGACCCTTGGAACAGTTCCAATCCACCTGGGCGCCGCTGCTCTATCTCGTTGCCGGCGTTCTTTTCATCCTCGCCCTGCGCGGACTCTCCAGCCCGGCGACCAGCCGCAAGGGCAACCGCAACGGCATGATCGGGATGGCGATTGCCGTCGCCACCACCATCATCCTCGTCTGGGAGAGCCTTGAGCCGGTTACCTGGGGCCTGATTCTCGGCGGCGTCGCGGTCGGCGGCACCATTGGCGCCCTGATCGCGCGGCGCATCCCGATGACGGCGATGCCGCAGCTGGTCGCCGGCTTCCACTCGCTGGTCGGCATGGCGGCCGTGCTCGTGGCGGCCGCAGCGCTCTACGCCCCGGCGAGCTTCGGCATTCTCGACATCACCGGCATCAAGCCGATCTCGCTGATCGAGCTGGGCCTCGGCTCCGCCATCGGTGCGCTGACCTTCACCGGCTCCGTGATCGCCTTTGCCAAGCTCAACGGCAATATGAGCGGCGCCCCGATCCTGCTGCCGGCCCGCCACCTTTTGAACATCGCCCTCGGCATCGGCATTGTCGGCCTGCTCGGCATCCTGATTGCCACCGGCGGCAGCGCGCACTGGGCCTTCTGGGGCCTGACGGTTCTGGCCCTGATCCTCGGCATCACGCTGATCATCCCGATCGGCGGGGCCGACATGCCGGTCGTCGTCTCGATGCTGAACTCCTATTCGGGCTGGGCGGCCGCCGCCCTCGGCTTCACGCTTGGCAATGTCGCGCTCATCATCACCGGCGCGCTCGTCGGCTCGTCCGGCGCGATCCTCTCCTACATCATGTGCAAGGGCATGAACCGCAGCTTCATCTCGGTCATCCTCGGCGGTTTCGGCGGTGAGGACGCAGCCGCCGCCAGCGGCGAGAAGATCGACCGCCCCTACAAGCGCGGCTCGGCCGACGACGCGGCCTTCATCATGAAGAACGCCTCCAAGGTCATCATCGTGCCGGGCTACGGCATGGCCGTCGCCCAGGCGCAGCACGCCCTCAAGGAAATGGCGGAGAAGCTGAAGGAGGAAGGCGTCGAGGTGAAATACGCCATCCACCCCGTCGCCGGCCGGATGCCGGGGCATATGAACGTGCTGCTCGCCGAAGCGCAGGTGCCGTATGACGAGGTGTTCGAGCTTGAGGACATCAATTCGGAATTCTCCGCAGCCGATGTCGCCTTCGTGATCGGCGCCAATGACGTGACCAATCCGGCGGCCAAAACGGACAAGACCTCGCCGATCTATGGTATGCCTGTCCTCGATGTGGAAAACGCCCGCACGGTGCTGTTCGTGAAACGCTCGATGGGGTCCGGCTATGCCGGCATCGAGAACGAGCTCTTCTTCTACGACAACACGATGATGCTGCTGGCGGACGCCAAGAAGATGGTCGAGGATATCGTCAAGGCGCTCTGAGGACGGCGCTTGGGAACGGGGCGAGGATACAACGAGCCTCGCGCCCATCCCGCCTCCGGCACCATTCATCCAGCCTTCATCCATGCTCTGTCCCTATGCGGAGGAGGATGAACGGAGAATTGTGCCATGTTGCTGCCCGCTGCCATGTCGCTGATGGCCCTGATGGGAACGTCCGGCGCCGCGAGCGCCTATGAGATGGATGTCTATGTCAGGAGTAATGACCGCGAGACGGTCTTCCTTGCACCGCCCGAGATGGCGGAGGGTGGCACCCTGCCAGTCTTCCGCATCTGCTATCGCAATCAGTCCACGCTGCCGCCACCGGAAACGCTCAGCGTTCATATCGGCAACCGCCACCAGCTTCTCAGCCGGGGCAGGTGCAGCTTCTTTGCCGGGAACCAGATCGACCTTGCGGTCTGGAAGGGCGACGGGGCAATCCTGGCGAGTGTGACGCTGCTGCGCTGAGTTGACAGGAATCAGGCGGCGCGCCACCTCGGGAAAGTTCGAAAAAGCGCCGCGAAGGGGACATCGAATGGTCCGGACACTGTTTCTGGCGATGCTTGCCGCCGCCCTCGCCGCGCCGGCGCTGGCCCAGGTGCCGCCGCCCATTCGCGTCACCGCCAAGGGCAAGGAGGTCGTCCCCGTCCTCATCAGCCCGCCGGCGCCCCGCGGCAGCCAGTTCATCTCCGCGCCGGTGCTGCAGATCTGCCATGGCGGCGGCGGGGCGGTGAACGCCGTCATCCTCGCCAGCGACCCGGAAACCGATGAGGCCGACACGGTCGAGACGGTGGTGGCGGCCGGCCAGTGCGTCTTCGTCTCGGCCCGCCGGGTGCGCCTGACGACCAATACCGAGGGCGGCAATACGGCGATCCTTGTCCAGCTCGTCGGCTGACCGGGCGGCCATCCGCATAAAACCCCGCGCAATTCGGCCCAAATCGCCCTATATGCGGGGCCATGACATTTCCAGACAGACAGAGCGTTCTTGATTTCCTGAAGGAAAATCCGGACGCGACCACCAAAGCCGATATTGCCCGGGGCCTCAAAGTGAAGGGCCGCGAGCGCGCGATCCTGCGCGAAATCCTGAAAGAACTGGAGGATGAGGGCAAGCTGGAGCGCACCGGCAAGCGCAGCTTCGCCCAGGCCGACCGGCCGCCGCCTTCCGGCCTCGTCGAGTTCACGCGCCTGACGAAAGATGGCGACCTTGTCGGCCAGTGCGTCGGCGACAGCGGCCTGTTCGGGCCGGAGCTGATCTATGGCGGGCCTTCCGGCAAGAGCCGCAGCCGCGCCCCGGCCAAGGGCGACCGGGCGGTGTGCAAGATCGCGCGTAGCGGCGACGGCGAATGGCGCGCCTATGTCATCACGCTGCTGGAGAAGCGCCTCAGCGACCGGATCGTCGGCCTGTATGAACACGCCCCGCGCGGCGGTCGCGTGATCCCGGCAAGCCGCAAGGAACGGCGCGAATTCCTGATCCAGGAAGCCGACCGCAAGGGCGCCAAGGATGGCGACCTCGTCGTCGCCGAGCCGAAGCCCCAGGGCAGGCGCCAGTATGGCCCGCCGCTCGGCGTGGTGAAGGAAGTGATCGGCCATATCACCGATGCGCGCTCGGCGAGCCTGATCGCGATCTATGCGCACGACATTCCCGTCGACTTCCCCGAAGCGGCGCTGAAAGAAGCGCAGGAAAACGAACCGGCCGATGTTCCGAGGACGGATCTGCGCGAGGTTCCCCTCATCACCATCGACCCGCATGATGCGCGCGACCATGACGACGCCGTCTGGGCGGAGAAGCTGGACGATGGCGGCTGGAAAGTTATTGTCGCCATTGCCGATGTGGCGGCCTATGTCACCGAAGGCTCGGCGCTCGACCGGGAGGCGGAGAAGCGGGGCAACTCGACCTATTTCCCGGACCGCGTCGTCCCGATGCTGCCGTTTGAACTCTCGGCGGATGCCTGCTCGCTGCGGGAGAATGAAGACCGCCCCTGCCTTGCCGTGGAGATGATCTTCTCCGCCGATGGCCACAAGAAGCGCCACCGCTTCCTGCGCGCCACGATGCGCTCGGCGGCGAAGCTTTCCTATGAGGAGGCGCAGGCCGCGATCGACGGCAAGCCGGATGGCCGCGCGGGTGAGCTTCTGGAAACCGTGCTGAAGCCGCTCTGGGGCGCATACAATGCCGTGGCGAAAGCGCGCGATATTCGCAGCCCGCTCGACCTTGACATGCCCGAACGCCGGATCATGTTCACGCCCGAGGGCGAGATCGACGGGATTACGACGAAGGTGCGTCTGGATGCCCACCGGCTGATCGAAGAGTTCATGATCCAGGCGAACGTCGCGGCGGCCGAGACGCTGGAGCAGAAAAAATCGCCGGTAATGTACCGCGTGCATGACGTGCCGACCGATGCAAAGGTCGCCGCCTTTGCCGACTTCCTGCAGACGCTCGACATGAAATGGACGATCGGTGAACGTCCGCAGACGCACAAATTCAACAAGCTGCTGGCCGAGATCCGCGGCGGCGATTATGAAGGCATGATCTCCCAGATGGTGCTGCGCACGCAGGCGCAAGCGATCTATTCGGAGGAAAATCTCGGCCACTTCGGCCTCAACCTTCCGAAATATGCCCACTTCACCTCACCGATCCGGCGCTATGCTGACTTGATCGTCCACCGCGCGCTGATCCGGGCCCATGATTTCGGCCCTGACGGCCTGTCGGACCGTTCGGCGGCGCGGCTGGAAGAGATCGCCGAACACATATCCACTACAGAGCGCCGCTCGATGGCGGCCGAACGCGATGCGACCGACCGCTATCTTGCGATCTTCCTGGCCGACCGGGTCGGGGCCGAGTTCGACGGGCGGATCACGGGCGTCACGCCGGCGGGCCTTTTCGTTTCGCTGGCAGGCAGCGGGGCGGACGGGTTCGTGCCGATCTCCTCGCTGTCGGATGATTACTGGATCCATGACGAGGCGGCGGTCGCCGTCTATGCGCGCGGCTCGGGCAAGACCTTCTCCATCGGCCAGATCGTCCGGGTCCGTCTGCGGGAAGTGACGCCGCTGCAGGGCGGGCTGCTGCTGGAAATGATCTCCGATCCGCTGCCCGCACCGCCGGGCCGCAAGGCCGCCCGCCAGGCCATCACCCGCGAGCGCGGCGCCCCGCGCGGGCGCAGTGGTGGAGGCGGCGGCGGGCCGCCGCGCCGGGGCAAGCCGAAATTCGACAAGCGCACGCTGCCGAAAGGCAGCAAGGGCAAAGGCAAG
>CAYQRX010000231.1:0-5456 GCA_964419865.1 uncultured Hyphomonas sp. | reverse complement strand
GGGGCTCGTCGAGTTCCGCCGGATGATCGACGCCGTGCAGTGGCAGCTGTTCATTCCGATGCTCTGCGCACCCGTCTGGCGCTGGTTCACCGAGGCCGCCTGGGCAGCGGGGCAGATCCCGACGCCGGACGTGCCGGTGGAATGGTCGCCGCCGAAGTTCGACGCGGTCGATCCCTACAAGGACGCGATGGCCGATCTGCTGGCGATCCGGACCGGCACCATGACGCTGGCGCAGGCCATTGCCCGGCAGGGCCACAACCCGGACGCCGTGCTCGCGGAAATCGCCGCGACCAATGCCAAGCTCGATGGCCTCGGCCTCGTGCTCGACAGCGACCCGCGCCGCGTCACCAAGACCGGCAGCGCGCAGACGAAAGACCCGGCCGACTCCGGCGCCGACCAGCAGGACTGACCCATGAACACGATGATCGAACTGCCGGCCATGCGCCGGTCGGCGGAGCTTGCGCCGAACAGCGTCGACCCGGACGCCCGCACCGTCGAGGTGATCTGGTCGGCTGGGGCGCGCGTCCGCCGCGCCAGCTTCTTCGGCGAGCCCTATGACGAGGAGCTGAGCCTCGATCCCGCCCATGTGCGGCTCGACCGGCTGAACGCGGGCGCGCCTTTTCTGAAGGTGCATGAGTTGGGGGCGCTGGACGCCGTCATCGGCTCCGTAGTGCCCGGCTCTGCCCGGCTTGAAAACGGCCGTGGCATCGCGCTGGTCCGGATCAGCGAACGCGACGATGTCGAGCCGATCTGGCGCGACATTCAGGCAGGGCACATCCGGGCGGTCTCCATCGGCTACCAGGTCCACCGTTTCGAGGTCTCAAAGCCCGATGGCGGCCGCGAGTTGTGGCGCGCCGTCGATTGGACGCCCTTCGAGGTTTCCGCCGTGCCGGTCGGTGCCGACCCTGCCGCCGGTTTCCGCGCCCAGCAATCCCTTCACGACTGCGTCCTTCATCGCCGGGACGCTTCCAACTCCCGACAAGGAGCATCCCCGATGACCGACCCGACCCAGACCCCGGCCGCAGCGGCCGCCGAACCCCATGTGACCGAGGAGACCCAGATGACCACCCCCACCAATACCGGTGCAGAACCGCAGGCGCGGGCCGATCGTCCGGGCGATGACCGCGCGGTCGCGCGGGAAGAGCCGCCTTCGGTGCTGGATCAGCTCCCTGGCGATCTGATGATGTGGGTTCTGATCGTGTCGGAACTGTTGGTCTTCGGCGCCGGCATGGCGGCCTTCCTGGCGGTGCGCCTGACCGACCCCGCCGGGTTTGCCGAGGCGCAAGGCCATCTGCACCGCACCGGCGCGGGCATCAACACGGTGGTTCTGGTCACCTCGGGCTGGTTTGCGGCGCTGGCGTTGCAGGCGGTCGAGGCGGGGCGGATCACCCGCACCCGGGTCTTGCTGGCGCTGGCGTCGGCGCTGGGCGTGGTGTTCCTGATCCTGAAAGGGTCCGAATACGCCGATCTGGCCGCCGCAGGGATCAGTTTTGAAACCCATGCCTTCTTTACCTTTTCCTATCTGCTGACCGGGTTTCATGCCGCGCATGTGATTGCGGGCATGGTCATCCTGTTTCTGGTCGGCCTGCGTCCCAGTCCCCGCGCCGTCGATGTGGGTGCCGCCTTCTGGCACATGGTCGATCTGGTCTGGGTGCTGCTGTTTCCGGTGATCTACCTGCTATGACAAACCCCGTCACCCGCGCCTGGATCGTGCTAATCGTCCTGTCCGCCGCCTCGACGGCCATCGCGGCCAGCGGCATGCAGGGGCGGATGCTGGCACTGGCCGTTCTGCCGATTGCCTGGGTCAAGGCGCAGGTGGTGCTGAACCGCTATCTGGGGCTGGCGCAGGCCCCCGTCATCGCCCGCGGCTTTGCCCTGTCGCTGGCGGCCTTCATGGCCCTGCTGATCTGGCTTGCAGTCGCGGTGCCGGGCGGGCAAGGCTGACGCCCATGGACTGGATCGAATTTGCTCTTGCCATGGGGGTTTTCCTTGGCTCGCACCGCATTCCCGCCGCGCTGGGGGTGAAGGAAACGCTGGTCGCCCGGCTGGGTCCGCGCGGCTATACGATGGTGTTTTCCCTGGCCTCGCTGGCGCTGCTGTGGTGGGTGATTGTCGCCGCGGGGCGGGCGCCGGTCGTGCCCCTGTGGGATCATGCGATCTGGCACCGCTGGGCGGTCAATCTGGCCATGCCCCTGGCCGTGGCGCTGACGGTGTTCGGTGTCGGCGCGGCAAATCCCTTTGCCTTCGAGGGGCGCGCCGCCGGGTTCACCCCCGGCCGCCCCGGCATTGCCGGGATGACGCGGCAACCCCTGCTCTGGGCGCTGGCGATCTGGGCGGGGGCACATCTGCTGGCCAATGGCGACCTGGCGCATGCCATCCTGTTCGGCACGTTCCTGGCCTTTGCGCTGATCGGGATGCCGATGGTCGAACGCCGTCGCCGCCGGACGATGGGGGCCGAAGGATGGGCGGCGCAAACCGCGCATACCGGGCTGATCCCTGGAATGGCGCTGATCACGGGCCGATGGCGGCCCGCCGGCCCGCCGGACTGGACGCGGCTTGCCCTGACCTTTGCCGGCTGGGCACTGGTCTGGCACCTGCACGCCCCGGTGATCGGGGTCTGGCCGGGTCCCTAGCCAGGCACCCGCACCGCCGAGGCAAAGGGTTCCGGCAGATCGAATTCGGCCAAGGCCCGCGCCCGCGCCCCGTCCGACATCTTGCGCGCCGTCTTGGCCACGATATCCAGCAGGGAATCAGGGGTTCTGGTCGACGCGAAGGGCTGGAAATACCAGCGCAGGAACACGAAACAGATCACGTCCTCCAACGCCTGAACCTGCGGGTCGCGCTTGATCCCCTCTTTGCGCAGCAGGGTGCCGACGCGGTCGCAGTCGGCCTGATCATACCCCGCATCGGCCATGATCCCGGCGATGCGGGCGCCATGGCGGCGGCCCTGTTCGCGCCGCCAGGCATGATAGCCGTCCTTGCCGTCGGGGTAATCGCCGCGCGGCAACAGCCAGCGTTCCACATGCTGACCGCGTGCGGCGATGCGCAGCACGTCATCCGCATCGGGAAACAGCCGGGACAGTTCGGCCGTCATCCGTTCGCCATAGACAAGGGCTGCGGGACGCCCGTCTTCGCGGCCGGGATCGGCGGCATTGGCGGCATCGATGGCGGCAAGCGCCAGCATCAGGTCGGGCATCTTCGGTCCTGTCATGATCCGCCGCGCGACCAGGCCAGGGCCGGGTCCTCATCGGCATAGTCGCGCAGCAAGTCCAGATCGGCGATGGCCGCGACGTTCTGCCGGACGGTCACGCCGTGATCCTTCAACCGGGCAAAGGCGCGGCTCAGGCTTTCGGGTTTCATGCCCAGACGCCCGGCGATCAGCACCTTGTCATAGGGCAGGTGCACCTCGCAGGCGCCATCGGCGCAGGGGGCCAGCTCCAGCAGGAATTCCGCCACGCGCTGTGCCCCGGTCTGCGCCTTCAGCGCCTCGACCTGCGCCACAAGGCTGTGCAGGTGGGCATAGGTCGCCGACAGGATCGAGATGGCGATTTCCGGGCTTTCCCGGATATGCCGCAGAAAGGCGTCCGCCTCGATCCGGATCAGGCGGCAATCGGTGACGGCCTCGGCGGCAACCGGATAGGTGTCGTGGCGGAAGGCCACCGCCTCGCCAAAGCTGCGGCCACGGGTAAAGACCCCCACCACCGCCTCGGCGCCGTTCGGGGCGATCCGGTACAGCTTTACCCAGCCTTCGGCGACGATGTAGATCGCGGTCGCCCGTTCGCCCTGCAGGAAAATGGTGGCGCCGCGGTCGAAATCGCGCACATGCGCAGACCCCATCACCGAATCCACCACCGCATCCGGTGCCGATGACAGCAGAAGCGAACCGCGGGCAAGTTGGTGATATTCGGGTTTCATGGGCATGATCCAGTCTGTTGCCGTCAGCGCAGAGCCCTGTAGTCCCGCCACGGTCGCCTTCACCGTTTCCGGCAGATGCCACTGTCCCGCATCTGGCGGGCCAAGGCAAGACCTGCCGGGCGGGTTCCCGAACCCGTCCACCCCCGCCCCCGTCGGCTGAGTCGCCCGTCTGCCGGTGCGGCCCGCCCCCGTGCCCCGCGGTGCCGGTGCCGGGACCGGCCGCGCGCCCTGCCCGCGGCGCCGCGACAATCCGCCGCATGACAGGCGTTTTGCCGCGGTCTGCCAAGTTGTCAGCCGTGACGCCCGCAGTTGCGCCGATTTCCCCGGCGCGGTGGGCGCAGCCTGCCAAATTGGCATGGACAGCGCCGCAAGGATGCGTTCAGGCCAATGAAAACAAAGGGTAATCCGGAATTCTTCCTGTTAGGACTTCCCCGTGACATGGGCGGCCAGACGCAGTGCGGGCTGGTCGGGCAAGCAGGGAGAGGCCGGATATGGGGATCCTGGGACCAGTGGCGCGCGGTGCTGTGGTGCTGATGTCCGGCGCTGTCGTGGCGGCGGCGCAATCCTTTCCCGTTGCCGGCCTGACGCCGTCCGAACGGCCTGCCTCCGCGCCCGTCGTCGCCGAATTTCCCAAGGATGCCGACTGGTATGCCCGGGCCCTGACCGGGGTAGAGCCGCCCTATCCGGCAAGCCTGCGGTTCCTGGAGGATCAGGGCGCCTGGCACACCCCCTTTCTGCGGCCCGGCATGACCGGCCCCTACGACATTCGCCGCTGGCACGGCGAAGACTAGGCCCGCCATCGGCGGACCCAACGGATGCGCCCGGATGGTCCGGGCGTCCTGGTCAAGCGGGATCACGGTTCCGTATCCCCGGGCGGCCAGTCAGGACAGAGGAGAACTCAGGATGAAAAACGCGATGAAGATCGGTCTGGCCTCGTTGCTGTGCGCCAGCGCCATCGCCAGCGTTGCCGCCGCCGACTCGATGTCGGGCATGGGCGGCATGGCCGGGATGGACGGCATGTCGGGCATGGGTGGCATGGCCGGTATGGACGGCATGTCGGGCATGGGTGGCATGGCCGGAATGGGCGGCATGTCGGGCATGAGCGGCATGGCCGGTATGGGCGGCATGTCGGGTATGAGCGGCATGGCTGGTGCTGGTGCCGGCGGCTGGGTCTGCACGCAGTATAGCTATGCCGGCGGCGGCCAGATGGGCATGGGTGGCATGTCCGGTATGTCCGGTATGGGCGGCATGTCGGGCATGGCCGGTATGGACGGCATGTCGGGCATGGGCGGTATGGCTGGCATGGACGGTATGTCGGGCATGGGCGGCATGGCCGGTATGGACGGCATGTCGGGCATGGGTGGCATGGCCGGGATGGACGGCATGTCGGGCATGGGCGGTATGGCTGGCATGGATGGCATGTCGGGCATGGGCGGTATGGCTGGCATGGACGGTATGTCGGGCATGGGCGGCATGGCCGGTATGGACGGCATGTCGGGCATGGGTGGCATGGCCGGGATGGACGGCATGTCGGGCATGGG